>NZ_JAQYWZ010000352.1:0-57824 GCF_036290945.1 Streptomyces sp. BE303
AGCGTCCTGTTCGCCATGCTCCGCGACGGCACCCTCTACGAATCCCGAACCCCAGCCGCCACCCCCGCCGCATGACCACCCCCAACAGCACCAAAACCGGCACCACATCCTTGACGAAGGACATAGAGGCACCCCCCCCGACCGGCAGGGCCGGTGGGGCGTACGACGCGGCGGCCGGGGCCCGGCCGCACCCTCCACCACCCGAGCGGCAGGGTGGGATCCGTCACGGGCGGGCCCGCCGGGCGAGCCGGAGGCCGCGCCGGGGCTTGCGGTTGCCGCAACGGAAGCCCCTACCGTCCTGACCAGGGCCGGACCGACCGGCCCGGTGGGACACGTGAGGAAGAACGCATGGCCGCCTGGCCCATCGCCGACGTCGCCCGGATGTCCGGCGTGACCGCCCGGACGCTGCGGCACTACGACGAGATCGAGCTGCTGCCGCCCGCGCGGATCGGCCCCAACGGCCACCGCTACTACGAGGAGCGGGACCTGTTGCGGCTCCAGCAGATCCTCGTGCTGCGGGCGCTGGGACTGGGGCTCTCCGAGATCGGCCGGATCCTGGCCACCCAGGTGGACGAGCTGGAGGCCCTGCGCGGCCACCACCGGCGACTGCTCGCCGAGCGGGACCGGCTCGACGCGCTGGCCGGGACCGTCTCCCGCACGATCACCGAACTGGAGCGATCCAGGAAGGACGGCACGCCGATGACCGAGATCAACCGGCCGGAGAACCTCTTCGAGGGAGTCCGGCCCACCGACTACGAGGAGGGTCTGCGCGAGTTCCCGGAGCTCGCCGAGGCCGCCGGGCGCGTCACCGCCGCGATGAGTCCGCAGGAGGTCGAGGCCGGCCAGCGGCTGCGCACCGCGCAGATGGTCCGGCTGGCCGAGCTGATGGTCGCCGGCCGGCCCGTCGACGACGGGCCGGTGCGGGCGGAGATCGAGGCGCAGCACCGGGCGCTGACCGGGATCCGGCCGGTGCCGGTGGAGGAGTTCCGCGCGATGGGCCGGGCCTGCGTGGAGAACGAGCCGTGGCGGGCGGCGTACGAGGCGATCGCGCCGGGCCTGGCCGCGTACCAGCGGGACGCGATCGAGGCGTACGCGGCGACGCTGCCGGCCTGACCGGCGGGGCGGGCGCGGGACGGGCGGACGGGGCCCCTCCGCGCCCGCCCGTCCCGCGCCCGCTGCCCGTACCCCTTTCCCGCCCTCTTGCCTGCCGTCCACCACGAGAGCACCATCTCGTCATGGCTATGACATGTTCCGGCCCGGACCCCCCGGCGCCACGGGCCCTTCTCCGCTCCTCGAACCCTTGATCTAGGCTGGTGACGTGCTCATACTCGTTCGCCGTCGCCACGTGGACCTGCTCCGCGTGACCAGCATGTCCTGTCGACGCTCCAGCTGAACCTCGCACCCTCCCACCCTCAGCGCGGCCCCTGCCGGCCGTTCCCCCTCCCCGACCCCCGGGCACACCCGCCGCACCAGGCGCGTCCCCGGCGTCCCCGGTCACCACCGGAACGGGTCGGGACGAGACCCAGCGGATGTCACCCATGACGCAGCAGCACCCCACCACCCCCTCCGTCGAGCACGAGACCGCAGCCCCGGCCGCAGCCGTCGCCACGACCGCAGCGGCAGCATCCGGGACCGCCCCCGGGACGGCGCCCGCCCTGCTGGACAGCCTCCCGGTGATCGACCTCTCGCTCGCCGGTGGCAGCCCCGAGGACCGCACCCGGCTGCACGACGAGCTCCGCGCCGCCGCCACCGACGTCGGCTTCTTCCAGCTCGTCGGCCACGGCGTCCCCGCGGACGAGACGACCGCCCTGACCGCCGCCATGCGGGCCTTCTTCGCCCTCCCCGAGGCCGACCGCCTCGCCGTCGCCAACCTCAACTCCCCGCACTACCGCGGCTACACCCGGACCGGCGACGAGCGCACCGGCGGCAGCCAGGACTGGCGCGACCAGCTCGACATCGGCGCCGAGCTGCCCCCGCACGTCCCCGCCCCGGGCGAGCCCTCCTACTGGTGGCTGGAGGGCCCCAACCAGTGGCCCGAGGCGCTCCCGGAGCTGCGGACCGCCGCCCTCGGCTGGATCGACCGGCTCGGTGACGTCGCCCGCCGGCTGCTGCACGAACTGCTCGCCGCGATCGGCGCCCGCCCCGACTTCTACGAGCACGCCTTCGCCGGCCACCCGCACCTGCGGCTGAAGCTGGTCCGCTACCCGGGCACCGCCCCCGACGGCGCCGGCCAGGGCGTCGGCGCGCACAAGGACTACGGCTTCATCACCCTCCTCCTCCAGGACACCGTCGGCGGTCTCCAGGTGGAGCGCTCGGACGGCAGCTTCCTGGAGGTCCCGCCGATGGAGGGCGCCTTCGTGGTCAACCTCGGCGAGCTGCTGGAGGTCGCCACCGACGGCTACCTCAAGGCCACCAGCCACCGCGTGGTCAGCCCGGCCGGCGCCCGGGAGCGCTTCTCCGTCCCCTTCTTCTACAACCCGCGGCTCGACGCCCACGTCGAACCGCTGGACTTCCCCCTCGCCCACCACGCCCCGGGCGCCACCCAGGACCCGGCCAACCCGCTCTACGCCGACTTCGGCTTCAACGAGTGGAAGGGATACACGAGGGCCCACCCCGAGGTCACCCGCCGCCACCACCCCGACCTCGTCGACACCGCCACCCGCTGACGCCGACGCGACCGTCCACACCGTCGGCACCACCGCTGCCACGACCGCCGGGCCCGCGCTCCCCACGGAGCGCGGGCCCGGCGCCGTACCCGGACTCCCCGGGCGGCCGGGGCGGCCGGGGCGGCCGGGAGGCGGAAGGCCGGGGCGGCGGCAGTGGACCGGGTGGCACAGCGGTGTCACACTCGCGGTGTCACAGTGACGGTGCGGGATGCGGCGGGCGCGGAGCGGGAGGCGGGGGTGGAGGTGCGGCTGACGGTCGACGAGTTGGCGGCGCGGGCGGGGGTGACCGTCCGGACGGTGCGGTTCTACGGGACGAAGGGGCTGCTGCCGCCGCCGGTGCTGGGGGCCCGGCGGGTCGGGTGGTACGGGGCGGAGCACCTGGACCGGCTGGGGCTGATCGAGGAGTTGCAGCGGCAGGGCCTGACCCTGGCCGCGATCGAGCGGTACCTGGGGCGGCTGCCGCACGACTCGACCCCGCTGGACCTGGCGATCCACCGGGCGCTGGTGGCGTCGTGGACGCCGGAGACGCCGGAGGAGGTGGGCCGGGTGCAGTTGGAGCGGCGGGCCGGGCGGGGACTGTCCGAGGAGCAGGTGGACCGGCTGGCCGCGATGGGGGCGCTGGAGCGGACGGCGGACCCGGACGTGTTCCGGGTGGACCCGGGACTGCTGCCGCTGGGCGTGCGGATCCTGGACGTGCCGATCCCCCTGGAGACGCTGCAGGCCGCGCGCGCGGTGGTGCTGGAGCACAGCCGGGCGACGGCGCGGGAGTTGCAGCGGCTGTTCCGGGAGACGGTGTGGCGGCCGTACCGGGAGAGCGAGCCGGCTCCGGACGAGGTGGAGCGGATGAAGGCGCTCACGGGCCACATCCGGCCGATGGTGGCGCAGGCGCTGGTGACGGCGTTCCAGCGGTCGCTCCGGGAGGAACTGGGCGAGGCCGCGGAGGACGGGGCCTCGCCCAGCTGACGATACGTCAGTCCTTGAAGGTGCGGCCTTCGGCGGCGATCCGCTCCAGCAGGGCCGGCGGCGCGAACCGCTCGCCGTACGCGGCGGCGAGTTCGCGGGCGCGGGCCGCGAAGCCGGCCGGCCCGCCCGGGTAGCCGTTGACGTACTGGAGGACGCCACCCGTCCAGGCCGGGAAGCCGATGCCGAGGATGGAGCCGACGTTGGCGTCGGCGACGGAGGTGAGCACGCCCTCCTCCAGGCAGCGGACCGAGTCCAGCGCCTCGCTGAACAGCATCCGCTCCTTGAGGTCCTCGAAGGGGACCTCCACCGAGGCCCGGGTGAAGTGCTCGCGCAGACCCGGCCAGAGCCGGCCGCGCCTCCCGTCCTCGCCGTACTCGTAGAAGCCGGCGCCACCGCTGCGGCCGGGGCGGCCGAACTCGTCGACCATCCGGTCCACCACCGCGTCGGCGGGGTGGGCGTTCCACTCGCCGCCGGCCGCCTCGACGGACCGCCGGTACTCGTCACGGATCTTCCGCGGCAGGGTGAGGGTCAGCTCGTCGAGCAGTGACAGCACCTTGGCGGGGTAGCCGGCCTGGGCGGCGGCCTGTTCGACGGTGGCCGGGTCGACGCCCTCACCGACCATCGCCACGCCCTCGTTGAGGAACTGGCCGATCACCCGGGAGGTGAAGAAGCCGCGCGAGTCGTTGACCACGATCGGCGTCCGGTCGATCTGCCGGACCAGGTCGAAGGCACGGGCCAGCGCCTCGTCCCCGGTCTGCGGGCCGCGGATGATCTCCACCAGCCGCATCCTGTCGACCGGCGAGAAGAAGTGCAGGCCGATGAAGTCGGCGGTGCGCTCGACGCCCTCGGCGAGCAGCCCGATCGGCAGCGTGGAGGTGTTGGAGCAGAGCAGCGCGTCCGGGGCGACGACGCCCTCGATCTCCTGGAACACCTTGTGCTTCAGCTCGGGGTTCTCGAAGACGGCCTCGATCACCGCGTCGCAGCCGGCCAGGTCGGCGGCCTCGGCGGTGGGCGTGATCCGGGCGAGCAGTTCGTCGCGCTGCGCCGCGGTGGTGCGACCGCGGGCCACCGCCTTCGCCAACAGGCCCTCGGAGTAGGCCTTGCCGCGCTCCGCGGCCTCGACGGTGACGTCCTTGAGCAGCACCTGGAGGCCGGCCTTGGCGCAGGCGTGGGCGATGCCAGCGCCCATCATGCCGGCGCCGAGGACGGCGACCTTGCGGACCGTCCGCTTCTCGAAGGAATCCGGCCGGCCGGCACCGGAGTTGACCGCCTGCATGTCGAAGAACAGGGCCTGGATCATGTTCTTGCTGGTCTGTCCGCAGGCCAGCTCGGTGAAGTAGCGGGCCTCGATGACCATGGCCGTGTCGAGGTCCACCTGGGCGCCCTCGACGGCGGCGGCGAGCACGTTGCGCGGCGCCGGGTAGGGGGCGCCGGCCAGCTGCTTGCGCAGGTTGGACGGGAACGCGGGCAGGTTGGCGGCGAGCGCCGGGGTGCTGGGCGTACCGCCGGGGATCCGGTACCCCTTGACGTCCCAGGGCTGGACGGCGGTCGGGTTCGCCTCGATCCAGGCACGCGCCCGGGCGGTCAACTCCTCCGGGGTCTCCACGAGTTCGTGGACCAGCCCGTTGTCGAGCGCCTGCGCCGGCCGGTACTGGCGGCCCTGCAGCAGCACCTTGAGCAGCGCGTCGGTGATGCCGAACAGCCGTACCGTGCGGACGACTCCGCCACCGCCGGGCATCAGGCCGAGGGTGACCTCGGGCAGGCCGATCCGGCTGGCGGGCGTGTTCAGGGCGATCCGGTGGTGACAGGCGAGAGCGAGTTCCAGGCCCCCGCCGAGCGCACTGCCGTTGATCGCGGCGACCACCGGCTTGCCCAGGGTCTCCAGGGCACGCAGGGCGCGTTTGATGCGCATCGACTTCTCGAAGACGGCGGCGGCGTCCTCGGAGCGGGCGACGGAGAGCAGCTTGAGGTCGCCGCCCGCGAAGAAGGTCTTCTTGGCGGAGGTGACGACGACGCCGCGCAGTTCCTCGCCGAGGCCGGCCAGCCGGGCGACGGTTGCCTCGAAGTCGGCCGTGAAGGCCTCGTTCATGGTGTTGACGGACTGGGTGGGGTCGTCGAGGACGAGGGTGACCACGCCGTCCTGGTCCTGCTCCCAGCGGATGGTGGTGTCAGACATGGGATCTACGTCTCCAGGAGGGGGGTCAGATGCGCTCGACGACGGTGGCGATGCCCATACCGCCGCCCACGCAGAGGGTGGCCAGGCCGTAGCGGAGGTCGCGCCGCTCCAGCTCGTCGATCAGGGTGCCGAGGATCATCGCGCCGGTGGCCCCGAGCGGGTGGCCGAGGGCGATCGCGCCGCCGTTGACGTTCACCTGCTCGGGCGAGAAGCCCATCTCGCGGATGAACCGCAGGGCGACGGCCGCGAAGGCCTCGTTGATCTCGACCAGGTCGATGTCGGCGGCGGTCAGTCCGGCCTTGGCGAGCGCCTTGCGGGTGGCGGGGGCCGGACCGGTGAGCATGATGGTCGGCTCGGAGCCGGAGACGGCGGCGGAGACGATCCGGGCGCGCGGGCGCAGCCCGTACCGCTCGCCGATCCCGCGGTTGCCGATGGCGACGAGGGCCGCGCCGTCCACGATGCCGGAGGAGTTGCCGGCGTGGTGGACGTGGTCGACGGCCTCCACCCAGTGGTACTTCTGCAGGGCGACGGCGTCGAAGCCGCCTGCCTCGCCGATGGTGGCGAAGGAGGGCTTGAGTCCGGCCAGCGTCTCGACGGTGGTGCCGGGGCGGATGAACTCGTCGCGCTCCAGGACGAGCAGGCCGTTGCGGTCGCGCACCGGGACGACCGAGCGGTCGAAGAGGCCGTCGGCCTGGGCCTTGGCCGCCCGGGCCTGGGACTCGGCGGCGAAGGCGTCGACGTCGGTGCGGGAGAGGCCCTCGATGGTGGCGATCAGGTCGGCGCCGACGCCCTGCGGGACGAAGTAGCCCTCGTAGTTGGTCATCGGGTCCATCGCCCAGGCGCCGCCGTCGGAGCCCATCCTGACCCGGGACATCGACTCGACGCCGCCGGCCAGGACGAGGTCCTCCCATCCCGAACGGACCTTGGCGGCGGCCAGGTTGACGGCTTCGAGACCGGAGGCACAGAAGCGGTTCTCCTGGACGCCGGCCACGGTGTCGGGCAGGCCGGCCGCGATGGCGGCGATGCGGGCGATGTCGGAGCCCTGGTCGCCGATCGGGCTGACCACACCGAGCACGATGTCGTCGACCGCCGCCGGGTCCAGGTCGGGGAAGCGGCGGCGCAGTTCGTGGATCAGGCCGACGACGAGGTCGATCGGCTTGGTGCCGTGCAGCGAGCCGCCGGCCTTGCCCCGGCCGCGCGGGGTGCGGATCGCGTCGTAGACGTACGCTTCGGTGGTCACGGTGAGGAGCCTTTCAGACGCGGAGGGTTGCACGGGTGTCCGGGCGGTCGGAAGCCGGTCGGAGCGAGGGGCGGACGGTCAGGCGGACGAGCGGACGGCCGGCGGCGGGCCGGCAGTGGAGCGGGCGGGCGCGGTCAGCCGAGGAGGGAGCGGCCGACGATCTCCTTCATGATCTCGGTGGTCCCGCCGTAGATGGTCTGGACACGGCCGTCGGTGAACGCCCGGGCGACCGGGTGCTCGGTCATGTACCCGTACCCGCCGTGGAGTTGGAGGCATCGGTCGGCGGTCCGCTTCTGCAGTTCGGTCGCCCACCACTTGGCCATCGAGGCGTCGGCCGGGGTGAGCGCGTAGCGGTTGTGCTCGGTGATGCAGCGGTCGACGAAGGCCCGGGTGACCGCGCACTCGGTGGCCAGTTCGGCGATCTCGAAGCGGACGTGCTGGAGCTTGGCCAGCGGCCGGCCGAAGGCCTCGCGCCGCTTGACGTACTCCGTGGTGATCTCGACCAGGTACTCGGCGCCGGCGATCGCGGCGGCCGCGATGGTGAGCCGCTCCTGGGCGAGGTTCTGCATCAGGTGGACGAAGCCCCCGTTCAGCTCGCCGAGCAGGTTCCCCTTGGGGACGCGGACGTCCTGGAAGAACAACTCGGCGGTGTCCTGGGCCTTCTGGCCGATCTTGTCGAGGTTGCGACCGCGCTCGAAGCCCGGCATCCCGCGCTCGACCACCAGCAGGCTGAGGCCGTGCGAGCCGCCCTCGGGGGTGGTGCGGGCGACCACGACCACCAGGTCGGCGAGGATGCCGTTGGAGATGAAGGTCTTGGCGCCGTTGAGCAGGTAGTGGTCGCCCTCGTCGACCGCCCGGGTGCGGATGCCCTGGAGGTCCGACCCGGTCCCGGGCTCGGTCATCGCGACGGCGGTGATCAGCTCGCCGCTGCAGAAGCCGGGCAGCCAGCGGCGCTTCTGCTCCTCGGTGGCGAGCGAGGTGAGGTACGGGCCGATGATGTCGTTGTGCAGGCCGAGCGCCAGTCCGGAGGCGCCGGCCCGGGCGAACTCCTCGGCGAGCACGGCGGCGTAGCGGAAGTCGGCGGTGCCCCCGCCGCCGTACTCCGCGGGGACGGCGAGCCCGAGCAGACCCTGGCGGCCGGCGGCCAGCCAGGCCGCGCGGTCGACGATGCCGGCCTTCTCCCAGCGGTCGTAGTGCGGCTGCACCTCCTTGGCGAGGAAGGACCGGACGGTCGCCCGGAAGTCCTCGTGCTCCTCGGTGAAGAGATCACGTTGCACGGTGGGCTCCTTGGGGGGAGGGGTCGAGGGGGTGGCGGCCGGGCGGGGGCCGGGGAAGGGGCGAGCCGTCAGCCGGCGCCCGGGGGTCCGGCCGCCAGGGAGGGCACGCCCCAGTCGCGGGCGACCTCGGCGGTGTCGGCGCCCGGGCGGGCGGGCGGGCGGCGCAGCGCCCCCGGGGTGGCGGAGAACCGCGGGGCGGGCGCGGGCTGGGTGACGCCGTCCACCTCGACGTAGGTGGAGCGGCTCACCAGGTGTGCGTGCGAAGCGGCCTGACGCATCGTCAGGACCGGTTCCACGCAGGCGTCGGAGCCGGTGAAGACGGCTTCCCACGCGGCCCGGGTGCGGCTCGCGAACCGGGTGGCGATGCGGGCCCGCAGCTCGGGCCAGCGGTCGGTCTCCCACTGGCCGGGCGCGTCCGGGCCGAGCTCCAGCAGTCGTGCGAACTCGGCGTAGAACTGCGGTTCCAGCGCACCGACCGCGAGGTGGCCGCCGTCGGCGGCCTGGTAGACGGCGTAGAACGGGGCGCCGCCGTCGAGCAGGTTGGTGCCCCGCCGGTCCTGCCACCGGCCGGCGGCGAGCAGGCCCTGGAGGACGGCGGTGAGGTGGGCGGCTCCGTCGACGATCGCGGCGTCGACGACCTGGCCGGCGCCGGTCGCGCGGGCGTGGTGGAGCGCGGCGAGCAGGCCGACGACCAGGTAGAGCGAGCCGCCGGCGTAGTCGCCGAGGAGGTTGGCGGGGACGGCGGGCGGCTCGTCCGCGCCGCCGCCCGCCCGGCCGACCAGGCCGAGCACCCCGGCCACCGCGGTGTACCCGATGTCGTGGCCGGCCCGGGCGGCCAGCGGCCCCTGCTGCCCCCAGCCGGTCATCCGGCCGTACACCAGCGCCGGGTTGCGGGCGTGGCACTCCTCGGGCCCGACGCCGAGGCGTTCGGCGACGCCGGGGCGGTAGCCCTCGATCAGCAGGTCGGCCCGGGCGGCCAGGTCGAGCACCCGCGCGGGCCCGTCGGCGGACTTGAGGTCGACCACCACCGAGCGCTTGTTGCGGTTGGCGACGTCGTACGCCGGCTCGATGCCGAGCGGCGAGGGCTCCGGGCGGTCCACCCGGACCACGTCGGCGCCGAGATCGCCCAGCAGCATGGCGGCGAAGGGGCCGGGGCCGATCCCCGCGAGTTCGACCACGCGGACCCCGGCCAGCGGGCCGCCGTTCCCACGCACACCACCGTCACGCACGGGCGCCCCTGCCCCTCCGAGGTCTGACAGTAAAGCTGTCACACCCGCGATGATAGGGAAGCGACCCGTCGGTAACAAGACCTTCGGACCCGCCCCGCCCGGTGCCGCACGCCGGTCGGACCGGAGCCTGCCCGGGGCCGCCCCGCACCTCCCGCTCCTCCCCCGGAACCGTGCCCTCCCCGCCGGATCCCCCTGGCGGGGGAGGCGGATCCCGTTCACGGAGGACGCGCCGGCGGTCCCCCGCGCGGGAGCGTGGCCGCATGACCTCGACGACCGCGCTCCGTCCGGCCCCGGCCCCCGCCGCGCCGCCCGTCGGCCGGGTACGCGCCGCGGCGGCCGTGGTGGCCGTCGCCGCGACCCTGCCGTACCTCGCCCTCAAACTGCTCTGGCTCACCGGCCACCCGGTCGGGGCCGGTGACGCCGACGCCATGGACGACCTGTGGCTGGTCAACCTGCTCACCTTCGGCATGGACGCGATCGCCGTGGTGCTCGCGCTGTCCTTCGTCCGGCCGTGGGGCCGGCGGGCCCCGGCCGGGCTGCTGGCCTTCCCTATGTGGGTGGCCACCGGGCTGCTCGGCACGATCCTGGTGGCGCTGCCGCTCTTCCTGCTCACCACCGTGGTGCTCGGCCCCGAGGAGCCCGCGGCCGGTGCCGACGACGGGCCGAGCGGCTGGATCTTCCCCGTGGTGTACGGCGGGTTCGCCGTCCAGGGCCTGGCCCTGATCACCGGGTTCCTGCTGTACGCGCGGCAGCGCTGGGCCGGGCTGCTGCACGACCGGATCGGCGACCTGCCCCGCTCCCCCACCCTCACCGTCCAGCGGACGTTCGCCTCCGTGGCCGCGCCGCTCGCCGCCGGGGTGGCCTCGGCCCGCCTCTACTGGGCCTTCGGCGGGCACGCCGGGCTGCCGCTGGAGTGGCGGGAGCAGCACAGCCGGGGCGTCGCGGTGATGGACGGGGTGACCGCCGCGGCGGCCGTAGCGGCGGCGGTCGCGCTGCTCCTCCTGGTGTTCCGGATCCGGCCCGGGTGGCGGCTGCGGGTGCCACTGGCGGTGGCCTGGACGGCGGCCGGGTCGATCTTCGGCTGGGGGTCGTGGCAACTGGTGGCGTTCGGAACGACCACCGAGGTGGCCGGGCTCGGCCGGGCCGTGCCCGGGCTGCTCCCGCTGGTGGAGTCGGCGCAGGTGGTGACCGGCCTGCTGGTGCTGACGGTCGGCGCGATCGCCCTGGTCGAACGCGCGGCGGCGCTCCGGGGGACCGCCCGGAAGGCGCCGGACCTCGGCCGCTCCCGTACTGCTGACGTAGAGTCTGCGCAGTGATCACGGGGGCGAGCACGGGGGCGAGCACGGGGACGGACGCGGACGCGGGCGCGGGGAAGCGACCGGGGACGGGCGCCGGCAGGGGCGCGGCGGTACGGCGGGCGGCGGGTGCGCTGTTCGGGCGGCGGGCCCGGCTGCGCTGGGTGCACCTGGTCCTGGGCGGCGCGCTGCTGATGCCGTACTGGATGCTCTCGGCCGTCGTCCTGGGCAGCCTCGACCAGCGCAACGGCCCGCTGCGCCAGCTCCTGCTCCACTTCGCCGCCCTGGGCCTGTCGCTCCCGATGGCCGCCGTCACCGCGCTGGTGCCGATCGCCCGGGCCCTGGAGGGCGCCGCCGCGCGGGCGCTCTGCACGCCGGCCCGCCCGGACGAGGTGGTCACCGGCCCGGCCCGGTCCTGGGCGGCCCGGCGGCGGACCGCCGCCTGGTACGTCCTGCACGTGCTGTTCGGCGGCGTCGTCAGCGGCATGACGCTGGCCGGGGCACCGTTCGCGATGGTGCTGCTGTTCTCCCCCACCGGGCTGGAGGAGCTGGTCCGGTTCTGGGAGGACCGCGGCTTCCCCGGCTGGCTGCCCGGCCCGCTGACGGGCCTCGCACTGCTCGCCCTGATCGTCTCCACCAGCGCGGGCCTCGGCGCGCTGCTCGCCCGCTGGGCGCCCGTCCTGCTCGGCCCGACCCCGGACGAACGCGTGGCCGCCGCCGAACGGCGCGCCACCGTCCTCGCCCAGCGCAACCGGCTGGCCCGCGAGCTGCACGACTCGGTCGGGCACGCGCTCAGCGCTGTGGGCATCCAGGCCTCGGCCGCCGCCCGGGTCCTGCGGACCGACCCGGACTTCGCCGCCGAGGCGCTGGCGGCCATCGAGGAGACCGCGCGCGGCGCGGTCGCCGAACTGGACGCCGTCCTGGGCCTGCTGCGGGAGGAGGACAGTGCGGAGGCCGGGCCCGCCGGGCCCACGCTCGCCGGGCTGGACGACCTGCTGCGCCAGCTGGCCCGCACCGGGCTGACGGTCGACGCCGAGCTGTCCCCCGGCCTGGACCGGCTGCCGGCCGCGTTCTCCCGCGAGGCGTACCGGATCGTCCAGGAGGGCCTCACCAACGTGCTCCGGCACGCCGGCCCCGCGCCCGCACGGCTGCGGGTCGGACCGGTCGGCGGGCGGCTGGAGATCGAACTGACCAACCCGGTCGGCCCGGCCCGGCCCAGCCGCCCCGGCGGCGGGCGCGGGCTGCGCGGGATCGGCGAGCGGGCGGCGGCGCTGCGCGGCGGCTGCGAGGCCGGGCCGGCGGACGACGGGACGACGTGGCGGCTGGCCGTCTGGCTGCCGGCAGGAGGAGAGCGATGAACGTTGCGAGCACCGGAGGCGCCGTGAACACCGCAGTCACCGAGGGCACCCGGGGCATCGGCGATCCGGCGGGCGGCACCGTCCGGGTGGTGATCGCCGACGACGAGCGGCTGGTCCGGACGGGCCTGCGGGTGGTGATCGACGCCGAGCCGGACCTCACCGTGGTCGGCGAGGCCGCCGACGGCGCCGAGGTCGTGCCGCTGGTGCGCCGACTGCGCCCGGACGTGGTGCTGATGGACGTCCGGATGCCCGGCATCGACGGCATCCGGGCCACCGAGCAGCTGGTCGGCGGCATGGCCGACCCGCCCAGGATCCTGGTCGTCACCACCTTCGAACACGACGACCACGTCTACGACGCGCTGCGGGCGGGCGCCGCCGGGTTCCTGCTGAAGCGGGCCCGCGCGGAGGAGATGGTGCAGGCGGTGCGGCTGATCGCGCGCGGCGACTCGCTGCTCTTCCCGGCGGCCGTGCGCGAGCTCGCCCTCCGGTACGGCTCGGCCGACAAGCCCACGGAGCGGGACCGCGGACCGATCGGGCGGCTCACCGAGCGGGAGGGCCAGGTGCTGCGGCTGATGGCGGCCGGGCTCAACAACGGCGAGATCGCCGCGAAGCTCGTCGTCAGCCAGGAGACGGTCAAGACGCACGTCGGCAGCGTGCTCGCCAAGCTGGGCGCCCGGGACCGCACCCAGGCGGTGATCGCGGCGTACGAGTCGGGCTTCGTCCTGCCGGGCTGAGCCACCGGGGCGGGCGGGCCGGCGAGCGGGACGTTTCTTCCACCCCGGGCCTACCGGCGGGTAGAGTGCGGCCTTCGCCTCCCGACCGTCCGATACCTCCCGTATCGCCTGAAACGAACTGGTGACCGTATGTCAGTCCGGACCAGCCCGGCGCTCTGGTGGCGCCTCGGCATCGTGCTCTCGGCAGGCCTCGGCCTGACCCTCCAGACCGCGCCGCTGGTGTACTTCACCATCCAGAGCAACGTGATCGTGCTCGGCTACTTCATCGGCGCCGTCTACTGGATGGTCAAGCGCGGCACCGTCGACGCCCCCGCACCCCGGCTGCGCGGCGCCGCCACGCTGTACATCCTGATCACCGGCCTGGTCTCGCACGTCCTGCTGGAGCACGGCGCCAACCCGCTGCCCGGGCTCTTCGACGGGCCGGACAAGCTCCAGCACTGGTCGTCGTTCTTCCTGCACTACGTCACGCCGGTGCTGGTCATCGCCGACTGGCTGGTGCTCCGGCCGCGCAACGCCTCCTCCTGGCGGGACATCCCGCTCTGGCTGGCGTTCCCGCTCGGCTACGCGGGGATCGTGCTGGCCCGCAACGCGCTGTTCTCCAACTACCCGATGCCGTACCCCTACTTCTTCTTCGACCCGACGACCGAGGGGTACGGCTACGTCTGGGGTCAGATCGCGCTGCTGACGGTCGAGTTCGTCGTCCTGGGGGCCGTCGTGGTGGGGCTGGACCGGCTGGGCACCCTGGTCGCCGGCAAGCTCCGCCGGACCGCCCTCCCCTCCGGGGCCTGACCGCGCCGCTCCCCCGCCCCGCCCACACCCGTCCCGTCCTCGCGGCGGCCGGCCCGGACCCCGCTCAGATCCTCCAGGAGCGGACCCGGTCGGCCGCCGCGAACACGTCCGCCCGCCCCTCGCCGATGTCCCGCGCCAGCTCCACCAGCGCGCCGTACGGCGGGTCGATGCCCTCCCCGGCCGCGTGCATGTACGCGGCCGTGGTCATGCAGGCGTAGAGGTTGTTGCGCACCGGCAGCGGCCTCAGCAGCACGATGGTGTGCATCAACGTGGCCGCGCACCAGGCCGGATCGGCGTCGTGGCCGAGCTGCGCGGTGTTCACCCGGTGCCGCGCGACGGCCGCCTGCAGCGCCGAGTAGTCGCGCACGCTCAGGTCCTCGGGCGAGGCCTGCTCCTGGATGTCGAGCAGCCAGCGCAGATCGACGCGCAGCAGCATCATCGCGGCACCCTTCCCGCCCCGCCCGCCCCGGCCGCCCGGCCCGCGCCCCTACGCACGCTCACGCCGCCGGCGCGTCCTCCGGGAACGCCTCGTCGAACTCCTCCCGGTGCGCGTTCCAGAACGCCACCGCGTGGTCGACGAACACCCGCCGCTGCTGCTCCCGCACGCTGAGGTCGTGCACGTACGCCTTGACGCTCTTCCCGTCGGCGGCCGCCGCCTCGCGGATGGCGGCGAGCTCGTGCTCCGTGTACTCGATGTTGAGCGCTGGCATGGCGCCGATGGTACTGGAGCGTACGGGAGTTGGGTACCGGACCGGCACCGCGCGGACGGCACCGGGGCCGCGGTGGCCGGCAGCCCCGCCGACCGACGGGCGGGGCTCGTCCGCGGGATTCACGGCCGTACGCCTCCGGGCGGAGGCGGGGCGGAGGCGGTGTACCTCTGGGGTCCCGGTGGGGACCGCCCTGCGGGTGGACGTGCGGACGTGCGCCGGATCCGTACCGTCGGTCGTGGGCGGCGGAGGGGTTCCGCGGGGGAGGCCCGGACCTGGGGGCGGGGTCCGGTCCGGGTTTCAGGGGTGGCGGGTTCGGCGACGCCGCACGGGGGGCGGGGGTCGCGGCGACGGCGCCGGCCTCGGGAGCGGGCGCGGGCGGAGGAACCGGACGGCCGCCGCGACTCGGCGCTCACCGAGGCCCGGCGGATCCTCGCCGGTCCGGCCGGGTAGCACCGCACCCACCGCCGCAGCCCACCCGCCCCGGCACACACCGCAGCCCGCTGCACGCAGCACGAACGCCTGCGGGCCCTCGGCGGCGGAGGCCGCGGCACGCAGGACCCGGCACGACAGAGGCACCACCCGAGCAACCGGAGACGGACGATGAGGCACAGGAACACCCCGGCCAGGACGACCGAGCGGCGCACCCGGCCCCGCGCCGCGGCCAGGACGGCGGGAGTCGCGGCAGTGGCGCTCGCGGTGACCGCGGGGGCGGTCGGTGCGGCCCGGGCCGCACCCGCCGCGGCGGACGACGCGAGGCGGCCGGGCGTCGGCCGGCTGGCGGGCGCCTGGCAGGTGGACGGCTACGGGACGATCGTCGAGTTCACCGGAACCGCGCTCACCACCTACGACGTGACCCGGATCAGTTGCACCCCCGGCCGGGTGAGGGCCGAGCAGGTCGGCCCCCCGGGGCCCGGCGGGGCCGTCAGGTTCGGCTCGCCCGGCAAGGCCTACGGCGAGCTGACGGTCACCCCCGACGGCCGCAACCGGGCCGTGTACAAGGACGACGGGGCCAGCGCGACCAAGGACCTGGCCCGGCTGCCGGGCGGCCTGCCGGCGCTCTGCCGCCGGCCAGCGCCGCAGGACCCTTTCTCGGCCTTCGACCGGTTCTGGGCGACCTTCGAGGAGAACTACCCGTTCTTCGCCGCCAAGGGCATTGACTGGCACGCCGTCGGAGCCACCCAGCGGGCACGGATCACCGCGCAGACCACCGACGACGATCTCCAGCAGATCTTCGTCGACATGCTCCGGCCGCTCGGGGACGCCCACACCGCGCTGGCCCGCAAGCGGGCCGACGGGGGGCTCGGTGCCGTCTTCGCCGGTCAGCGGCCGGGCACCCGGGAGCCCACCGACGAGGTGCAGGAACTGGCGGCGAAGGCCGTCGGCGCCCAACTGATCGCCCCGGAGCGGACGTTCGGCCGGGGAGCGCTGGGCGTCGGCGAGCTGCCCGGCGGGATCGGCTACCTGCGGGTGAGCGCCTTCGACGGGTACGTCGACGACGGCGGGTACCCGGCCCACGCCGCCGAGCTGGACCGGGCCCTGGACACGCTCCTGGCCCGCCCCGGGCAGCTGCACGGTCTGGTGATCGACCTCCGGCTGAACGGTGGCGGGTCGGACGAGCTCGGGCTGCGGATCGCCGCCCGGCTGACCGACCGGCCGTACCTCGCCTACCGCAAGGTCGCCCGGAACGACCCGGCCGACCCGACCCGCTTCACCGCCCCGCAGCACGTCCCGGTCCGGCCGGCCGCCGCGACGCGGTTCACCGGCCCGGTGGCCCTGCTCACCGCCGGTTCGACGGTGAGCGCGGGCGAGACGTTCACCCAGGCGCTGATGGAACGGCGCCCGGCGGCGGTCCGGATCGGCGAGAACACCCAGGGCGTCTTCTCCGACATCATGTTCAAGCCCGTCTCGGACGCGTTCACGGCCGTCCTGCCGAACGAGAAGTTCCTCACCCGTGCCGGCACCACCTTCGACGGCCCGGGCATCCCGCCGGACATCGCGACCCCGGTCTTCACCGACGAGGAGCTGAGCCTGGGACGGGACTCCGCCCTGACCACCGCCCGACGCGTCCTCGGCGGCGCTCCCCGCGCGGAGTAGGTGGTGGACCCGCCACCCTGCGGGTCCACCACCCCGGCGCGCCACCACCCCGGCGCACCGGTGTCTCGGCGCACCGGCGTCTCGGCCCGGGCGCCGACCCGCGCCGACCGGGCCGAGACACCGATCGTCACATCGGCTCCACCCTCCTCAGCTCGCCGTCCAGCTCCAGCCAGCGGGTGATCCCGAGGCCGCGCAGGAACGGCAGGTCGTGGCTGGCCACGACCAGGGCGCCCCGGTAGGCGGCGAGCGCCTGGGTGAGCTGGCGGACACTGGCCAGGTCGAGGTTGTTGGTCGGCTCGTCGAGCAGCAGCAGCTGCGGCGGCGGGTCGGCCAGCAGCAGCGCCGCCAGCGTCGCGCGGAACCGCTCGCCGCCGGAGAGCGTGGCGGCGAGCTGGTCGGCCCGGCCGCCGCGGAACAGGAAGCGGGCGAGCCGGGCCCTGATCGCGTTGTCCCCGGCACCGGGCGCGAACAGCTTGACGTTCCCCGCGACCGTCAGGCCGTCGTCCAGCAGGTCGAGCCGCTGCGGGAGGTGGCGCAGCGGCACCGGTGTGGTCACCTCGCCCTGCAGCGGGGCGAGTTCACCGGCGATGGTGCGCAGCAGGGTGGTCTTGCCGGATCCGTTGCGGCCGACCAGGGCGATCCGCTCCGGTCCGCGCAGGTCGAGGTCGGCGGTGGCGCCGTAGGGCAGTCGGACCTTGTCCAGGGTGAGGACGGTGCGGCCCGCCGGAACGGCGGTACGGGGCAGGTCGATCCGGATCTCGGCGTCGTCCCGGACCGCCTCCTCGGCGGTGGTGAGCCGGCGCCTCGCCTCCTCCAGTCGCTCGGTGTGCATGCCCTGGAGGCGGCCGGCGGTCTCCTGGCCCTGGCGCTTGAGCTTCCCGGCGAAGATGTGCGGATCGTTGCGGGTGACCGAGCGCTTCCTGCCGTAGCTCGCGCTGCGATCCAGCTTGGTCCGCGCCTCGGTGAGGTCCCGCTTCTGGCGCTCGACGTCGGCCTCGGCGCTGCGCAGGAGCCGCTCGGCCGTCTCCTGCTGGGCGGCGACGGTGCGCTCGTACTCGGCGAAGTTGCCGCCGTACCACGAGACCTGCCCGTCCCTCAGTTCGGCGATCTGGTCGACGTGTTGCAGCAGCTCGCGGTCGTGGCTGACGATCACCATCACGCCGCCCCAGCCGGCCACCGTCTCGTAGAGCCGCTCGCGGGCGGCCCGGTCGAGGTTGTTGGTCGGCTCGTCGAGCAGCAGGACGTCGGGACGGCGCAGCAGCAGGGCGGCGAGGCGCATCAGCACCGCTTCCCCGCCGGAGAGTTCGCCGGTGGTGCGGTCCAGGTCGAGCCGGTGCAGGCCGAGCCGGTCGAGGAGGGCGCGGGCGCGCTCCTCGACGTCCCAGTCGTCGCCGACCGCGTCGAAGTGGCGCTGGTCGGTGGAGCCGGCCTCGACGGCGTGCAGGGCCTCGCGGACGGCCCGGACGCCGAGCGCCTCGTCGACCCGCAGGGCGGTGTCCAGGGTGAGGCCCTGCGGCAGGTAGCCGATCTCCCCGGCCGCCTTGACGGTGCCGGAGGCGGGGGTGAGTTCACCGGCCAGCAGCCGCAGCAGGGTGGACTTCCCGGCGCCGTTGAGCCCGATCAGTCCGGTGCGCCCGGGGCCGACCGCGAGGTGGAAGCCGTCGAGGACGGGCCTGCCGTCCGGCCACTCGAAGGAGAGGTCGGTGCAGAGGAGCGAGGTGGTGGGTTGTGCCATGGAAGCCTCCCGGGCATTGCCGGACGTGGCCGGTCACCGGCCGTGGTCGTGGAGCGGCCCGACGGCCGTCCGGCGGGGACGCGGCCGTGGAACGGCGGCGTCGCGGAACGGCGGTGCGGTCGCGGGGCGACTCGGGGTCGCAGGGCAACACGGGAGACACCGCGGGGGGGAGGCGGAGGCCGGAAGGGGTGGGCCGGAAACGGGCGACCGGGGTCGTCAGCAGGACGGGGGACGCCGGGTCGGCTCACCACTGAGGTCGGGCACTCGCACACTCACGGACCGCGGGCAGCGACATGGCTGCGGCGCGGCGGGGGCGGTGTCTCGGGACCTCAGTAGAGCAACGGCCTTCTCCTGTTCTGGCGGGCTGACGGGGACCACGCTACGAAGGCGCGCAGGGCCGTGCAACCGGTTTTCCCCCGACGGTCCCGCCGACCGGGCGCCGACGTGGGGATCCACCGCTCGCCCACCGATCCGCAGGCCGCCCCGCCCCCCTGCCACCAGCTCTGCCACCTGCTCTGCCACCTGCCCTGCCGCCCGCCCCGGCGTTCCGTCGGGCGTTCCGTTGGGCGTTCCGTGCCGATCGCGTGCCGATCCGGTGACAGCCGCGCCCCGGACCGCTCCGGGGACCGGGACCGGTCCGCACCGCGTGGCAGACTCCTCCCCTGCCACAACCGCCACACCCGCGGGCCTCCGGGCCGCGCGGCGCCGTGGCGTGCATCCACAGGGGGAACTGAACACATGTCACCGATATCCCGGGCGACGCGCGCCGCGCTGGGCGCCTCCGTCGTCGCACTGACCGTGGTCGTCGCGACCGCGTGCGGCCCGGAGAACACCGACCCGGTCGCGGCGCCGACCGCCGCGGCCACCGCCGGAACCACCGACAAGCCGGGTGCGGCGCCGCTCAAGCTGCCCAGCGTCGACGAGCTGAAGAAGTGGAACTTCGACGACTGGGACAAGTGGGCCCAGCAGAACGTGATCACCCCGGCCGTCAAGGGCTACTGGGACCTGCAGAAGATCCTGGAGGCCAAGCCCTACAAGCCGGGCCCGGGCGGGCAGCCCACCGCGCAGCCGACGGCCGCCCAGCCCACCGGCGCGGCGCCCACCCAGCCGCCCGCGCAGCCCACGGCCCAGCCCAGCCGGCCGGCCCAGCCGACCACGCAGCCCCCGGGGGACGGCGGCAACGACCCGCAGCCGAAGCTGATCGAGGAGAAGCCCGTCCCGCACCCGTTCGCGAAGCAGTACCACGTGAACGGCAAGCTGTTCTTCCAGAAGGGCAGCGAGGAGTACGTCTGCTCCGGCACCGTGGTCTCCGACCCGGCCAACCCCGGCCGGAGCAACCTGGTGTGGACGGCGAGCCACTGCCTGCACGGCGGCAAGGGCGGCAAGTACCACACCAACATCACCTTCGCCCCGGCGTTCAACAGCACCGGTGCGCTGAGCGGCGGCAAGCAGGGTTCCCTCGCGCAGGCCGAGCCGTACGGCGAGTGGGGCGCGGTCGCGGGCGTGATCGCCCCGCAGTGGGCGGGCGAGGCGGACCCGGAGAACGGCGGCCCGTGGAGCCAGTACGACTTCGGCATCCTCCGGGTGGCCAACCCGGACGGCAGCGGCAGGTCCCTGGAGGAGGTCGTCGGCGGCTCGGTGCCGATCTGGTTCAACGCCCCGCGCGACCAGATCACCGCCGTGAGCAGCTACGGCTACCCGGCCGGCAAGCCCTTCGACGGCATGGAGCTGGAGCACTGCGACAGCGGGAAGCCGGCCCGCCGCTCGATGGACCCGGCCCGCCCGACGATGCTGATGACCGGCTGCAACGGCACCGGCGGCGACAGCGGCGGCGGCTGGTTCACCACCAAGGACGGCAAGCAGGTGCTGGTCTCGGACACCTCCATCGGCGGGTCCGACAACACCTGGGAGGCCGGCCCGTACCTGGACGACGTGGCCCAGCACGCGCTGGACTACTTCTCCAAGAAGAGCAAGTGACCTCGGGCACGTTCTGAGCCCGCCCCCGCCGGGGCCGCAGCACCTCCGCTGCGGCCCCGGCGGCGTTCCCGACGGTCCCGGACGGCAGTTCCCCCGCACCCCTCGCACGCGCCCCCGGCCGGCGGTCCCCGGCCTCCCCCGCACCGGCCCCCGCGGCCCGCCTAGAATCGGGTCCATCATGAGCGCCACACTCGTCGTCAAGGACCTCGCCGCCGGCCACGGCGAGCGCACCCTCTTCTCCGGCCTGGACCTGGTCGTCGCCCCCGGCGACGTGATCGGTCTGGTCGGCGTCAACGGGGCAGGGAAGTCGACCCTGCTCCGCCTGCTGGCCGGCCTGGACACCCCCGAGGGCGGCTCGCTGCGCCTCAGCCCGGCCTCCGCCAACATCGGCCACCTCCCCCAGGAACCGGAGCGCCGCCCGGGCGAGTCGGTCCGCGACTTCCTGGCCCGCCGGACCGGGGTCGCCGCCGCGCAGGCCGAGCTGGACGAGGCCACCCAGGGCCTGGTGGACGGCGTGGCGGGCGCCGACGACGCCTACGCGTCGAGCCTGGACCGCTGGCTGGAGCTGGGCGGCGCCGACCTGGAGGAGCGGGCGGAGGAGGTCGCCGACTCGCTCGGGCTGAAGGTCTCCCTCGACCTGCCGATGACCGCGCTCTCCGGCGGCCAGGCCGCCCGGGCCGGTCTCGCCTCGCTGCTGCTCTCCCGCTACGACGTCTTCCTGCTCGACGAGCCCACCAACGACCTCGACCTGGAGGGCCTGGAGCGGCTGGAGTCCTTCGTCAAGGGTCTGCGCGCGGGCACCGTGCTGATCAGCCACGACCGCGAGTTCCTGGCCCGCACGGTGACCAGGGTGCTGGAGCTGGACCTGCACCAGCAGCAGGTCAACCTGTACGGCGGCGGCTACGACGCGTACCTGGAGGAGCGCGCGACGGCCCGTCGGCACGCCCGTGACGAGTACGAGGAGTACGCCGACACCAAGGCCGGTCTGGAGGCCCGGGCCCGGATGCAGCGCGGCTGGATGGAGCACGGCGTGCGCAACGCCCGCCGCAAGTCCTCCGACAACGACAAGATCGGCCGCGCGATGCGGACCGAGTCCACCGAGAAGCAGGCGTCCAAGGCGCGGCAGACCCAGCGGATGATCGAGCGGCTGGACGTGGTCGACGAGCCCCGCAAGGAGTGGGAGCTGCGGATGGAGATCGCCACCGCGCCGCGCTCCGGTTCCGTGGTCGCCACCCTGCGCGGGGCCACCGTCCGGCGCGGGGACTTCGTCCTCGGCCCGGTGGACCTCCAGATCGACTGGGCCGACCGGGTCGCCATCACCGGCGCCAACGGCGCCGGCAAGTCCACCCTGCTGGCCGCACTGCTCGGCCGCCTCGAACTCGACTCCGGCAGCGCCGCCCTGGGCTCCGGCGTGGTGGTCGGCGAGGTGGACCAGGCACGCGGGCTGTTCCTCGGCGGGGAGCCGCTGTCCGACGCGTTCGCCGCCGCCGTACCGGAGTTGTCGCCGGAGGAGGTGCGCACCCTGCTGGCCAAGTTCGGCCTGAAGGCGGTGCACGTGAGGCGCCCCGCCGGCACCCTCTCCCCGGGTGAGCGGACCCGGGCCGCGCTCGCGCTGCTCCAGGCGCGCGGGGTGAACCTGCTGGTGCTGGACGAGCCCACCAACCACCTGGACCTGGCCGCCATCGAGCAGTTGGAGTCGGCGCTGGCCTCCTACACCGGCACGCTGCTGCTGGTCACGCACGACCGCCGGATGCTGGACACCGTCTCGGTGAACCGGCGGATCGAGGTCGGCGGGGGCCGCGTGCAGGAGAGCTGAGGCGCCCGGCCGTCCGGGCGCGAGCACCGGTCCGCGCGACCGGCCCGGGGATGTGGTCCGAACCTGACCCCTTCCCCGGCCGGTCGTCATGTGCTGTGCTGTCGCCCATGGTTGACAGCACTGTGGCAGCCGGGACGCCGTACCCGAGCGTCCCGCTCCGCCCGATGACGGTGCCCGCCCACGAGGCCGGGGCACGGAGCAGGTCCTTCCACGACGTGATGGCGCAGCGCCGGACCGTCCGCGACTACTCGACCCGTCCGATCCCGGACGACGTGGTCGAGTGGGCGATCCGTACCGCCAACACCGCGCCGAGCGGCGCGCACGTCCAGCCGTGGCGGTTCGTGGTGATCACCGACCCGGAGCGCAAGCGGCGGCTGCGCGAGGCCGCCGAGGCGGAGGAGCGCGAGTTCTACGCCCACCGGGCCTCCCCGGAGTGGCTGGCCGCACTGGCGCCGATCGGCACCGACTGGGAGAAGCCGTTCCTGGAGGACGCCCCGGCCGTGATCGTCGTCTTCGAGGTGCACAAGGGCCCCAACTCGCCACGCCCGTACTACACCAAGGAGTCGGTGGGGATCGCGGTCGGCCTGCTGCTCGCGTCGCTGCACCAGGCGGGCCTGGCCACTCTCACCCACACCCCGAGCCCGATGAAGTTCCTCAACGAGGTGTGCGAACGGCCCCTGGAGGAACGGGCCGCCTACGTGATCCCGGTCGGTTACCCCGCCGAGGGGGCGCGCGTGCCGGATCTGCAGCGCAAGGAGCTCGACGAGGTGCTGGTGCGCCTCTGACGCGCCCCCGGGCGGTGCCGCCGCGCGGCGACGGCCGGTGGTGACAGGTACAGGACGTCGCCATAATCGCTGTCATGAGCCACGTCATGCCACAACCGTGCGGGGACGTGCCCAGGCCCGGGACTCCGCGCACCGCCCCCGGGGCGGTCACCCCCGGCCGGCCGCCGGAACTCCTGCGGCCGGCCGGGGGCATCACGCTGCACCGCCGGTCCCCCGCCCACGCACCCGCGCTCAACGCCGCAGTCCGGGCCAACCTGGAACACCTGCGGCCCTGGCTGGAGTGGGCCGCCGAGGCACCCACCCCCGCCCAGACCGCCGAACTCGCCGTGGCCGGCTCCGCGGCCTGGGACGCCGGCACCGACTTCATCTACCTGGTCGGCCTGGACGCCGAACCCGGGCGGGTGATCGGCTCGTTCGGCCTGCACGGGCGGATCGGCCCGGGCGCGCTGGAACTCGGCTACTGGCTGAGCGCCGACCACCTCGGGCGGGGCATCGCCACCACCGCGGCCGGGGCCGTGACGGAGGCGGCGCTGGCCCTGCCCGGCATCGGGCGGATCGAGATCCACTGCGACGAGGCCAACACCGCCAGCGCCGCCGTGCCGCGCAGGCTCGGCTACCGGCTCGACCGGGTCACCGGCGCCGCGCTGCGGGCACCGGGCGAGACCGGGCGGAAGATGGTCTGGGTCAAGGGGCACTGAGCGCGGCCGGGCGGGGCCGTCGCCGCCGGGCCGGGCGCGGCCACCGGGCGGGGCGGTGACCGCCGGCGACGGCCACCGCCCCGCCGGGCACGCCGGGTGTGCCGGGTGTGCCGGGCGGACCGGGCGGACCGGGCGGACCGCCGCACGGGGCGGTTCAGTACCGCCCGCCGGTCGGCGCCGGCAGCGCGTCCAGCTCGGCGAGGTCGGCCGCCGAGAGCACCAGCTCGGCCGCCGCCGCGTTGTCGACCAGGTAGCGCGGCGTCCTGGTGCCCGGGATCGGCAGCACGTACCGCCCCTGCGCCAGCACCCACGCCAGCGCCACCTGGGCGGGCGTCCCGCCGACCCGCTCCGCGACCGCCCCGACCCTCTCCACCAGCGCCAGGTTCGCCTTCAGGGCGTCCTGCTGGAAGCGCGGCAGCGAGCGGCGGAAGTCGTCCGCCGGCAGCTCGTCGAAGGACGAGATGCTGCCGGTCAGGAAGCCCCGGCCGAGCGGCGAGAACGGCAGGAAGGCGATGCCCTCCGCCTCGGTGTACGGCAGCACCTCGGCCAGCGCGTCCCGGGTCCAGAGCGACAGTTCGGACTGCACGGACGCCACGGGGTGCACCGCCTGCGCCCGCTTGATCTCCTCGACACCCACCTCGGAGAGCCCGATCCGGCGGGCCTTGCCGGCCTCGACCGCCTCGGCCAGCGCGCCCCAGGTCTCCTCGATCGGCACCTCCGGGTCCACCCGGTGCAGCTGGTACAGGTCGACGTGGTCGGTGCCGAGCCGGCGCAGGCTCGCGTCGATCGCCTGCCGGACGTGCTCGGGCCGGCCGTTGCGGACCACCCGCTCGGTGCCGCTGCCGGGCACCAGTCCCACCTTGGTCGCCAGCACCGCACGCTCCCGGTGGGGGCCGGCCAGGGCTGCGCCGACCACCTCCTCGTTGCTGTACGGGCCGTAGATGTCGGCCGTGTCGATCAGCGTGACGCCGAGGTCCAGGGCCTGCCGGATCACGCCGATCGAAGTCTCGTCGTCGCGGCTCTGCGGGTCGTAGGCCCAGGTCATCCCCATGCAACCGAGGCCGATCACTCCGACCTCGGGGCCCTCGCTGCCGAGCGTGGCATTGCGCATGACGGTTCTCCTTCGTGGGTCAACGGCGGGTGGTTCGGCTCCCGGCGGCCCGGAAGCGGCACCGGGTGGCTCACCGGTGAACAGCCTGTCCCTTCGAGTGCGCTCTAGGTCAAGCCCGGCCGGCCACCGCGGCGTGTCGCACCCGGCCGTCCGCCAGCCACTCGCGGAACCCTCCCCGCAGCACCAGCTCCGCCAGCCGCCCGTACCCGCCCGCGCCCGGGTGCGCGCCGTCCCCGGCGAGGGCCTCCGCGACCCAGAGCGGATCCTCGGCCAGTGCGCGCGTCACGTCGACGAACGACACTCCGCGGGCGCCGCAGAGGGCGGCGATCCCCTCGGACAGCTCCAGCTGCCGGGCCAGCCGCTCCTCGCCGCCGTCGGCCACCGGGGGCGGTCCCACCACCAGGGCCGCGAAGCCGCGTTCGCGGGCACCGTCGAGGAGGTCGGCGACGTTCGCCAGGCACTGCTCCGGCTCGACCCGGGGGCGGCCGTCCTCGATCGTCGTGTCGTTGGCGCCCACCGACAGCACCAGCCGGTTGTCCGCCCCCGGCAGTGCGCGCACCCCCGTCTCGGTCCAGCAGCGGGCCAGCACGTCGGCCGAGGTGTTCCGACGGACGCCCAGGTTGAACACGGTCACGTCGGCGGACCGGGCGCCCCCGCCCTCCTCCGCGCCGGCCCCGCCGCCCACCGCGCCGACCCCGCCCGCCGCGCTCCCGGCCAGGTCGGCCCAGGTGGCCGCCATCACCCGGCCCACCCAGCCACGGAACTCCGGGTCGCCGACGCCCTGGGTGAAGGAGTCCCCGATGAAGCAGATGCGAAGATTCCTCGTCATGTCTCCGGTCATGCCGGAACCTTAAGGTCCACGTAAGCCCGGCTGCGACCCGCCTCCGATGCACCGGAGGTTCTTGACGTGCCCAGGAGGTCTAGTCCAGTTTGTTGGGCAGCACCGCGCAACTCCCCCACCGGACCACCTTCTCCACCGCCGCCCGTCGCGCCACCTCCCCCTCGCGCGACGGGCGGCGGCCCCGTCCCCGAGAGGCACCCCCATGCCACGCGCGCCCCACGACGCCCCCGCCCGACACCGCCGACCGTCCACCCGGACCAAACTCCTCGGCCTCGCCGGCGCCGTCGCCCTCGCCGCCGGCGGGCTCGCCACCATCGCCGGGAACGCCGGTGCGGCGGACGGGAACCTGCTCGGCAACGCCGGGTTCGAGAGCGGCACGCTCGGCCCGTGGAGCTGCTCCGGCACCACCGGCAGCGTGACCGGCTCCGGCGCCCACGGCGGCTCGTACGCGCTCCGGGGGGCCGCCGGGAGCAGCGACACCGCGCAGTGCGGCCAGACCGTCGCGGTGCAGCCCGGCACCAAGTACACGCTGAGCGCCTGGGTCCAGGGCCAGTACGTGTACCTCGGCGCGACCGGCAACGGCGTCACCGACCCCGCCGTCTGGACGCCCGGCGGGAGCGGCTGGCACCAGCTCTCCACCACCTTCACCACCGGGCCGGCCACCACCGGCGTCACCGTCTACCTGCACGGGTGGTACGGGCAGGGCGCCTACCTGGCCGACGACGTCACGCTCTCCGGGCCCGGCGGCACCCCCAGCACCCCGCCGCCCACCACCGCGCCGCCGACCACCGCACCGCCCACCAGCACCCCGCCGACCACGCCGAACCCGACCGGCCCGACCACCCCGGCGCCGGGCGTGGCTCTCCCGGTGGCCCCGTACATCGACATGGGCGCCTGGCCCACGCCGTCGCTGCCCGCGATGGCCGCGGCCGGCAACCTCAAGTCCTTCACCATGGGCTTCGTCACCGGAGTCGGCTGCAGGGCCAGCTGGTTCAACGCCTACGACCCGCGCACCGGCTGGGCCAAGGAGCAGGTCGACGCGCTCCGCGCGGCCGGCGGCGACGTCAAGGTCTCCTTCGGCGGCGCCGGCGGCACCGAACTCGCCGCGGCCTGCACCACGGTGGACTCCCTGTTCGCCGAGTACGAGGCCGTGGTGAACGCCTACGGCCTGCGCCACGTCGACTTCGACATCGAGGGCGCCGCGATCGCCGACACCGCAGCCAACGAGCGCCGGTCCGCCGCACTGGCCCGGCTGCAGAAGGCCCACCCCGGGCTGAGGGTCTCGTTCACCCTGCCGGTGCTGCCCGAGGGTCTGACCGCCGAGGGCGTCGCCATCGTCCGCTCGGCCCGGGACGCCGGTGTGAACGTCGACGTCGTCAACATCATGGCGATGGACTACTACCGGGCCGGCACCGACTACGGCGACGCCGCCGTGCAGGCCGCGCAGTCGCTGTACGGACAGCTCAAGGTCCTGTACCCGGCGAAGAGCGACGCCCAGCTGTGGGCCACGGTCGGGGTCACGCCGATGATCGGCGAGAACGACGACCACCAGGTCTACGACCAGGCGGACGCCCGGCAGCTGGTCGCCTTCGCCCGGCAGCACCACCTCGGCATGCTGTCCTTCTGGGACGCCACCCGGGACGCGAACGCCTGCACCGGCGGTCTGTTCAAGTGCACCAACATCCCGCAGCAGCCGTACGAGTTCGCGAAGATCCTCGCCCCCTACGCCGGCTGACCCGCCGGCGCTCCGACGCGCACCCGGGTGCCGGTGGTCCCCCCTCCTCCGGGCGGGAACCACCGGCACCGGCACGTCCGGGGCCTCCCGCCCCCCTCCCGGGATATTCGATCGTGCGTTCCCGAGCCTCCCGCTACAGTCCTCCCACGGCCCGGGAGCCACGCAGAGGCAGGCGCGCCGCCTCACGGCGGACACGCCGGTTCGCCTCCGGCCGGGACCGCCTCGCGGGACCACTCGGCAGCAGCACAAGGGGGGCGGACATGGCGGTCCGGAGCGACGACGACACGACCACCGACGAGGTCTCCCCCGAGGAGCTGGCCGCGTTCAGCCGCACCCTCGGCCGCCTGCGGGCCCTGCCCACCGACCACCGGACCAGGCAGCACGCCGAGCGCCAGTTGGAGTCCTTCGTCCGCGAGAGCCGCAAGCGCCGCCGCCAGGCCCTGCGCGCCGAGGCCCGCGCCGCCGACGCCGAACTGCTCGCCGCCACCGCCACCGGCGCGCGCGACCGCCGCGAGGACGCCGCGCTCGCCCCGGGGCCCGACACGGGGCCCGCCGGGGGGCCCACCGCCGGGTCCGTCGGCCGGCTCCGGGGCGGGCGCCGCTGCTACGTCTGCAAGCAGCACTACCGCGAGGTGGACGCCTTTTACCACATGCTCTGCCGCTCCTGCGCCGCCGACAACACCGCCCGCCGCGCCCTCTCCACCGATCTGCACGGCCGCCGTGCGCTGCTGACCGGCGGCCGGGTGAAGATCGGCCACCAGCTGGCGCTGATGATGCTGCGCGACGGCGCCCGGCTGGTGGTCACCAGCCGGTTCCCGCACGACACCGTGCGCCGCTTCCGCGCGGCGGAGGGCAGCGAGGAGTGGTGGGACCGGCTCACCGTGGTCGGCATCGACCTGCGCGACCCCCGCCAGGTCCTCGGCCTCACCGACCGGCTGCGCTCCGAGGGCGCCCCGTTGGACATCCTGGTCAACAACGCCGCGCAGACCCTGCGGCGCCCGCCGGAGTCGTACGCCCGGCTCGCCGCGGGCGAGCGGTCCGCACTGGCCGCCGCCGACGCCCGCGCCGTGGTGCACGCGCCCGGATTCCGGCCGATGCCCGCGCTCACCCCGGCCTGGCCGACCACCGGCCTCGCCCTCCCGGGCGGATCACCGGCCCCCGCCGTACTGCCGGAGCGGGCCGACCCGACCGACGAGGCCGGGCTGCTGCCCGACCTCGCACCGGCCAACTCCTGGTCGGCCCGGCTCGGTTCGCTCGATCCGGCCGAGCTGCTGGAGACCCAGCTGGTGAACGCCCTCGCCCCGGCCCTGCTCTGCGACCGGCTGCTTCCGCTGCTGCTCGCCTCACCCCACCCGCGCCGCTACATCGTCAACGTCACGGCGGTCGAGGGCCGGTTCGCCGTCCGCAACAAGACCGGCGGGCACCCCCACACCAACATGGCCAAGGCCGCGCTCAACATGCTCACCCGCACCAGCGC
Source organism: Streptomyces sp. BE303 (assembly GCF_036290945.1). NCBI lineage: Bacteria > Bacillati > Actinomycetota > Actinomycetes > Kitasatosporales > Streptomycetaceae > Streptomyces > Streptomyces sp. BE303. Next base: position 28,707 of record NZ_JAQYWZ010000352.1, read on the forward strand.
CGAGGAACTCGCCGCCCGGGGCGTGCACATGTGCGCCGTCGACACCGGCTGGATCACCGACGAGAACCCGGCCCCGAAGAAGACCAGGCTCGCCGCCGACGGCTTCCGCACCCCGCTCGACATCGTCGACGGCGCCGCCCGCGTCTACGACCCGATCGTGCGCGGCGAGGCCGGCTCCCCGGTCTCGGGCACCTTCCTCAAGGACTACCGGGAGGCGACGTGGTGACACCGCCCTCCCCCGTCCCCCGTCCCCGGTCCTGCCCTCGTCGGAGGACCGCGGTGCCCGCGTCCAGGTCGACACCCGTCCGGGGCGGGGCGCCGGCCCGGTCGTCGTCACGCAGGACGAGCCGGGCCTGACGCTGCTCGACCTGGACGCGCTTGCCTGCACTGAACAGGGCGTGCAGTTCCTCGAACGCCGTCATCCCCGGCACGACGGCGCCGCCGGACCTCGCAGGTCCGGCCGCCCGCCCGGTCAGCCGGGCCCGACGCGCCGCCTGGCCGGCCCACACCAGCGCGACCAGCCCGGTCACCAGCGCCACGAGGACGATCACCACGGTCACCATCACCACGTCCGCCCAACGCACCGGCCGCACGGGGAGGTTCCGCCGCGGCTACCGGTAGCCGGTGGTGTCGGCCGGGAGGCCAGGGTCCTGGACCTCCACCATGTACCGCCAGGCGTCGGGACGGCTGCCGTCGAGATCGGTGAAGCCGTAGACCCGGGCCAGCCCGCCGCTGCTGAGCGACCGGCCGTTCCACCGGGACACCTCGGGGTCCGCGGCCAGCGCCGCGACCGCGCGGCCCACGTACGACGTCGTCTCGGAGATGGCGAAGTGCGGGATGCGCCCGGTCGCGTCACGCCAGTTCGCCTCGGTCACGCCGAAGGTGTCGAGCATCATCTCGGAGCGCATCCAGCCCGGCGTGAGGGCCACCGCCGTCGCCCCGCGCGGGCCGAGCTCGTGACCGAGCGCGAACGCCATCCGCAGCACCGCGGACTTGGCGATGTCGTAGAAGAACGACACCCGGTACCGGTCGGCGTTGTACTCGGCCGTGCCGTCGGTCATCTCGACCACCAGCCCGCCGGGCGTGCGCAGCAGGAGCGGCAGCGCGTGGTGGCTGGTGATCGCGTGGGTGTCGACGGCGAGCCGGAGCAGCCGCAGGCCCTTGTCCAGGTCGTGCTCCCAGACCGTGCTGTCCCACTCGAAGAGCAGCTCGCCGCCCCAGACGTCGTTGACCAGGACGTCCAGCCGGCCGCCCTGGTCGGTGTCGATCCGCCTCACCAGGGCCTCGACCTGGGCGGACTCCAGGTGGTCGCAGACCACGGGGATGCCCGTGCCGCCCGCGGCCGTGACCAGTTCGGCGGTCTCCTCGACGGTCTCCGGCCGGTCGTACTCCGAGCGCTTCCCCTTGGTGCTGCGCCCCGTCACGTACACGGTCGCCCCCTGTGCACCCAGCTCGACGGCGATCCCCCGGCCTGCGCCTCGGGTCGCTCCGGCGACCAGGGCCACCTTGTTCTCCAGTGTCCTCGGCATGCGCCGGAGCCTACGCCGGAGGTCCCGCGCTGCGGCGTCGCCGGGGCCGCACCCGGCGTGGCGGCGAGCGCGGCACGGCGGGGGCGGGCTCGGGCGCGGGGGCGTGCGCAGGCGCGGTCGCGCCGGGCAGCCGCTACCCGACCGGTTCCGGTGCGGCCTCCTCGACCTCCAGGCCGTAGGCGACGACGGCCTGACGCAGTCCGCCCGGGTACCCGGCGAGGGCGGGGGTGAAGTCCCAGTTCCCGTCGGTGTCGCGGTCGAACCGTCCGAGCCGCATCGCGGTGTTGGTCCCGGCCCCGTCGGCCAGGTGTGCCACGGCCGCGGGCTGGTCGGCGCCGGCTTCGAGGATCAGGGCCGGGCCGGCGAAACCGGCCATGGTCGCCGCCGGGTGGTTCTCGGTGTCGGCCGCGGCGATGATCACGAGCCGGTCGGCCTCGGCGGGCAGCGCGTCGAAGTCGACCATCAGGCAGGCGTTCGCGTCGTCGTAGCCGGTGACCAGCCGGACCGAACCGTCGGGCGTGGAACCGTTGTTGTAGAACACCAGGTGCTCGTCCGACATCGCCCTGTTCCCCTGGCAGACCAGGGCGGCGATGTCGTACTCGTCCTCGCCGGTCCAGTGCAGGAGGAGTCGGGCCGGCTCGGCGGCGACCTCGATCCCGGGCAGTCCCTCGCCGTCGGCCTCCGGGCCGTCGACGTCCGCCTCGGCGACCGTGAACACCTCGTGGAAGCCGTGGTGCTTGAGCAGCCCGACCAGCTCGGCACCGTTGATCAGGGTGATCGGCTTGCCCCCGACGAACTGGTGCGAGCTGGGACCGAACTTGCTGGTCGTGACGAGCACGGCCTTCGTCGCGGCCCGGTCGTGCTGGAGCGTGCCGTAGAGGTCCCGCACCGCCGACGGTGTCACCGTGTCCCGGTACCGCTTCACCTGCACGATGACGTTCCCGCCGCGGAAGGGGTCCGTGTCGATCCCGCGCACGTCCACCCCGCCGTCCCTCGACCGGGCCGTGAGCTCGACCTTCATGCCCATCGCCTCCATCAGGCGGGCGACGAGCTGCTCGAACTCGACCGGGTCCATCGCCAGCAGGAGCTGGAGCTCGCGCACCCGCTTCGCCATCCGGCCGCGGTTCGCGTTGGTGTCGTCACGGAGGTGACGGAACAGCATCCGCTGGGCGCGACGTTCGGTGGTGTCGGGGTTGCTGACGCGGTGGAGCTTCCGGCTCCGGGACATAGGTGCTCCCTTGACGGTGACGTGCGGTGTGCTGCTGGCACGCGCAACCGTAGGGGATTTTTCGACACTCCGTCAGTTTTGTCTCACAGATGATGATTTCAGATTGGACACGACGCGCCCCCGCCCTCCGGAGCGGGCCCCGGACCGGCCCGGGGGCCGCCCCGGATCCGGGCCGGGACTCGAACCGGCCCCGAACCGCCTAGGCTGCGCGGCATGACGACCACAGATCGCGCCTTCGTCGTGGTGACGACGACCCACGACGACGAGGCGAAGGCCCGGACCCTGGCGGCGGACGTGGTGCGGGCCCGCCTCGCGGCGTGCGCGCAGGTGTACCCGATCCGGTCGGTGTACTGGTGGGAGGGCGAGGTGCAGGAGGGTGCCGAGTGGCGGATCGACTTCAAGACCCGGGCGGCACTGGCGGGCCCGCTCGCCCGCTTCGTCGAAGAGGAGCACGAGTACGACACCCCCGAGGTCGTCGGCGTTCCGGTGGTGACCGGAAGCGCCGCGTACCTGGACTGGGTGAACGCCGAGACCGCGGACCGGTAGGGCGGCGAGCGCGCACAGGGAACCGGCGAGCCGAACCACCGGCCCGGCGGCCCGGCGACGGCGCCGGGTCAGGGCGCCGGGTCACGCCGCCGGATCACGTGCCGGGTCACGCCACCCGGGCCGCGTCCCGGACGCCGCGCGTGACGCGCTCGGCGATCGCCGCGACCAGGCCGCGCGGCCGGCGGGGCACCAGGTGGGCACCCGCGAAGTTGCTCAGACCCGGCGTGACGTAGGAGCGGTCGGCGTCGAGGGCGCGCAGGCCGGCCCGGACCACCGCCCCGGGAGAGTCGAACCTGCCCGTGACGGCGGCCTTCCGGGTGCCGATGACCTCGAAGAACGCGGTCTCCACCGGCCCCGGGCAGAGGGCGAGGACCCGGATGCCCCGCCGGCGGTACTCCTGGCGGAGCGCGAGGCTGAAGTTGAGCACGAAGGTCTTGGACGCGCCGTAGACGGCGAAGTACGGCGTCGGCTGGTAGGCGGCGGTGGAGGCCACGTTGACCACCGAGCCCCGCCCCCGGGCGAGCATGCCGGGCAGCAGCTCATGGGTGAGGTCGACGAGCGAGACGACGTTCACCATCAGCTGGTCGTGGTCGCGCGACCCGTCGATCTCCTCGAACCGGCCGCAGGTGCCGAAGCCCGCGTTGTTGACCAGCAGGTCCACGGTCAGGCCCCGGTCGGCCAGTTCGGCGCCGACGCGGCGGGCGGCATCCGGCGCCGAGAGGTCCTGGACGAGGACGTGGGCGGTGATCCCGTGGGCCTTTCCGAGCCGCTCGGCGAGGGCTTCGAGGCGGTCGGCGGAGCGGGCCACCAGGACGAGGTCGTGACCGCGCGCGGCGAGCTGGGCCGCGAACTCCGCGCCGAGGCCGGAGGACGCGCCGGTGATCAAAGCGGTGGTGCGCACAGTGGTGCTCCTTCTCCCTTGGACAGCGCGGAGCCGGGGCGACGCCCGCTATCTGTAACACCACAGTATCGGATCAAGAGTTATCCGCAACACATGTGTGTCATTTATTTGGGGAGCCTCTCCCCGGCTGTACCGTTTCCGGGGACGACCCCACTGGAGGCAACAGATGAGCAAGACGGCCGGCCGCCCCCTGCGGGCCGACGCCGAGCGCAGCGTCCGAGCGATCCTGGCCGCTGCCGAGCGCGTCCTGGCCGTCAACCCCGGCGCGTCCATGGAACAGATCGCGGAGGCCGCCGGGGTCACCCGGACCACCGTCCACCGGCGGTTCGCCAACCGGCAGGCGCTGGTCGACGCCCTGGCCGCCGAGGCGGCGGCGAAGCTCGCGGAGGCCATCGAGGACGGGCACCCCGAGACCGCGCCACCGCTCGTCGCACTGCACCGCGCCACCGCCAACGTGCTGCGGGTCAAGGGCGCCTGGGGCTTCGCCCTCGGGACGGCGGCCACCGAGAGCGACCGGGCCCTGCGGACGCACGACGAGATCGCCCGCCGCTGCGTCGAACTGCTCGGCCGGCTCAGGGCCCAGGGCCTGATCGCCCCGGACGCCGACCTGGAATGGGTCCGCCGCGTCTTCTACGCCCTCATCGGCGAAGCGCTCCACGGCGAGCACGCCACCGGCCCGGACCCCGCCCCGGACCCGGACCCCGACGCGCTCGCGGCCAGGATCGTCGACACCCTGCTCCACGGCGTCGGCCCGCGCACCGCCCTCCGACCCGCCCCCTGACATGTCCTCCGACACGCCCTCCGACATGCCCTCCGACATGCCCGACGGGGAACGCACCGATCAGGCGGCGATCCGGAGCCCCCAACTGCCCTTTATCGCACGATAATCATCTATCTCCCTCGATCGAGGGAACAATCTCTCTTGTCCACATTTTCGCGGCCAGATGGGGGAACATCAGCACGTCCGCGCCCGAACGACCCCGGTCGGGCGGCAGCACACCGGCCCCTGGATCAGCCCGTGACTACCTCCGCCCCCGTGTGGGACTGCCCCTTCAACCACACCGACGGCCTGGAGTTCGACCCGCTCCTCAAGCGCCTGCTCACCGAGGAACCGATCGCTAGGATCCGCCTCCCGCACGGCGAGGGCGAGGCATGGCTGGCCACCCGCTACGAGGACGTCCGCGTCGTGACGACCGACCGCCGGTTCAGTCGCGCCGCCGGCATCGGCCGCGACCTGCCCCGGATGACGCCCGCCCCGATCGCCCAGGTCGAGTCGATCAACCTGATGGACCCGCCGGCCCACAACCGGCTCCGCCGCCTGGTCGCCAAGGGCTTCACCAACCGCCAGGTCGAGCGGATGCGCGCCCACACCCAGGGCGTCGTGGACGGCTACCTGGACGGGATGGAGGAGCACGGCGCCCCCGCCGACCTGGTCCACCACCTCTCCAGCCGGCTCCCGCTCACCACCATCTGCGAGCTGCTCGACATCCCCGAGCAGGACCGCGCCGAACTCCGCGGCCACGCCGTCGCGATGATGACGATGGGTCCCGGCAGCGGCGCCGGGCAGGTCAACGCCAAAGCCGCCCTGCGCGCCTACTTCGCCGAGCTCACGAGCGCGCGGCGGCGCTCGCCCGGCGAGGACCTGATCAGCGCGCTGGCCACCGCACGGGACGGCGCCGAGCTGCTGGACGACGACGAACTCGCCGTCATGGCCATGGTCCTGCTGGTCACCGGTCACGACACCAGCACCTACCAGCTCTCCAACATCACCTACACCCTCCTCACCCACCCCGAGCAGCTCGCCAAGCTGCGCGCCCAGCCCGAGATGCTGCCGCGCGCCCTGGAGGAACTGCTCCGCTTCATCCCGTTCCGGCAGGGCGTCGGCATCGCCCGGGTCGCCACCGAGGACGTCGAGCTGGGCGGCGTGCTGATCCGCGCAGGCGAGCCGGTGCACGTCTCCTACCTGGCCGCCAACCGGGACCCGGCGATGTTCGAGCGACCCGACGAGCTGGACCTCGACCGCGGCACCGCCAACCACATGACCTTCGGCTACGGCACCCACCACTGCCTCGGCGCCCACCTCGCCCGGATGGAACTCCAGGTCGCCATCGGCACCCTGCTGCGGCGCTTCCCCGGCCTGCGGCTCGCCGTCCCGCCCGCCGAACTCGACTGGCAGACCGGCTCGATCTGGCGCTACCCGCAGACCCTCCCGATCGCCTGGTGACCGCCTCCCCGCCGCACGGCCCCCGCAGCCGCCCCGGCGGCACCGCGCCGACCCGCCCGCGCGGCGGCGCCCGCCCCACGCATCCGTAGGCCACCGCCCGCGCCGACCCACCGCCCCGCCCGGGCCACCAGGGGAGTCCACCCATGGCAACACTCTGCCGACCCGCCATCGCCGTGCCCGAGCACGTCATCACCCTCGACGAGACCCTCGACCTGGCCCGCACCCTGCACGCCGGCCACCCCCAACTCGGACTCGCCCTGCGGCTGATCGAGAACACGGGGGTGCGGACCAGGCACCTCGTCCAGCCCATCGGGAAGACCCTGGCCCACCCGGGCTTCACGGTGCGCAACACCGTCTACGAGCGCGAGGCCAAGCGCCGCGTCCCCGAGGTGGTCGAGCGCGCGCTCGGCCACGCCGAACTCGGCGCCCGGGACATCGACCTGATCCTCTACGTCTCCTGCACCGGCTTCATGATGCCCTCGCTGACCGCGTGGCTGATCAACACCATGGGCTTCCGCTCCGACACCCGTCAGCTGCCGATCGCCCAACTCGGCTGTGCGGCCGGCGGCGCCGCCGTCAACCGGGCGCACGACTTCTGCCGCGCCTACCCCGGCGCCAACGTGCTGATCGTGGCCTGCGAGTTCTGCTCGCTCTGCTACCAGCCCACCGACATCGGCGTCGGCTCGCTGCTCTCCAACGGCCTGTTCGGCGACGCGATCGCCGCCGCCGTGCTGCGCGGGCGCGGCGGCGCCGGCATCCACCTGGAGCGGAACGGCTCGCACCTCGTCCCGGACACCGAGGACTGGATCTCCTACGGGGTCAAGGACACCGGCTTCCACTTCCAGCTCGACAAGCGCGTCCCCGGCACCATGGAGATGCTCGCCCCCGCCCTGCGGGCACTCGCCACCGACCACGCCTGGGACGTCTCCGGCCTCGGCTTCTACATCGTCCACGCCGGCGGCCCGCGCATCCTCGACGACCTCTGCCACTTCCTCAACCTGGAGCCGGCCGCCTTCCGGTTCTCCCGCGCGACCCTCACCGAGCGCGGCAACATCGCCAGCGCCGTCGTCTTCGACGCACTGGCCCGGCTCTTCGACGAGGGCGAGGTCACCGAAGGCACCCAGGGGCTGATCGCCGGGTTCGGCCCCGGCATCACCGCCGAGATCTCCCTGGGCAGTTGGGTCGGCGCACCGCTGGAGGCCGTGGTCCCGCGCCGGCCGCGCGCGATCGACACCGCCGAGCTGACGCTGACTCACCCGACGGCCCCCCTGCTGCGCCCGGCCGGGACTACGATCACCGAATGACCGATACCACGGACCGTACGGGCGCCGCCGCCAGAGCCGACCGGACCGCCCGGATCCCCCGCAGCGCCGCCACCGACCGGGCCGCCGCGGCCGACCGGGTGGCCGGCACCGGCCCGGCCACCACCGCCGACCGGGCGGCCGAGCTGGCCACCCTCTTCCCCGCGCTGCACGCGCCGCAGTACTGGACCTGGGGCCGCTACGACGCCCAGTTCTCCACGGCCCTGCCGCCGGACGAGCTGGTCACCAACATCCACCTGGTGGGCTTCACCGGCGACGGTCTGGTGGTGCTCTGCCGCGACGAGCGCGACCACTGGTTCCTGCCCGGCGGCACCCGCGAGGACCGCGAGTCCGTCGAGTCCTGCCTGGTGCGCGAACTCCGCGAGGAGGCCGGCGCCCGGCTGCTCGGCGAGCCGGTCTGGCTGGGCGCGCACCGCTGCGTCACCGAGGACACCGAGCCGTACCGGCCGTGGCAGCCGCACCCCGAGAAGGCCTGGCTCTGGGGCTGGGGAGAGGTCGCGGTGGACTCCGACCCGACCAATCCGGACGACGGCGAGCAGGTCGTCGAGGTCCGGGCGGTGGAGCCGGCCGAGGCGCAGCGGCTGCTGCTGGACGGCCACGAGGCGTGGTGGGGCGAGCTGATCGGGTTGGCGGTGGAGCTGCGGGAGCGCCCCTCCGCCGGCTGAGGGCCCGCCCGCTCCGGAAGTCTGCGCCCGGGGTGTTCCCGCACGTCCTGAAGATCACCGGAATGGCTCAACAGCGGACCGTGGTGTCCGACCGGCGGTGGTATGACTCGAAGGGACTCGGGCCTGCACCGACGGGAGCGTCATGGACAACTACCCGCTGCTCAACATCTTCTGGACGATGCTGGAGCTGTTCCTCTGGATCCTCTGGTTCTTCCTGCTGTTCAAGATCATCACGGACATCTTCCGCAGCCACGACATCGGCGGCTGGGCCAAGGCCGGCTGGCTGCTCCTGGTGATCCTGCTGCCACTGATCGGCGTGCTGGTCTACGTCATCGCCCGCGGCAGGAGCATGGGCGAGCGCGACGTCGCCCAGGCCCGGCAGTCCGATGCCGCGTTCAAGCAGTACATCCGGGAGGCGGCCGGCAGCACTCCGGCGGGCGAGGCCGGGTCCGGAGGCGGGACCGGGGCGACCGGCTCACGCAGTCACGTCGACGACCTCGCCAAGCTCGCCGAGCTCAAGGCCGGCGGGGCGATCTCCGAGGAGGACTACCAGCGGGCCAAGGAGAAGCTCCTGGTGTGACCGGGCCCGGGCCCGCCCGGCAGCCCGCCCACCCGCCGGCCGACGGACCGCCGGGCGGCGGGTGGGCCCGCGGGCGCGGGAGCTCCCCCGCCCGCGGGCCCGCCAGCTCGGCTCACCGCGTCAGCGCCGCCCGGACCGCCGGTCACCCGAACCGCGACCCTGCTGGTCACCGCCGGTCAGCCCGGCCCGCCGCAACGCGTCCGCCATGGCGCTGTTCCCCGCCGGCGCCGGAGCGGCGGAGCCGCCGCCCGACCCGCGCCGGTCCTGGCGCGGCGGGCGGCCACCACCGGCTCCACCGGCACCGCCACCGCCGCCCTGCCGCTGGCGTCCGCCCTGCTCACCGGGACCGCGCCGCTCACCGCCGCGGTCTCCGCCGCGGTCTCCGGCCCCGCGCCCGACCTCGTCGTCCAGCCGCAGTGTGAGCCCGATCCGCTTGCGCGGCACGTCCACCGAGGTGACCCGGACGGTCACGATGTCGCCCGGCTTGACCACCTCGCGCGGGTCCTTGACGAAGTTCCTCGACAGCGCCGACACGTGCACCAGCCCGTCCTGGTGGACGCCCACGTCCACGAAGGCGCCGAACGCGGCCACGTTGGTCACCACGCCCTCCAGCACCATGCCGACCTCCAGGTCGCCGATCTTGTCGACGCCCTCCTTGAAGGTCGCGGTGCGGAAGGCCGGTCGCGGGTCCCGGCCCGGCTTGTCCAGCTCGCCGAGGATGTCGGTGACGGTCGGGATGCCGAAGGTGTCGTCCGCGAAGTCGCCCGGCCGCAGCGCCCGCAGCCGGGTGCCGTTCCCGATCAGCTCGCGCAGCTCCCCTCCCGAGGCGGCGAGGATCCGCCGCACCACCGGGTACGCCTCCGGGTGGACGCCGGAGGCGTCCAGCGGGTCGTCGCCGTCCGGGATCCGCAGGAAGCCCGCGCACTGCTCGAAGGCCTTCGGCCCGAGGCGGGCGACGTCCTTCAGCGCCTTGCGCGTGCGGAACGGCCCGTTGGCGTCGCGGTGCGCCACGATGTTGTCGGCGAGCGTCCCGGTGACGCCCGAGACCCGGGTGAGCAGCGGTGCGGAGGCGGTGTTCACGTCCACCCCGACCGCGTTCACGCAGTCCTCGACCACCGCGTCCAGCGAGCGGGAGAGCTTCACCTCGCTGAGGTCGTGCTGGTACTGGCCGACGCCGATCGACTTGGGGTCGATCTTGACGAGCTCGGCCAGCGGGTCCTGGAGCCGGCGGGCGATCGAGACCGCGCCGCGGATCGACACGTCCAGGTCGGGCAGCTCCTGCGAGGCGAACGCCGAGGCCGAGTAGACCGAGGCGCCGGCCTCGCTGACCATCGCCCTGGTGAGCTTCAGCTCCGGGTGGCGCGTGAGGAGGTCCTCGGCCAGCTTGTCGGTCTCCCGCGAGGCGGTGCCGTTGCCGATCGCGACCAGGTCGACGGAGTGCTTCTTCGCCAGCACCGCCAGGGTCGCCAGCGCGGCGTCCCACTTGTTGGCCGGCTGGTGCGGGTAGATCGTGTCGTGGGCGACCACCTTGCCGGTGGCGTCCACGACGGCGACCTTCACGCCGGTCCGGAAGCCCGGGTCCAGGCCCATGGTGGCGCGGGTGCCCGCCGGGGCGGCGAGCAGCAGGTCGCGCAGGTTGGCGGCGAAGACGCGCACCGCCTCGTCCTCGGCCTCCTGGCGCAGCCGGCCGCGCAGGTCGATGCCGAGCCGGACCAGGATGCGGGTGCGCCAGGCCCAGCGGACGGTGTCGCCGAGCCACTTGTCGGCCGGGCGTCCGTGGTCCGCGACCCCGAACCGGGCGGCGATGCGCTGCTCGTAGTCGCTCGCGCCGGGCAGGTCGCCCGCCTCCTCGCCGTCGAACGGGGAGAGGTCGAGGTCCAGCACCTCCTCCTTCTCGCCGCGCAGCATCGCGAGGATGCGGTGCGAGGGGAGCTTGGTGTACGGCTCGGCGAAGTCGAAGTAGTCGGCGAACTTGGCGCCGTCCTGCTCCTTGCCGTCGCGGACGGTGGCGACCAGCCGGCCGCGCGTCCACATCCGCTCGCGCAGCGAGCCGACCAGGTCGGCGTCCTCGCCGAACCGCTCGACCAGGATCGACCGGGCGCCCTCCAGCGCGGCGGGCGCGTCGGCGACGGACTCGTTGAGGAACGTCCCGGCGAGCGCCGCCGGGTCCTGCGAGGGGTCCGCGAGCAGGGTGTCCGCCAGCGGCTCCAGCCCCGCCTCGCGGGCGATCTGCGCCTTGGTGCGCCGCTTCGGCTTGAACGGCAGGTAGATGTCCTCCAGCCGCGCCTTCGAGTCGGCGCCGAGGATCTGCGCACGCAGCGCGTCGTCCAGCTTGCCCTGTGCCTCGATCGACTCCAGGACGGCCGTCCGCCGCTCCTCCAACTCCCGCAGGTACCGCAGCCGCTCCTCCAGCGTGCGCAGCTGCGTGTCGTCCAGCGAGCCGGTGGCCTCCTTGCGGTAGCGGGCCACGAACGGAACCGTCGCACCGCCGTCCAGCAGATCGACCGCCGACTTCACCTGTCCCTCGCGGACGCCCAGCTCCTCGGCGATCTTCCGCTCGATCGCCTGTTGGGCCTGTCGGGCCGCCTGTTCGACTGGCGTGGTCACGAAGCCGGTCACCTTCTTCAGAGTTGCTGTCCGTACCCCCGCATTCTGGCAGCTGCCGACGACACCCCCGCCCGCCCCCACCACCCCGGGCGTGGCGCGGGTGCGACGGGACGGGCGGGCGGCGTGGAGGAAGGTGAGGAGGCGGTGCGCGGCCGTCCCTCCGGCGGGACCGCGTCCCCGGCCGACCGAGACCTACCGGAGCGGGTCGGTCATCGCGTGCCCCTCCTCCGGCGGAAGCGGCTCCGACCAGCACGGCCGCGCCCCCGAGCGCCCCCCTGGAAACCCAACACCCCCGTGAAGTCCTCACGATCCCACCCTGGTGTTCGAAAAGGAGGCGATCACCCGCCGGTCCAGGCGTACAGTGCCGGGCATGTGCGCAGCCGCCCGACCGCCCGACCGCATGCACGACGACGAACCCGACATCGACGCCGGCCTGGTCCGACGGTTGATCTCCGCTCAGTTCCCGCAGTGGAAGGGGCTTCCGCTGCAACGGGTCGCCTCCACCGGGACGGACAACGCGATGTTCCGCCTCGGTCCGGAGCTCGCCGTCCGTCTCCCGCGGGCCGGTTGGGCCGCCGACGGCGTCACGCGCGAGCAGCACTGGCTCCCCCGCCTCGCCTCCCGGCTCCCGGTCCCGGTTCCCGAGCCGCTCGGCCACGGCCGCCCGTCCTCGGGATACCAGTGGAACTGGTCGGTGGTGCGCTGGCTGGACGGCGTCAACCCGGTCGTCGGATCGCTCGCCGAACCGGTTCGGCTCGCCCACTCGATCGCCGGTTTCATCACCTCGCTGCGCAAGGTCGAGCCGACTCCGGACGCCCCGGCGGCCTCGCGCGGCGCACCGCTCGCCGCCCGCGACGCCGCGACCCGCGCGGCCATCGGCCGGCTGCGCGGAATGATCGACACGGACACCGCAACCGCCCTGTGGGACAAGGCCCTCCGCCTTCCGGAGCGGGCCGGACCGCCCACCTGGATCCATGGCGACCTGTCCCCCGGCAACCTCCTGCTCACCGGCCAGCACCTGGGCGGCGTCCTCGACTTCGGCCAGACCGGGGTCGGCGATCCGACCGTCGACCTGATCGCCGCCTGGAACCTCCTCCCCGGCAGCGCCCGCCCCGTCTTCCGCACCGCCCTCGCCGTCGACGACGCCACCTGGGAGCGCGGCCGCGCCTGGGCCCTCTCGATCGCGCTGATCCAGCTGCCGTACTACCGCACGACCAATCCGCCCCTGGCGGCCAACGCCCGCCACGTGCTCCGGGAGGTGCTGACGGACCGCAGCGTGTGAGCCCCGCCCGCGCCCCGTCCCGGCCGCCCCGTCGCCCGCGCTCCGTCGCGGGCGCTCCGCCGTGGCGTCCGCGCGAACCGGCCACCGCTCACGCCTACATGGTCCGGGTGGCCTCCGCCGCTCCCGGCGGGAGCGGCCGGCGCGCGACCTCGGACTGCCAGGAGCCGGCCAGTTCGGCGGGGAAGCGGCGACCGCTGCGGGTCAGCACCAGCCCCGGCGCGAGTTCGACCTCGTCGCCCGGCCGGAACGGGCGGTTCGCCCCGGGCGGCAACTGCTCCCAGGGGCCGCACTGTCCGTGCCGGCCGGCCGCGCGCATCCGGCTGCCGTACGTGCTGGTGTCCCGCACCACCACCGAGCCGCCGCGCACCGACACCACCAGGTGCCGGCGGCTCACCCGGGCGGCGAGCGCGGACGGCAGCAGGGCGAGCAGCGCGATGCCGTCCGCCGTACCGGGCGCCCGACCTACCGCCGTCTGCGAGCCCTCGTCGAGCGTGTACCGGGCCACGCACTGCCCGTCGACGACCACCTTCAACTGTGCGGCGCCGGGCCGCGTCCCGTCGTCGAGCAGCGGGGCGCCGTGCAGTTCGCAGGTGGGCAGGCCCTGCCGCATCCGCGGGAGCATCACCCGGCCCCCGCGGTGGACGCTGTAGAGCGTGCAGCGCTGTTCGGGGCAGCGCCAGGCGCGGCCGACGACCTCGACCAGGGGCTTGCGGGCGGGGGTGAGCAGTCCCTGCTTCTTGAGCGCGGACAGCTCCATCTTCTTCGAGATCTCCGCGCCCGTCCGGTGCCCCATGTCGAGCGGCACCAGCCGCACCGTACCCCCGCGGGCCGGCTCGGGCTTGAGGAACTGCCAGGTGTTGCCCTGGATCCACGGGTGTTCGAGGCGGAAGTCGTCGTAGTGGTCGCCGGTGACGACCTGGATGCCGGTCATGCCGGCGATCTCCAGGACGCGTTCGTCGGCGTCCGGCACCTCCTCCACCAGGCCGGCGGTGACCCACCGCCGCAGCATGCGGGCGTCCGCCGGGTGGGTGAACTCCCTCCTGCCGCCCAGCAGGCTGCGGTCCGCGACCAGGTAGACGGAGACGTTCCGGTCTCCGGTGAGCCTGATCAGCGCCTGGATCACCAGGTGGAGACGGTGCAGTGAACGCGGGGCGGGGCCGCCGAGGTTGACCTGGCAGGCGATGTTGGAGAGTTCGACCAGGTAGTCGGCGCGGTCGGCCGCGGTCGCGAGGTTGCGTTCCAAGGGACCTCCGTGGCACGGGTCGCCGGGCACCGTCCTTCCGTCCCCATCATGGCGCACCACCCCCGCCGGCGGGAGGCCGCGCCGGAAGGATCGCCCCCTGCCCCGTCTTCACCACCGTTTCGCCGCTGCCCACTTCGGCCGCGCCGGCGGCCACGAACCGCCGCGCACGCCCGTTCCCGGCCGCCCGTTCCCGGCCTCCCCTCCGCCCTCCGCCCGCCGCCCTCCCCGTCGGCGACCTGCCGCCGCCCCGGGCCGACGGGGCTTCCCGGGCGTCCCGGAGCCGCCGTCAGTGGTCGACGGTCACCACGATCTTGCCGACCTGCGTACCCGCCTCCATGTAGCGGTGGGCGTCGGCGATCTCCTCCAGCGGGAAGGTCCGGTCGACCACCGGCCGGAAGGCCCCGGTGCGCAGACCGGAGGCGACGAAGGCCTCGGCACGACGCAGGGCCTCCGGGTCCCTGGTGGTCTCGTGGAGGATGTAGCTGCGCATCGCCCTGCCGCTCATCAGGGCCATCGGCGGGAACGGCGTGTCCAGGCCGCTCAGCATGCCGTAGACGAAGAGGGTGCCGCCCCGGGCCAGGGCCTCGGCCAGCTCGACCACGCCCGGGCCCGCGACGGCGTCGAAGACGAACGTCGCGCCCCGGCCCCCGGTCAGCTCCAGGACCCGCTGCGCGACGTCCTCCTCGTCCGTGACGATCACGTCCGCCGCGCCGGCCTTCAGGAGGGCGTCGCGCTTCGCGGCCGTCCTGGTGGTGGCGATGGGCGTCGCGCCCACCCGGTCGGCGATCTGCAGGGCGGCCAGGCCGACGCTGCTGGACGCGGCCGTGATCACCACCGTGTCGCCGGCCCGCATGCCGCCGGTCTCCACCAGCGCCCCGTACGCCGTCACGTACGGCATCCAGACCGCCGCGCCGCCGACCGCGTCCAGCCCCTCCGGCCGGTGCAGGACGGCGTCCGCCGGGACGACCGCCCGCTCCGCGTAGACGCTGTAGTCGTTCATCGAGAACGCGGGCACCACGCTCACCCGGTCCCCTGCCGCGAACCCCGCCACCCCCGGTCCGACCGCCTCGACCACGCCCGCCGCCTCGGTGCCCAACCGACCGGGGAACTCCCGGACGTCCTCGATGTACCGGCCGCTGCGGAACAGCACCTCGGCCCGGTTGACCCCGATCGCGTCGACGCGGATCAGCAGTTCACCGGCGCCCGGCGCGGCGATCGGCGCGTCCTCCAGCCGCAGCACCTCCGGCCCGCCCAGCTCGTGAAAGCGCACAGTCCTGACCATCGCTCAACTCCCGTTCCCCCTAGGTGGCGACCCCTCCAGACAACTTCAAAGTACGGCAGCTGTCAAACTTCGACAGCTGTCGTACTTCGACCCGGCCGCACCGCGCCGGCTGTCGTACGATGACCGGCGGGAGGCCCACCACCGATGACACGAGCAGCGCAGCGCGGCACCACCGGGGACCGCGTCCCGCCCCACCCCGACCTCCGCACGGTCGCGCTCCAGCAGGTGCTGGAGGCGCTCGTCGACCCCGTCCGGCGCCACATCGTCCGCGAGCTGCACGCGGCCGGCGAGGACCTCGCCTGCGGGGTGATCGAACTGCCGGTCGGCAAGTCGACGGCCACCCACCACTTCCACGTCCTGCGCGAGGCCGGCCTCATCCGCCAGTACTACGTGGGGACCTCCCGCCTCAACGCACTGCGCCGGGAGGAGTTCGAGGACGCCTTCCCGGGGCTGCTCCAGGCCGTCGTCACGGCGCCGGAGCAGCGGTGAGTCCCGCCCGGGGCCGCGCACGCACCACCCCTTAGGGTGCGAACATGACACGCCACATCACCTTCGAAGGCCCGATCAACTTCCGCGACCTGGGCGGCTACCCGACCGCCGACGGCCGGTCGGTCCGCTGGGGCCGGCTCTACCGTTCCGCGTCCCTGGGCACCCTCGTCTCCCCCGCCGACCTCGAACGGTTCCGGGCACTGGACATCGGAACGGTGATCGACCTGCGCTACCCGTGGGAGATCGCCCGCAAGGGGAGGGTCCCGGAGCTGGACGGGGTCGCGTACCACAACCTCTCGATCGAGCACCGGCCCTACGACCAGGCCGAGATCGACCCGGACGTGGATCCCTGGCGGCACCTGGCGGATCGTTTCGCCGAGGTGGCGGAGGACGGGGCGGCGGAGATCCGGGAGGTGCTGGAGGTGATCGCCGCGGCCGACCGGCCGGTGGTGTTCCACTGCGCCTCCGGCAAGGACCGCACCGGGCTGATAGGCGCACTGGTGCTCACCCTGCTCGGAGTCGACGAGGACGACGTCGCCGCGGACTTCGCGCTCACCGAGCTGGTCACCGCCCGACTGGTGGCCGACTGGCGGGCCTCCAACCCGGGGCGCGCGCTGCGCTGGCCGGCGTTCGGACGCGCTCCGGAGGAGGTGATCCGGCTGACGCTCGCGGACCTGACCGCCGCCCACGGGTCGGTGCACGCCTACGCCACCGGCAAGGTCGGGATCGACGGGGCCGTGATCGGCGGACTCCGCGCCCGGCTTCTCACGGTGTAGCCGCCCGAGGGCGGTAACTGGCCAGTACATCACCGGAACGACAATCACATAGAAAAGGAATCGCTCGGCCTTCTGTTCAAAAACGGACACCGGCGGTCGATATTGTCCGGACCGGTGCCGCGGTAGAGAATTTACGGTGAATATCGATCACGCCCTTGCCATCCCTCCTCCCCCAGACCTCGGCCCTCCGAATGGCCGGAAAAAATAGTGCTGGCCACCTGTTCGTGCACGCTAATGTCATTCCCGCGGCGGCTCGGCCGATCGGGTGACCAAGACCGTTCCGGTCGAACCTCCGCTCGTTTCTTTTTGCCTGCATGACTCCGCCCCGCACGGCGGTGTCACCGAAAAGATCGGACGGAACATGCACGCCGAGAACCGCACGCTCCTGCGCGGCGCCCTGGTGGCCGCCGCACTGATCGGGTTCGCCGGGGCCACGCCCGCCCTCGCCGAGGGCTCCTGGACGTCGCACATCGGCAAGTGGGGCCCGGGCTCGGAGTCCCGCCGCTGGGCGGACGCCGACCGGGACGACACCGTCACCACGGTCACCTTCCAGGGCTGCACCACCGACACCAACGACTTCAAGGACGCCGACCTCGCGCTCTTCAAGGACGTGTTCGGCCCGGACAAGTCCTACGGTTACCGGCTCAACCACTGCGACGGCTCCGCCTGGGGCGACCAGAGCTCCGGCGACTACTACTTCGTACTGGAGGGCGTGCGCGGTGGCGGAAAGCTCTGGGTGGACACCGTGAGCACCCGGTACTGACACACCCGGACCCGATCCGCCGCCGATCCGCCGCCGTGCCGAGGCGTGCCGACGGACGCCCCTTCCGTCGGCACAACCCGAACGCCCGGAAACACCCGGGACACCCGGAACACCACCCGGAACGACGGCCCACTTCCCCGAGCGAAATGCGTCGACCCCGCCATGGCTCTCGAATTCCACCGCATCGAATTCCAGTACAACCGAAAGGCCACCCTCTTCGCCGGTCTCGACCTGAGGATCGAGAACCGGGCCACCGTCCTGCTCGGCCCCAACGGCGCCGGGAAGTCCACGCTGATGTCCCTCGCCGCCTCCCACCTGTCCCCGCACCGGGGATCCGTCACCTGGCACGGCGTCAACCCGGCCACCGGCGGCGGCGACCGGGCCGCCTACCGGCGCGCCGTGGCCTGGTTACCCCAACAGGTCACCCCGGTCCCGGGGCTCAGCGTGCGCGAGCAGGTCGCGTACTGCGGCTGGCTGAAGGGCATGTCGCGCACCGCCGCCTGGCAGGCCTCGGCCGGCGCGCTCGCCCGGGTCGGGCTGGACCGGCTCGCCGACCGGGCCGGGCACCAGCTCTCCGGGGGCCAGCTCCGCCGGCTGGGCATCGCCGGCTGCCTGGCCCACCACAGCGAGCTGATCCTCATGGACGAGCCCACCGCCGGACTCGACCCGACCCAGCGGGCGGTGTTCCGTTCGCTGGTCGAGGAGTTGACGGAGGACGTGAGCGTCGTCGTCTCCACCCACCAGACCGAGGACCTCGCCGAGACCTACCGGCACGTGGTGGTGCTGGACCGGGGCCGGATCCGGTTCCAGGGCGGCACCGGGGAGTTCCACGCGCTCGCGGACGGCGCCGTCGTCGGTGCCGCCGACGCCACCGGCCCCGGTGCCGGGAGTGCCGCGGGCGGCGGTCCCACAGGTCGCGGCCCCGCGGGTGGCGGTGCCGCGGGCCCCGATACCGGCGTACGCGGCCCCGGCACCCCGAGCGCCGAGGCCGCGTACGCCCGCCTGATCGAACGGGAGACGTGACATGCTGCTGCGCACCGTCCTCCGGGTCTCGGCGGGCACCCGTGTGCTGCCGTTCCTGCTCGGCTTCGTCCTGGTCGCCCTCGGCGACGACCTGACCGCCTGGATCACCCCCGCCTACGGGCTCGCCGCCGCCGGCCACGCCAGCCTCGCGCTGCCGTTCGCCGGCGCCGCCTGCGCGGCCGCCGGGGCCTGGGAGGGCGGGCGACTGCACCGCGGCCGGGTCTTCGACCGCTCGCCGGTCCGGTCCCCGCTGACCATCACCGCGCCGCTGCTCCTGCCCGTCGCCGTGATGGGCGGGCTGGGCATGGTGACCGCGCTCGGCACCACCGCGGCGGCCGGCGGCACGGTGACCGGGGTGCCGCAGCCCGGTGTCCTCGCCGTCTGGGCCGGGCTCCTGCTCGCCGACACCCTGATCGGGTCGGTCGTCGGGCGGGTGCTGGCGCCGGTGGTCGCCGTCCCTCTCGCACTGGTCAGCAGCTTCGTCCTGAACGCCTACCCGGCCTCGTTCGACACCTACTGGCTGCGGCACCTGGTCGGCGGCGGCCTCGCCGACTGCTGCGCGGTGGACCAGGTCCTGGACGGCCGGGCGGTGGCGAGTTCACTGGTGTTCTCGGCCGCGGTCTGCTCGGCCGCCGTCCTGCTGATCCGGCAGCGGGGCGCGCCGATCGCCCTGGCAGCCGCGCTGGCGGTGACGGCGGCCGGCATCGGACTCGCCGCGCACCTCGCCCGCGACCTCGGCCCGGAGCCCGTCCGGACGCGGTCCGCCGCCGCCCTGGTCTGCGACCACGGCCGGCCTCGCGTCTGCCTCTGGCCCGAACTGGGCGCCGCCCGCTCGACCATGGTCCGCGCGGAGACCCGGCGACTCGCCGGCACCCTGGCCGGGCACGGTGTGCCCGTACCGGAGGCGTTCACCATGGCCGGCCGACCGGGGCCCGGCGAGGCCAAGCTGGGCGTCCCCACCGACGCCCGGGTGCAGGACGTCGCGCCCGCCGTGGTCGGCGGTCTGCTCCCCCGGGTCCCGGACTGCGCCCTGCACGGCGGCCCGTACCCGGCGGGTGCGGCGGCGGGCACGGCCGCCGCCTGGCTCGCCGCACGGGCGGGTCCGGACGGCAGCACCGTGCCGCCGTCCTCCGGCGGCCGGTTCGACGACGCGGACACCGCCCGCGCCGCGCAGCTGCTGCGGCTTCCCCGGGAGGCCCAACTCGACTGGTACCGAAGGGCCGTCGAGGCACTCGGCCGGTGCGGCGCCCCGCCGCCGGCCGTCGGACCGGGGACCACGACGGCCGGACCGGGGAGCGCCGGGGCGGGTGGCGCCCCGTGATCTGGTGGTGCAAGGCCCGTGCGGTGCCGGCCGTCACCGCCGCGCTCGCGGGCACGTTCGCCCTCGGCCTGCTGCTCGGGGACGGCGAACTGCCGGTGCCCGCGCTGCGCGGCCGGGCCGGACACTTCCTGGTCGCGCACGTGATCACCCTGATCCCGGCGGTCTTCCTGCTGTACGGGCTGGGCCGGGGTGACCTGCGGACGGAGACGGTCGCCGGGCGGTTCCTGCGCGGGTGGGACGTCGCGCTCGCCCTCGGCGTCGCCGTCACCGGCACGGCGGTCGGCGCCCTCGCGTACGCGGCCGGACAGGGCGACCTCACCCTCGTCATCGCCCGCGACACCGCCGGCTACCTCGGTCTCGCGCTGCTGCTCCACCCCCTGGTGGGCCACCGCCCCGCCGCCGCCGCGCTCGCCGTCGTCCCGCTGCTCTGCTCGGCGATCGGCTGGAACCCGGACGGCCGCCCCGAACCCTGGGCCTGGCCCCTCCACCCGGCGGGTTCGGCGTACGCGCTCGCCGACGTCGCGCTCACCGTGCTCGCCGGTACGTCCTGTGCACTGCTCCGCCGGCATCCGGTGACCGAACAACGGGTACTGGCCGTCTGAAGGACCCGCCCGACTCCGCCCGGCCCCGCTCGACCCAGCCCCTCGCCACCCCCGGAGGTATCGATCGTGCGACGTCTCGTCACCGTCTGCGGCACCCTGGCCGCAGCGGGTGCCCTCACCCTCGCCCTGCCCACCTCGGCCCTCGCCGCCCAGGGCTCGCTCGCCGTCAACGGGGCCCGCTACAAACACCCGAGCGGCTGCTACGAGGGGATCCGCACGCCGCTGACGGTCACCAACCAGACCGACGAGCCCGTCTCCGTCTTCGACGCCCCGGGCTGCGGCGGCTCGGAGATCGCCGTCGTCCTACCCGGCCGACAGGGCACCTACCCGACCGGCCGGAGCGTGTACATCGACTGACCCGGCCGCGCCGACCCGGCGCGGCCGGGTGCGACGCGGCCGGGTGCGGTGGGGCCGGGTGCGGTGGGGCCGGGTGCGGTGGGGCCGGGTGTGCGGGGCGAACAGGACGGGCGGGGTGGAACGGGTCGGACGGAACGCCGGCACGGCCTCACCGCGGGCGCGGCCTGCCCTGCTGCCCGCCGCTCCGCCCTTGACCGCCGCCTCGGCCGTCCCGGCCCTGAGCACCCTGACCGCTCCGGCCTCCCTCCCCGCCCTGGCCGCTGCGGGCACCGCCGCGCTGCCCCCCACCGCGTGGCCGACCGCCCTGCGGCCCGCGGGCGCCGCCCCGCCCGGGCGGGGCGGCGCCCGCGGCCTCCGGCCAGTGCCCCGGGCGCTCCAACGTCTCCGGCAGGCGGGTCGTCGCATCACCCCGCGCCGCGTTGAGCTGGATCTGGGTGAGGAAGAGCACCTCGGTGAGGTCGGCACCGGACAGGTCGGCGTCCCGGAGGTCCGCCCCGATCAGGTCGGCGAGCCGCAGGTCCGCGCCGGACAGGTCGGCGGCGACCATCAGGGCGCCCCGCAGGTTGGCGCCGCGCAGGTCCGCGCCGCGCAGGCGGGCGCCGAACAGGTCCGCGCCCCGGTGCTCGCGGCGGCGCGGCACGGCGGCCCGGACCAGCTCGCTCGCCTTCAGCAGCAGCTCGGCCACGCGCTGCCGGTGCGCGGGCACGTCGACCGCCAGGATCTCCTCGGGCGTGCCGGCGGCGAGCCTGCCGGTCTCCTCCAGCGCCTCGCCCAGCTCGGCGTGGACCGGACGGGCGGGGGCGAAGGTGAGCGCCTCGGTGAGGTACCGCAGCAGCTCGTGCAGCTGCCGCACCACCGGGAACACCTCGAACATCCGCGCGCCGCTCTCCGGTTCCTCCCGCCAGCTGCGCCCACCGAAGGTGACTTGCGACACGTGCTGGCCGGCCCCGAAGCAGTCGTACACCGTGCAGCCGGGGAAGCCGGTGTCGCGCAGCCGCTCGTGGATGCCGCAGGTGAAGTCGGTCTGCAGGTTGCGGCACGGGCTTCCGGCGGACTTGTTGACGGCGAAATCGCTGCCCGCGGCGAACGGCAGCGCGACGCAGCACAGCCCGAAGCAGCTCCCGCAGTCGGAGACGAGGTTGAGGCTCGGGACGGTCACGGTGCTGGTGTTCCTCCGGTCGGGTGAGGTCGTGCGCTGTAGAGCGTACCGATCCGCCGGAACCGCGGTCGGTTAGTGTGGTCGGCCGGTGTCGGTTCGGCCGGGCGAGGCGGTCAGGGCTCAAGCAGGACGGAAGCGACCCGGATCCGCTCAGGATCCGGGGGCACCGCACACGGCACGAGCAGCACCGCGCACCACAGCACACTGGAGGAATCAGGCATGTCCCGGCACGACGTGACGCCGTACCCGGACGCCCTGGACCCCGGTGACACCGCCGACGCGGGCAACACCGCCGACGCCGGGGGCCGCACGTCCGCCGACCGGTTCGCCGACCTCCGCTCCTCCCCGCGGGCCCGCACGATCGCGTTCACCGTGCTCTGCTTCGCCGTCTGCCTGGCCATCGGCGCCCAGCAGTGGACCACCGCCCAGCTGGGCGGCTTCGACCTCGGCATCTTCGACCAGGGCGTACGCGGCTACGCGCACTTCGGCCTGCCGGTCTCGACGCTGAAGAGCTACCACCACGAGTTCCCGCCCGGCTTCTCCCTCCTCGGCGATCACTTCTCCCCGGTGATCGCCCTGATGGCGCCGCTCTACTGGCTCTGGGACGACCCGCGCTCCCTCCTCCTCGGCCAGGCGCTCTGCTTCGCGGCCGGAGTGCCGCTGATCCGCCGGATCGCCGACCGCTGCTTCGCCGACGCCGACCCGCGCACCGCCCGTCGCGCCGCCGACCTCGCCGCGCTCGCGTACGGCCTGGGCTGGCCGCTGCTGGTGGCCTCGCGCGGCGGCTTCCACGAGGTGGCGTTCGCGGTGCCGCTCACGCTGCTGATGCTGGAGCGCGGGCTGGCCCGCCGTTACGGCACCGCCGCGTTCGCCGCACTGCTGCTCTGCTGCACCAAGGAGGACATGGGGCTGGCGGTCGGCGCGTACGGGCTGGTGCTGCTGCTGCGGGCCCGCCGCGACACGGAGCCGGCGCGACGCAGGCGGGCCGTCCGCTGGGGCACCGGGCTGCTGCTCGGCGGGCCGCTCGCCTCGGTGGTCGCCATCGCCTGGCTGGTCCCGGCCATGGGCGGGGTGCCCGGCTACTACTGGAACTACCAGGCGCTCGGCGAGGACGGCGGCTCGGCGGTGGCCAACGTGCTCTCCGATCCGACCCGGCTCCTCTCGGCCCTCGTCGACGCGCCGCTGAAGCCGCTGCTGCTGCTCTGGATCTTCGGCACGCTGTTCCTCCTCCCGCTGCGTTCCGCAACGATCCTCTGCGCGCTGCCGCTGCTGGCCGAGAGGGTGCTCTCCAGCAACCCGAACCACTGGTCGGTCGCCCGGCACTACGACGCGTTCCTCTGGCCGATCCTGCTGGTCGCCGCACTGGAGGTGCTGGGCCGCCACCACGACCGGGCACTGACCCGACGCCTCGGTGTGGCGGCGGCCGCCGTCACCGTAGCGGCGGCGCTGCCGCTCGGGGCGGCGAACCTGTTCGTGCCCGCCTACTGGCAGCCGAAGGCGAGCGAGGCCGCGCTGCTGCGCGGCGCGGCACGGATCCCGGACGGCGCGTCCGTCGAGGCCGACAACCAGGCGGCGCCCCGGCTGACGGCCCGGACGGACGTGGTCCTGGTGGACGAGAAGCCTCGCGGGCGCGAGTACGTGCTGATCCGCGCCGACAAGCGGTCCTTCCCGTTCCGGACCGACCGCGAGCAGGCGGCCAGGATCGACCTGCTGCTGGCGCACGGTTACCGGACGCTCTGGTCGGAGGACGGTGTCGTGCTGCTGCACCGCGAGAGCACCGAGCCGGTCCCGGGCGAGCACGTACCCGGTCCGGACTCCACCCCGTACCAGGACGAGGTGCCCTCGGACGTCGGTCACCACCTCTTCCGGGGCTGAGGGGGCACCTGCCTGCGGGTGGCCGCCTCCGGGCCGGCCGGCCGGCCGCTACGCCCCCTGAGCCTCGCGGGCCTCGAACGGCAGCAGTTCCGCGCGCTTGGGCGCGCGGCCGTCGCCGGAGGAGCGGCCGGTGAGCCTGCGGCCGACCCACGGACCCAGGTGGGTCCGGGCCCAGCGGGCGTCGGCGGCCAGCTTCTCCGTGCGGCGCGGGGGGTCGGCGGGCGCCAGCGGGGCACGCCAGTCGATTGCGGTGGGGCGGCCGAGCGCCTCCAGCACGGCCTCGGCGACCCGGCGGTGACCTTCGGGCGAGAGGTGCAGCCGGTCCTCCGACCAGAGCCGCCGGTCGTCGAAGCAGGGCGCGGAGAAGAGGTCGACCACGGCGATGCCCGGGTCCTGGGCGAGCTCGTGGACGAAGGCCTTCATCCGCAGGATGGCCGGGAGCAGGCGGGCCGAGCCGGCCATCCGCCGCGTCGGGTCGGTGCTGGTGAACAGGACGACGGTGGCGCCGGTGGCGCGCAGCTCGGTGGCGGAGCGGCCGAGCAGTTCCTCGACGCGGACGACGTCGCAGCGGGGACGCAGCACGTCGTTGAGGCCGCCGGCCAGGGTGACCAGGTCGGCGCCCATGGCGGTGGCGGTGTCGATCTGCTCGTCGTGGATCTGGCCGATGAGTTTGCCGCGGACGGCGAGGTTGGCGTACCGGAAGTCCCCGGCCGGCCGCTCGGCGGCGAGGCGCTCGGCGAGGCGGTCCGCCCAGCCCCGGTAGTGACCGTCGGGCGACAGTTCGTCGCACATGCCCTCGGTGAAGGAGTCCCCGACGGCGACGTAACTGCTGTAGGTGGTGGGCGCGTGGCGCACGGCGTTCTCCACAGTCTTCTCGATGGCCCGACGATCGTACGCGCAGCGCCCGCGCGTCCCGGGGCGGACCCCTCCCGCGACCGGACCGCGGCACGGCCGCCGCTGCCCGGTGAACGACCGCGACAAGCGGATGTCGATCCGCCGTTTATCGCCGCCCGGCAGAGTGGTGCAGGTCGGGAGGGACGGACGCCGCGAGCAGTGCGGGCCGTCTGCGCGGATCGACGGCCGGTCTCGGGGGAGCCGGGCGCCGCAGCAGCTCCCCACCGCCGGGCCGCGGGTGCGGCGCCTCCCACACGGGCGCCCCCGCGGTGCCGGGCCGTGTCCCCCCGGCCGGGCGGGCGGAACCGGAGCCACACAGGGAGGTCACCGCCCCGGCCGGGCGGGCGGACCACGCGCGGCGCCCGGAGCCCGGCGGACCCTAGCCCGCGAGCATCACTCTGTCCGCCGGTCTTCCCGAAGCCTCCGGAGCTCCGTCCGCGTCCCGGCCCGCGTCCCGTTCCCCGTCCGGAGCCGTCCCCGGATCCACCTCCCCGGTGATCCAGTGCGATCGCACCGCATCGGTCGGCCGCTGCTCGCCGAGCGCCGGGAGCCCCCAGGCTCCGAGCGCGTCGACGACCGGCCGGAGCGAGGCGCCGCGCGCGGTCAGCTCGTAGACGGTGGCGTTGGCCGGCCGCTCCAGCCGCCGCCGCTCCACCAGCCCCTCACCCTCCAACTGCTTGAGGCGCGCGGCGAGGATGTCGGTGGAGACTCCGGGCAGGTCGGCGTGCAGGTCGGTGTAGCGGCGCGGGCCGGCGAGGAGTTCACGGACGATCAGGAGGCTCCAGCGCTCCCCCACCGCGTCCAGGGCGCGGGCGACGGCGCAGTACTGGTCGTAGCTTCGGCGTGACATGTGGATCAGCATAGCCAAAAGGTTGGACTTTCCAAGTGCTTACTTGGTAGAACAAAGCAAGAAGGATCCACGCGGTGTGACGGTCGGGAGGCCGCAGATGGAGTTTCGGCAGTCCAGCAAGCTGAATGACGTGTGCTACGAGATCCGCGGCCCGGTGGTCGACCAGGCCAACGCACTGGAGGAGGCCGGGCACAGCGTGCTCCGGCTGAACACCGGCAACCCGGCCACGTTCGGCTTCGAGGCGCCCGAGGAGATCATCCAGGACATCATCCGCAACCTCCCCAACGCCCACGGCTACAGCGACTCCCGCGGCATCCTGCCCGCCCGGCGCGCCGTCGTGCAGTACTACCAGCAGCGCGGCGTCAGCGGTGTCACCGTCAACGACGTCTACCTCGGCAACGGCGTCTCCGAGCTGATCCAGATGTCCGTCACCGCACTCGTGGACGACGGCGACGAGGTGCTCGTCCCGATGCCGGACTACCCGCTCTGGACCGCCGTGATCCGGCTGGCCGGCGGCAAGGCGGTGCACTACGTCTGCGACGAGGAGGCGGAGTGGTACCCGGACCTCGACGACATCGCGTCGAAGATCACCGCCCGCACCAAGGCGATCGTCGTCATCAACCCCAACAACCCCACCGGCGCCGTCTATCCGAAGGAACTGCTGGAGGGCATCCTCGACCTCGCCCGCCGGCACCACCTGATGGTCCTCGCCGACGAGATCTACGACAAGATCCTCTACGACGGCACCGAGCACCACTGCCTGGCCGCGCTCGCCGACGACGTCCTCACCCTCACCTTCAACGGCCTCTCCAAGTCCTACCGGGTGGCCGGCTTCCGCAGCGGCTGGCTGGTCGTGTCCGGACCCAAGCAGCACGCGTCCGACTATCTGGAGGGCCTCACCATGCTCTCCGGCATGCGGCTCTGCCCCAACGTCCCGGCCCAGTACGCCGTCCAGGCCGCGCTCGGCGGCCACCAGTCCATCAACGACCTGGTCCTGCCCACCGGCCGCCTCGCCGAGCAGCGCGACGTCGCCCACAAGGCGCTCAACGAGATCCCCGGCGTCAGCTGCGTCCGCCCCAAGGGCGCGCTGTACGCGTTCGCCAAACTGGACCCCGCCGTCCACCGGATCGTCGACGACGAGCGATTCGTCCTGGACCTGCTGCTCCGCGAGAAGATCCACGTCGTCCAGGGCACCGGCTTCAACTGGCCCCGCCCGGACCACTTCCGCTTCGTCACCCTCCCCCGGGCCGACGACCTGGAGACCGCGATCAACCGGATCGGCCGCTTCCTGGCCACCTACCGCCAGACGTAACCGGGCCGCAGCCGGGCGGCCTCTCCGCATCGGCACGCCCCGGCCCCGCCCCACCCCGTTCAAGGCCCGACCCCGTTCAAGGCCCGACCCCGCGGACACCCCGGTCCGCGGGGTCGCTCGCGTGCACCCGCCGCCCCGGCGCCCGGAACCCGAGAAGGGGCGCGCAGCAGATCGCGAGGTGTGCCGACCGTTCGGGACTCCCCGAGACGTGGGCAGGGGGCTTCGGCACTGCACGACCCGTCCGGCAGGTGAGAGCCGGGGCCGGATTCAGCGCCGGGGGCCGTACATGATCACGGCGACGCCCGCGAGGCAGACCAGTGCCCCGACCACGTCGTACCGGGTCGGCCGGAAGCCGTCCACCGCCATTCCCCAGAGCAGCGAGCCGGCCACGAACACCCCGCCGTACGCGGCCAGCACCCGACCGAAGTTTCCGTCCGGCTGCAGGGTCGCCACAAAGCCGTAGGCACCGAGCGCGACGACGCCCGCCCCGATCCACGCCCACCCGCGGTGCTCACGCACCCCCTGCCAGACCATCCACGCGCCCCCGATCTCCAGGAGGGCGGCGAGGACGAACAGGAGGGCGGAGCGCAGGACGGTCATGATCCGAGAGCCTACGACGCGCCCCCGGACCCCGGCGCGGTCGCCGTCCCGGCCCTCGCCGACGGAACGCCCGGCCGCGCCCTCCCGGGCACCTGGCAGGATCGCCCCCATGGCCCGGATCCTGATCTACCGTCGCAACCTCCGCTTCCCGCACGCCTCGGCACTGGACGGCACCCGCGCGCTGCACGAGCTGGGCGAACGGCACGGCTTCACCGCCGACGCCACCGAGGACCCGGCCGTCTTCCGGCCGGACGCCCTGCGCCGGTACGCGGCCGTGGTCTTCCTCTCCACGGGCGGCGAGGTGCTCGACGAGGCCGGGCAGGACGCGCTGCGCGCCCACCTGACCGCCGGCCACGGCTGGCTGGGCGTGCACGCGGCCTCCACCACCGCGTACGGGTGGCCCTGGTTCGAGGGCCTGGTCGGCGCCCGCTTCGACCGGCACCCGCCGATCCAGCCCGCCGTCGTCCGGGTCGCCGACGCCGACCACCCGTCCACCGCGCATCTCCCGGCCCGCTGGGACTGGACCGACGAGTGGTACGACTTCCGCTCCGACCCGCGCGAAGGCGGCGCCCGGGTCCTGCTCACCGTCGACGAGGCCGACTACCGGGGCGCCTCGATGGGGTCGGCCGACCGGCACCCGATCGCCTGGTGCGGCGAGCACGACGGCGTCCCCACCTTCTACACCTCCCTCGGCCACGCGCCCGAGGCGTACACGGACCCGGCCTTCCGCGCCCACCTGCTCGGGGGCCTGCGGCACGTCCTCGTCTGAGGGCGGGCCGGACATGGCGGACCCGCCCGGAGCACGGGGCTCCGGGCGGGTCCGGCATTCCGACAGTCAGACGCTCCTGCGTCGTCGGGTTCCCGGGTCCCGGGTTCCCGGCTTCCTCGGTTCCTAGCAGTCGTCGTCGTGCTTCTTGTTGGTCAGCACGACGGTGACGCAGTCGTCCTCGTCGACCGTGTAGGGGCAGGTCACCGGGTCACGCGGAAGGTCGTAGCCCGGAGGCGCGACAGTCTCCCGCAGGTAGTACTGGCCCGCCGACAGGTGCCTGAAGTCACACCCGCCGTCGGCGCTGGTGGTGCAGGACGCACCCGAGCGGGTGTCGGGGTTGGGCCCACCGGTCTGCAGACCGGGGATGCCGTTGGTCTCCTTCCACAGCTCGAACACGGCGCCGGCCAGCGGCCTGCCCGACTTGTCGTCCTTCTTGGTGAGGTGGATCGAGCCGTCGGCCGGCGGCTTCGGCGACGGGCAGTCGCGCGCCGTGATCTGGACGCCCTCGGACGCGTTCTGCGCCGTCAGGACCAGCGGACCGAAGACCGGCAGGGACGGCAGCTGGTACCCGGGCGGGGCAGCGGTCTCACGCCAGTAGTACCCGCCGACCTCCACCGTCCGTCGGCAGAGGCCGTCGGCGCCGGTGGTGCACGGGGCGCCGACCTGGGTGTCGGGGTTCACGCCGGTCGTCTGCAGACCGGGGATGCCGTTGGTCTCCTTCCACAGCTCGAACACCGCACCGGCCAGGACCGCGCCCGTGTTCGCGTCCTTCTTCAGGACCCGCACCTCACCCGTCACCGGGGGCTGCGGCAGATCAGCAGCCGTCACCTGCACACCGGCCGAAGCATTCGCCGGAGTCAGAACCAACGGACCGAACACCGGCGAAGCAGGCAACTGATACCCGGGCGGGGCAGCCGTC
>NZ_JAQYWZ010000353.1:0-337 GCF_036290945.1 Streptomyces sp. BE303
GGGCCACGTCGTCCTCGACGGCGAGCGGGTGGACCTGGCCTCACCCGCCCAGGCCCGAGCCGCCGGGATCCGCATCATCCCGCAGGAACCGGAGATCATCCCCCACGTCTCCGTCGCCGAGAACGTCTACGCCGGCTCCCTGCCCCGCAAAACCGGCCGACGCCTCGACCGCACCGAACTACGCCGCCGCATCACGGCCGACCTCAAACGCCTCGGCTTCGACAAAGTCCTCGACCCCGACCTCCTCGGCTCCCAACTCACCCCCGCCCAACGCCAACTCGTCGAAATCCTGCGCGCCCTCACCGGCGACGCCAAAGTCATCGCCTTCGACGAACCC
>NZ_JAQYWZ010000354.1:0-369 GCF_036290945.1 Streptomyces sp. BE303
CCACCACGCCCGGCATCCTCCCCGCGGAAGCGGCCCCCCGCTCGAACCACTGCGAACTCACCGCCGACACCCGCTCCCCGGGCCTGCTGCGGAACTGGGTGACCGCCCTGCTGGCCGGCTGGCAGCTGCCCGACCTGATCGCCACCGAACTCGCCGCCAACGCCCTGTGCCACGGCGCTGCCCCCGCCCGGGCAAGCCTGGCCCTGTGCGAACCCGAGGCGGGCCACCGGGTCGTGCGCCTGGAGATCGAGGACTCCGGCCCCGGCTTCGACCCCGAAGACCGCACCTCCGCAGCCGCTGATACGGGGCGGTGCAGCGGCCGGGGTCTGCTGATGGTCGCCGCCCTGGCCAGCACCTGGGGCGCCATGC
>NZ_JAQYWZ010000355.1:0-436 GCF_036290945.1 Streptomyces sp. BE303
GCGCACTGGAGCGCTCCCTGGCCGTCTCCGAGCCATCCGTCCCGGCGGAGTCGTCGGTGACGGGCCGACAGGTCGGTCTCGGGCAGTGGACGGACCCGGAGTACTCGGTCGACCAGGTCAGCAAGCCGGTCCGCTTCGCCGACGCCCTCGAAGCGCTAGACGGCGTCACCTGGTTCGTCGAATTGGGCCCGGACGGCGTCCTGTCGGCGCTCGTCCAGCAGCCCGTCGCCGTCACCGCGCCTCTGCTGCGACGCGACCGTGACGAAGTCACCACCGCGCTGACGGCGCTCGCGACCCTGCACGTCAACGGTGTCCCGTTCGACTGGTCGCCGCTGTTCACGGGCGTCCGACCGGCCGAGCTGCCGACCTACGCCTTCCAGCACCAGCGGTACTGGCTGCAAGCAGCAGCGCCCGGCCGTTCGGCGGAACCTGCGGA
>NZ_JAQYWZ010000356.1:0-44212 GCF_036290945.1 Streptomyces sp. BE303
CCATGATGGCGGTGAACTCGCCCTGCGGGAAGGTGACGCTGACGTTGTCGAGGGCGACGACGCGGGTCTCGCCCTCCCCGTAGACCTTGTTGAGGCCGGTGGCGCGGGCGGCCGCCCGGCCGGTGCGGACGGCGGTTGCGGTCGACGTGGTCACGGGGTGCTCCTTGGGGTCGCGGGCAGGACGGGCCCGGACGGCGCCGGGGAAGTCGTTGGCCGGCCGGGCCCCTTCCGGGGGTGTCCAGCCGTACCTCCATGCTCGGCCACGTGATCATGGTTTCTCGTCGCTCCGCCGGACGGTTGGCCTGACCACCGCTGGGCGTACGCCCAGCTGACGCCCTCCTCCTGCGGTATGACACCGACCCTGACCGGAGGGCCGGTGGCCGGATCGCACGCCCTGGGTGGCCAAATCACGAACTGTTCGTCAGATGGCAAGGAAACATGACAACTTCCCTGGCTCGGAACATGCGAAAGGGGAGGCCGGGATACTAGGCTCAGGGGTGGCCCGTACGGGGGCGGAGCGCTGCTCTCCGGTCCGCAGGCGAGGCCGGGTCCGCAGGACGCCCGGATGGTGGAACGCAGACACGGGCAGCTTAAAACTGCTTGGCCGTGAGGCCGTGCCGGTTCGAGTCCGGCTCCGGGCACCGACCGACTCGCGGGGACGCCGACCGGCGTCCCCGCCGGACGTCCCCCGCCGCACGTTCCCGCCGGATCCTCCTCGCGGCGGATGTTGGTTTTTTTGCCAAGCCATTACCCTTGTGACGGGCGGTGCAGTACCGCCACGGAGGGAATGAGCAATGAGAAGCAGCAACCCGGTCTTCTCGCGGGAAGGGTCCTTCACCCGCGAGTCCGGCTACGCGGGTTTCGGGACGACCCAGACCCCGTCGGCCGGGGGCCCGTCCGCCACCAACCCGTACGGCAACAACCCGTACGGGAACAACCCGTACGCCGGTAGCCCCTACGCGCAGCAGCCGCAGGGCCAGGCGCCGCTGACCGACGACCAGCTGGTCGAGATGTACCGGGCTCCGTCGGCCGGTCCGCTGGCGACGGGCCGGATGACGCTCGACGACGTGGTCGCGCGCACCGCGATGACGCTGCTCACCCTGGTCGCCGGTGGCGGCCTGGCCTGGTTCCTCCTGCCGGACCGCAACTACGGCCTCGCCATCGGCGCCGGTCTGGTCGCCTTCGTGGTCGGCATGGTGGTCTCGTTCAAGCGGAGCGTCAGCCCGCCGCTGATCCTCACCTACGCGGCCCTGGAGGGCTTCGCGCTCGGTGCGATCACCAAGATGCTCAATGCCGCCCTGCCGGGCATCGCGATCCAGGCGGTCCTGGGCACCGCGGCGGTCTTCGCCGCGATGCTGATCGCCTACAAGACCGGCCGGATCCGGGTCACCCCGCGCTACACGCGGATCGGCATCGCGATCGCGATGGGCTTCGTTCTGCTGCTGATGATCAACATGGTCGCGTCCATGTTCGGCGCGGACATGGGCCTGCGCTCCGGCCCGCTGGGCATCGCGGTCGGTCTGATCGGGATCGCCCTCGGCGCCTTCTTCCTCTCGCTGGACTTCGCCGCCATCGAGGAGGCCATCGCGCAGGGCGCGCCGCAGAAGGAGTCCTGGCGGGCCGCCTTCGGGCTCACCCTCTCGCTGGTCTGGATCTACATCGAGATGCTGCGGCTCATCGCGATCCTGCGCGGCGACGACTAGCCGCCGGTCCTCGCGGACGCCTCTCGCGCCTCGTGCGCACACGGCCGCCGGGCCCCGGAGCACTCGCTCCGGGGCCCGGCGGCTTTCGCGTACGGGCGCTCGCGGGCCGCGCCGTATGCTCGCGGCATGTCCGATGAGAAGACCCTGGCCGAGGCGGTCGACGCCCTGGCGGACCGGTTCCGTTCGATGCCGCAGAGCCGGCTGCACGGTGTGGTCCCCGGCCACGCGTCGCGGGCGGCGGCCGCGCTGGCCCTGGCCCGGTGGCTGGCCGCGGCGGCGCGGGCGGTCGAGGGCGGGCCGGTGCGGGAACTCCCGGAGGCCGGGGCGTTCGCGGTCGGCGACCAGCTCGCGGTGACCGGGCACGACCTGGTGGCGGCACTGGCCGGGCTGCCCGGGGACGACGGGGTGGCGCTGCCGGCGGAGCTCGGCGGGCCGTCGACGGTCGCGGCGGTCCGGGCCGAGGCGTCGGCCCGGGTGGCGCGGGCGGCCGCACTCTGCCACTGAGCGGGACGGGCGAGTGCCCCGCCGGGAACGTCACCGGGAGCCTGCCGCGCCGGGGCCGGGCCGGGCCCTCGTCCGGGCCCTCGCCGGGCCGCGCCGGTCCCGGACACGCCGAAGGCCGGCCGGGTCGGTAACCCCTTGACCCGGCCGGCCTTCCCGCCGCTGCGTCAGATGCTGGCCACCACCCGGTCGGCGAGCACGTACACGGCGTCCTCGTCGGTGGAGAAGGTCAGGGAGTAGGAGCCGGAGAACCGGGAGCCGCCGAGCAGCCGGACGTTCTCACCGGCCCGTACGGCGTCGATCAGCCGGTACGCGGCCTCGCGGTCGCCCGGGGCCACGCAGAGCGTGGTGCCGTCGGCGAAGGCGTAGACGTCCAGGGTGCCGAGCGGGCCGGGGCGGACGTCGACCAGGGCGGTGCCCTCCTCGGCGAGCGCGGTCAGCCGGGTGTCGGTCCACTCGCGGGACGGTGCCTGGCTGGGCACGAAGTCGGGGTGCGAGGGGTGGCGGCGCGGGTCGGGGGCGGCCACCGGGGCCTCCTCGACGGCCGAGCCGGCGTCCAGCAGCCCGGCCTCCAGCCCGGTGGCCAGCAGGTCGGCCTCGCGCCGGGCCCGGGCGTCCCCGGCGGTCTCGCCGGCCGGGCCACCGGCCGGGTGGCCGGCCGGGTGGCCGGGGCGCAGCGGGCTGCCGCCCTCGGTGACGGGATCGGCCGGGTGGGCGCCGCCCTCGTTGATCAGGTCCTCCAGGGCGGAGCGCAGCGCCTCGCCGAACTCCGGGTCCATGGTGCCGGCGTTGTCGGCGGCCTCCTGCGGCCCGGTCGGCCGGGGGAAGAAGAGCGGCCACTCCTCGGTGCTGCTGAGGACACCGGCGAAGGGGGAGTCGAACAGCGGCGCGTCCTCGGCCGCGCGGGCCTCCTGCTCGGCCCAGAACGCCCGGGCCTCGGTGATCTCCCGCTCGCGGTCGGCGGCCAGTGCCTCGGCGACGGCCCGGCGTATCGCGGTCTCGTCGACCGCGGCGGGGTGGTCGGCGGCCGCGGCCTGCGCGTCCAGACGGCGGGAGATTCCCCGGAGGTGGAACAGGACGGTGGTCGACAGGGCGATCGGGATCAGCAGCAGGATGGCGTAGACGACGCTCACGGAACGTACTCCTAGGGAGGAGTGGAACGGGGTTACGTCTCCACATTGCCGCATACGGCCGTGTTACCGCAGGGGTGAATGTCCAATTTGTCAGTGACTTTCCTCCTTGTCCCCAAATTGTTAGGTAACACCGTTCTACGCTGCGGAGTTGATCCGCTCCGCACTGTCGATTTTCGGCCCGGAAATGAATGAATCGAGGGCCGGATCGACCTTTCGGTGTGATCCGGCCCTCAATTACGCAGCGTCACTCCAAACGGGTGGTCTGGACCCTTGGGGGTTGACGCCGGAGCGGTCAGCTGAGCCGCTCGACGACCATCGCCATGCCCTGGCCGCCACCGACGCACATGGTCTCCAGGCCGAACTGCTTGTCGTGCCACTGCAGGGAGTTGATCAGGGTGGTGGTGATCCGGGCGCCCGTCATGCCGAAGGGGTGGCCGACCGCGATGGCGCCGCCGTTGACGTTCAGCCGGTCCAGGTCGACGCCGAGGTCGCGGTAGGACGGGATGACCTGGGCGGCGAAGGCCTCGTTGATCTCGACCAGGTCGATGTCGCCGATGGTCAGGCCGGCCCGCCTGAGGGCCTGCTTCGAGGCCTCGACCGGGCCGTAGCCCATGATCTCGGGGGAGAGCGCGCTGACCCCGGTGGAGACCACCCGGGCGAGCGGGGCGATGCCCAGCTCGCGGGCCTTGGTGTCGGACATGATGACCAGCGCCGCGGCGCCGTCGTTCAGCGGGCAGCAGTTACCGGCGGTCACGGTGCCGTCGGGGCGGAACACCGGCTTGAGGCCCGAGACGCCCTCCAGCGTGACGCCGGCGCGCGGGCCGTCGTCCGCGGAGACGACGGTGCCGTCGGGCAGCGTCACGGGGGTGATCTCGCGCTCCCAGAAGCCGGCCCGGATGGCGGCCTCGGCGAGGTTCTGCGAGCGGACGCCGAACTCGTCCTGCTCGGCGCGGGTGATGCCCTTGAGCGCGGCCAGGTTCTCGGCGGTCTGGCCCATGGCGAGGTAGGCGTCCGGCAGCAGGCCGTCCTCGCGCGGGTCGTGCCACTCGCCGCCGCCCTGCGCCGCGCGCTCGGCGGTGCGGGCCTGGGCCTCGTCGAAGAGCGGGTTCGTGGTGCCGGGCAGGTCCGAGGTGCCGTTCACGCTGCGCGAGACGGTCTCCACGCCGGCCGAGAGGAAGACGTCGCCCTCGCCGGCCCTGATCGCGTGCAGCGCCATCCGCGTGGTCTGCAGCGAGGACGAGCAGTAACGGGTGACGGTGGTGCCGGGCAGGTAGTCCATGCCCATCTGCACGGCCACGATGCGGGCCAGGTTGTGCCCCTGCTCGCCGCCGGGCAGGCCGCAGCCGAGCATCAGGTCGTCGATCTCGCGGGGGTCGAGCTGGGGCACCTTGGCGAGTGCGGCGCCGATGACGTGCGCGGTCAGGTCGTCGGGGCGGACGTCCTTGAGGGAGCCCTTGAAGGCCCGGCCGATCGGCGAACGGGCGGCGCTGACGATGACGGCTTCGGGCATGGCGGGCTCCTCGCTGGGTGACCTTCGGCTACGGGTGCCCGGGGCGGCCCCGGGCCGGGTGGGCGCGGGCCGGACGACGGACGCCCGGGTAGGAAAGTTACCGCCTGGTAGGTCAGGCGTCACCCGCCCCGGCGTGTGAGCTGGCCGACGTGTTCCCGTCGTCCGCGGCCTGCGCCGGGGCGGCCTTCGCGGGGGCGTGCGCCGGGCCCTGTGCCGGACCGGGCGCCGCGGCCCGCGCCGGGCCCTGCCCGGGCCCTCGTGCGGGGGCGGGCCCGGCGGTCCGCCCGGTGTCGGGGTCCGAGACCGCCCAGGAGCCGGGAAGGCCGATCCGCAGCCGGTTCCGCAGCAGCGCCCAGCGCCGGACCGCGCCCTCGGTGCCGACCGCCGCCACCTCGGTGCCGGACCGCCCCGCCGCTGCCGCCGCGGCCACCGCCACCGGCAGCACCGTCTCGCCCGGCACCCGGCCGGCCGGCCGCTCCTCCTCCGGCCAGAGGCCCAGCGCGGCGCAGACGGAGGGCAGCACGGCCATCGCGGCCGTCGCGTACCCCTGGGCCGACGGGTGGTAGCGGTCGGCGGCGAACATCTCGGGGCGGGCGGCGAACTCCGGCCCGAGCAGCGAGCCCAGCGAGACCGTCCGGCCGTCGGCCTCCACCACGGCGATGGTCTGCGCGGCGGCCAGCTGGCGGCTGAGCCGGCGGGCCACCCAGCGCAGCGGCGGGTGGACCGGCTTGATCGTGCCGAGATCCGGGCAGGTCCCGACCACCACCTCGCAGCCGGTCGCCCGCAGCGCCGCGACCGTCTCGCCGAGCTGGCGCACCGCGAGCTGGGCCGGGCTGTGCCGGGTCACGTCGTTGGCCCCGACCATGATCACGGCGATGTCCGGGCGGTGCGGCAGGGCCAGGTCCAGCTGGCCGGCCAGGTCGGCGGACCGGCCGCCGGAGAACGCCACGTTGACCAGCCGGACCGGGCGCTCGGCCACCGAGGCCAGGCCCGCGGCGAGCAGCGCGCCCGGGGTGTCCCGGGCCCGCAGCACGCCGAGGCCGGCGGCGGTGGAGTCCCCGAGGAAGGCCAGCACCAGAGGGGGCCGCGAACCGGCCGAGGCGTCGGCGAACGCCTCGCCGTAGACGCCGTCGGCCCGGGGCGGATCGCCCTCCAGGACGCCGATGGCCTGGACGGCCAGCTTGCTCTCGGTCAGCAGCAGGCCGACGAGGCCCACGCCCAGCAGACCGAGCCCGCCTCCGCCGTACGCCGCCGCGGTGGCGATCCGGCGCGCCACCCGGGCCCGCGACTCGTGTGCCCCTGGCATCCGGTACCCCCTTCGCGTCCTCGTGCCGCCCCGACGGGGCCGTTGCCGATGCGTGTACACCCCTCCTACCCGGGTTGGCGCCGGGCTACGACGGGGGTGGGCCGTTCGTGGCACCGGGAGCGGGGCGGGGAGGCCGGGCCGGGGCCGGCTTCCGGCCGGTCCCCGGACCGGAACGGCGCGGCGGGGGCGCCGCCCGGCCCGCCGGGAGCCGGTCCGGGCGGCGCCCGGTGCGCGGGTGCGGAAGAGGGGCGGGACGCCCCCGGTGTGGCCGGGGTGCAGGGCGGGGAGGAAGGGGCGGGCCGGGGTCGATGGCACGGCCTAGGCTTTGCAGTACCGAAAAGCACTCGCATGCCCACAGACCGGGAGGACCCCCGTGCGGTACCACAACTCGATCATCGACCTGGTCGGCAACACGCCACTGGTCAAGCTGAACAAGGTCACCGAGGGGATCAGCGCGACCGTGCTCGCGAAGGTCGAGTACTTCAACCCCGGAGGCTCGGTGAAGGACCGGATCGCGATGCGCATGATCGAGGCCGCCGAGGCCTCGGGCGCCCTGAAGCCCGGCGGCACCATCGTCGAGCCGACCTCGGGCAACACCGGCGTCGGCCTGGCGATCGTGGCCCAGCAGAAGGGCTACCGGTGCATCTTCGTCTGTCCGGACAAGGTGTCCACCGACAAGATCAACACCCTGCGCGCGTACGGCGCCGAGGTGGTCGTCTGTCCGACCGCCGTCGCCCCCGAGCACCCGGACTCCTACTACAACGTGTCCGACCGCCTGGTCCGCGAGACCCCCAACGCCTGGAAGCCGGACCAGTACTCCAACCCGGACAACCCGGCCTCGCACTACCACTCCACCGGTCCGGAACTCTGGGAGCAGACCGACGGGAAGATCACCCACTTCGTGGCCGGCGTCGGCACCGGCGGCACCATCTCGGGCACCGGCAACTACCTGAAGGAGGCGTCCGGCGGCAAGGTCAAGGTGGTCGGCGCCGACCCGGAGGGTTCGGTCTACTCCGGCGGCACCGGCCGTCCGTACCTGGTCGAGGGCGTCGGTGAGGACTTCTGGCCGACCGCCTACGACCGGGGTGTCGCCGACGAGATCGTCGCGGTCTCCGACAAGGACTCCTTCCAGATGACCCGCCGCCTCGCCAAGGAGGAGGGCCTGCTGGTCGGCGGCTCCTGCGGCATGGCGGTCGTCGCCGCGCTGGAGGTCGCCAAGAAGCTGGGCCCGGACGACGTGGTCGTCGTGCTGCTGCCGGACGGCGGCCGCGGCTACCTGTCGAAGATCTTCAACGACGACTGGATGGCCGACTACGGCTTCCTGCCGTCCGCCACCGACGAGGCGCACATCGGCGAGGTGCTGGCCCGCAAGGACGCCATCGAGCACGAGGGCATCCCGCAGTTCGTCCACATGCACCCCAGCGAGACCGTCGCCGAGGCGGTCCGGGTGCTGCGCGAGTACGGCGTCTCGCAGATGCCGGTGGTCTCGCCGGGAGCCGGCCACCCGGACATCATGGCCGGCGAGGTGATCGGCTCGGTGGCGGAGAAGCTGCTCCTGGAGGGCGTCTTCGCGAACGAGATCCAGCTGAGCGACACGCTGGACAAGGTGATGTCCAAGCCGCTGCCGGTGGTCGGCTCGGGCGAGACCGTCACCAACCTGATGTCGGTGCTGGAGAAGGCCGACGCCGCGGTGGTGCTGGTGGAGGGCAAGCCGCAGGGCATCGTCACCCGCCAGGACCTGCTCGGATTCCTGGCCGGCAGCCGCGCCGGGCACTGAGGCCCGGTCAGCCGCCCTCCCCGACCGGACGGCTGAGGTTCCGTTTCCGGGCGAACTGGTACACCCGCGTCACCTGCGCGCAGCACGCGCTTAACAACGCTGCGCCATCGTTGTGGTCAACGGCAAGACGCCGAGTGAGGCGACGACGACGGTCCGGGAGCGGCTCCCCGGCGGCGCCGATCGTCTCCGGGCACGACGGCCGGCCCTGACCCGGCCGGCGGTGTCCTTGCCCGCGGGAGACGCCGTCGTCCCGCCCCTGCCCGGCTCCGGCCGGACCGCAGGGTGCGGCGGCTCCCGCGGCAACCGCGCCGCTTGGCGCGTCTCCGCGACTCCCGGGTGGGGGAGTCCGGCGGAGGCGGCAGGGCCGGTCCCTCTCCGGAGGGGCCGGCCCTTCCCGTAATCTCGCACGCATGACCAGCACTGACACGACCGGCCAGGACGCTCCCCGCTACGTCCGGCTCAACATCGAGCTCATCGCCGAGATCACCGACGAGGGGGCGCTGAAGGCGGCGGCCCTGCAGCAGGTGGCGGTGGACGAGTACCTCGACGACGACGAGCGCGCGCAGTCCGTCGAGGCCATCGAGGTGGACCCGTCGGGTTCGCTCGCCCACTTCATCGACCCGGTGGCGCTGCTCGGCGACGTTCCGGGCGTCGAGCTCGCCTCGGCGACCTGGGAGTCCGCGAAGACCGACTTCGATCCCGAGGGCGACGAGTGGGACGAGTACACCGTGGAGGAGCCCGCCGAGTAGGGCCCGCCCAGTAGGGCCTGTCCGTCACGGCCCGTGATCGCCCGGTCTGCCTTCGCAGGCCGGGCGTTTTGTCCATATTTGGCGGTAAGTTTCGTCATCTCGTACGATCGCTACCCGTTGGTGATGGAACCGTGAACGCATGGATTGCGTTTCTCTATCCGTAATGCCCGGATGATGAGCAGGGAGTGGGCGACGTGGCGGCAGGGGACGGTCAGGGCCGGTCGGCCGGAGGCAGCTGGAGCCGGCGCGGTGTGCTGGCCGGTCTCATCGGGGCCCCGGTCCTGCTGCTGGCGGCCTGCAACGACACCAAGGGCGGCGAGAGCGGGGCCGGAGGCAGCGGCGGTCCTGGCACTGGCACTGGCAGCGGCAGTGGCGGCAGCACGGGTGGCACGGCCACCGGCACCACGGGCGCGGGTACGGGCGGCGGCCAGGCGACGCCCAGCGCCACCAGCACGCCGAAGACCTCGGTCGCCGTGATCACCGTCACGCCCGCCGACGGCGCCACCTCGGCCAGCTTCAGCGACCCGGTCAAGGTCACCGTCGCGAACGGCACCCTCACCGCCGTCAAGGTCACCGACTCCACCGGCAAGGCCCTGGCCGGCCAGCTCTCCGCCGACGGCACCGGCTGGACCTCGGCCGCCGCGCCGGCCAGCGGCACCAAGTACACCGTGACCGCCGCCGCCACCGACAAGGACAAGCTGGAGGCCGACGCCAACGCCGTCTTCACCACGGCGACCCCGGCCAACACCTTCGTCGGCTACTTCACCCCCGAGGACGGCTCGGTCGTCGGCGTCGGCATGCCCGTCTCGATCAACTTCAGCAAGCCGGTCACCGACCGCAGGACCGTCCAGCAGGCGATCACCGTCATAGCCGAGCCGGGCGTCGAGATCGTCGGGCACTGGTTCTCCAGCACCCGCCTCGACTTCCGGCCGCAGCAGTACTGGGCCAAGGGCACCAAGGTGACCGTCAAGCTCAGGCTCAAGGACGTCCAGGGCGCCAAGGGCGTCTACGGCACCCAGTCCAAGGACGTCCGCTTCACCGTCGGCCGGGCGCAGACCAGCGTCGCCGACCTCGCCACCAAGAAGCTCACCGTCACCACCGACGGCCAGGTCAGCGCCGTCTACGCGATCTCCGGCGGCTCGCCCGAGTTCCGCACCTGGGGCGGCAAGATGGTGATCACCGAGCAGTACCAGCAGACCCGGATGAACTCGCAGACCGTCGGCCTCGGCAGCGAGTACGACATCCCGGACGTGCCGCACGCCCAGCGGCTCAGCACCTCCGGCACCTTCATCCACGGCAACTACTGGTCCTCGCCGTCGATCTTCGGCAGCCAGAACACCAGCCACGGCTGCATCGGCCTGCGGGACGTCAAGGGCGGGCAGGACCAGGGCGCCGACGGCGCCAGGTTCTTCAAGAGCTCGATGATCGGCGACGTCGTCGAGGTCGTGAACTCCGGCGACAAGACCGTGGTGCCGTCCAACGGCCTCAACGGCTGGAACATGGACTGGGCCGACTGGAAGGCCGCCAGCGCCGTCTGACCCCCGCCGCGGGCCCGTCTGACCCCCGCCGCGGGCCCGTCACGGGCCCCGCCGCAGACCCCGTCCCGGGCGGGCCGGACCTCCCGGCGCCGCCGAACGCGACGACCGAAACCCGCCGGACCCGGCGCGGCTCCGGCGGCAGGGTGGACGGCATGAGGACAACCACCACGCCCGCCCTGGCCGTCCGCCCGATCGACCCGGGCGTCCACCGCTCCCTGCTGGTCCGCGACGACGCGGGCCGCCCGCCGGTCCGGTCCGTCGACGAGACCGGCGGCGCCCCGCTGCGCTGCTGCCTGAGCAAGGGCCTGCCGGGGGACCGGATCGCCCTGGTCTCCTACGCGCCGCTGCGCCGCTGGGCCGCCGAGACGGGGGCCGAACCGGGCCCGTACGACGAGGTCGGCCCGGTCTTCGTGCACGACGGGCCGTGCGCGGGCGTCGGCGGGGACGGCTGGCCGACCGGGTTCCACGGCAGCGAGCGGGTGCTGCGCGCGTACGACCGGCGCGGGCACATCCTGGGCGGCGTGCCGGTCGTCCCGGAGACCGCCGAGGCGGGCGCGGCGGCCCTGCTCGCCGATCCGGAGGTGGCCGTGGTGCACGTCCGCGCGCTGCACTTCGGGTGCTTCATGCACGAGGTCCGGCGGGCCTGACCCGCGTCCGGGGCGCCGCGGGGTGCTCAGCCGCGCTTGGCGTAGTCGCCGAAGCCCTGCCAGTCCAGGATGACCGCCGGCTCGTCGCCCACCACCCAGGCGTCGTGGCCGGGCGGGCAGATCATGAAGTCGCCGGGGCCGAACTCGGCCTCCTCGCCGTCGTCCATGGCGATCGCCATCCGGCCGGAGACGACGTAGCCGACGTGGGCGGCCTGGCAGCTGTCGGTCTGCGCGATGGGCCTGACGTGCTTCGACCACTGCCAGCCGGGCTCGAACACCCCCCGTCCGACGGCACCGCCGTCCAGGTTGACCAGGCGCACCTCTCCCTTGCCGCCCTCGAACGGGCGGACTTCCTCGGGATCGGTGTCGAAGCTTCTGCGCATGAGGCCGGCCATGAGGGGCTCCTCGGGGACGAGGCGGCCCCGCCACCAGGAGGGGTGGCGGGGCCGCCCTACTGGTCCTTCCAGTCTGCGCCCGCCGGGAGGCGGCGGAAAGCCGGAGGGACCCGCGGGCTCAGCCCTCGGTGGTCCGGGCCACGCCGATGGGGCAGCTGGCACCGGTGCCGCCGAGGCCGCAGTAGCCGTTCGGGTTCTTGGCGTCCGACAGGTACTGCTGGTGGTACGGCTCGGCGGGGTAGAACGGGCCGGCCGGGGCGATCTCGGTGGTCACCGGGCCGAGGCCGAGCGCGGTGAGCTCCGGCTGGAAGGCGTCCCGGGTGGCGACCACGGACGCCGCCTGGGCGGGGGAGTGGGTGTAGACCGCGGACCGGTACTGGGTGCCGACGTCGTTGCCCTGGCGGTTGCCCTGGGTCGGGTCGTGCGACTCCCAGAAGGTCTTCAGCAGCTGCTCGTAGGAGATCACCGCGGGGTCGAACACCACCCGGACCGCCTCGGTGTGCCCGGTCAGGCCGCTGCACACCTCCTCGTACGTCGGGTTCGGGGTGTGGCCGCCCTGGTAGCCGACCAGCGTCGTCCAGACGCCCGGCAGGCGCCAGAACGTGCGCTCGGCGCCCCAGAAGCAGCCCAGCCCGAAGTCGGCCACCTCCAGCCCCGCCGGGTACGGGCCGGTCAGCGGGTGGCCGAGCACGGTGTGCGGCTCGCCGAGGGTGAAGGCCGGGGCCTCCCGGCCGGGGAGCGCCTGGTCGGCGGGGACGAGCGAGGTCTTGTGGCGGTTGAACAGCACGGCCTGCTCCAGCGGGTCGGGAAGGGTTGCGGACGTTCCAACGCGGACGGGACGCCGGGGATTCCGGGGGAGGCCCCGCCCGCCCCCGCCCGGCCGGGCGTGCGGCGGCCGGGGCGGCGGTCGGCGGCGGTAGGGCCTGCGGCGGCCGGGCCTGCGGGGCGTGGCCGCCTTCGGGGCGGCACCCCGCCGTTCGCCGACTACGCTCGGAGCATGACCGAGCACCAGCTTCCCCAGGGCTTCGAGACTCTCGCCATCCACGCGGGTCAGGAAGCAGACCCCCAGACCGGGGCCGTCGTCACGCCGATCTACCAGGTGTCCACCTACAAGCAGGACGGGGTGGGCGGCCTGCGGGGCGGCTACGAGTACAGCCGCAGCGCCAACCCGACCCGTACCGCGCTGGAGGAGTGCCTCGCCGCGCTGGAAGGCGGCGCCCGCGGCCTCGCCTTCGCGTCCGGCCTCGCCGCCGAGGACACCCTGCTGCGGACGATCCTCAAGCCGGGCGACCACATCGTCATCCCCGACGACGCCTACGGCGGCACCTTCCGGCTCTTCGCCAAGGTGCTGACCCGCTGGGGCGTCGAGTTCTCCGTCGCCAACACCCAGGACCTGTCGACCGTCCGCGGGGCGCTGCGCCCGAACACCCGCGCGGTGTGGGTGGAGACCCCGTCCAACCCGCTGCTGGGCATCACCGACCTCGCCGCGCTGGCCGAGATCGCGCACGGCGCCGGCGCGCTGCTGGTGGTCGACAACACCTTCGCCAGCCCGTACCTGCAGCAGCCGATCGCGCTCGGCGCCGACGCGGTCGTGCACTCGACCACCAAGTACATGGGCGGCCACTCGGACGTCGTCGGCGGCGCCCTGGTGCTGGCCGACGCGGCGCTGGGCGAGGAGGTCGCGTACCACCAGAACGCGATGGGCGCGGTCTCCGGCCCGTTCGACGCCTGGCTGGTGCTGCGCGGCATCAAGACCCTCGGCGTCCGGATGGACCGGCACAGCTCCAACGCGGAGAAGGTCGCCGAGCTGCTGGCCGGCCACCCCAAGGTCAGCCAGGTGCTCTACCCGGGCCTGCCCGAGCACCCCGGCCACGACATCGCCGCGAAGCAGATGAAGGCGTTCGGCGGCATGGTGTCGTTCCGCGTCCACGGCGGCGAGGAGGCGGCGGTCGAGGTCTGCAACCGGACCGAGCTGTTCACCCTCGGCGAGTCGCTGGGCGGCGTGGAGTCGCTGATCGAGCACCCCGGCCGGATGACCCACGCCTCGGTGGCCGGTTCGGCCCTGGAGGTGCCGGCGGACCTGGTGCGCGTCTCGGTCGGCATCGAGTCGATCGACGACCTGCTGGCCGACCTCACGCGGGCGCTGGGCTGAACTCCCGGCCCGAGTACGCCTAGGCGCTCTGCCGGCCCGCCGAGTACGACTCCATCGAGTGGTTGAAGCGGGCCAGCAGGGCGCAGAACTCGCGCTGTTCCTCCAGTGGCCAGTCGGCCACCAGCTGTCGGGTCAACTCGGCCCGGCCGGCGCGGACTTCGGCCAGCCGGTCGGAGCCGAGCGGGGTCAGCGCGAGCCGGACGGCGCGCCGGTCGGCCGGGTCCTGGACCCGGCCGACCAGGCCGGCCGCCACCAGCGGGGCGACCTGCCGGGTGACGGTGGAGGAGTCGACGCCGAGCGCGTCGGCCAGGGCCTTGACGTTGGCGGGCCCGACCCGCTCCAGGCGTTCCAGCAGCAGGTAGGCGGCCCGGACCAGGGCGGCCACTCCGTCGGAGCCGCGGACCTGTTCCATCCTGCGGGCGAACACCGCGAGCTGGTACTGCAGTTGGGTGTGCACGGGGTCGGTGAGGTCGGTGGCCTGGGG
Source organism: Streptomyces sp. BE303 (assembly GCF_036290945.1). Classification (NCBI taxonomy): domain Bacteria; kingdom Bacillati; phylum Actinomycetota; class Actinomycetes; order Kitasatosporales; family Streptomycetaceae; genus Streptomyces; species Streptomyces sp. BE303. Next base: position 13,896 of record NZ_JAQYWZ010000356.1, read on the forward strand.
CGAGGTCGTCGTCATCGCGGCTCACGATCGTCGTGCGGTGAGAGAGGCTCAGAACCAGCAGCGTACGCGGGCCGGGCGGGCCCGGGAACAGGTCCGACGTCCCCGGGTGGTCCTCCACCAAGGCATACGCTGCTGTCATGCACAGCTGGCCGATCACCCTCGACGACGTCCGCGGCGCCCAGAAGATGCTCGTCGGGGTAGCCCGGGTGACGCCGATGGAGGGCAGCCGGCACCTGTCCGCACTGGTCGGCGCGCCGGTCCACCTGAAGTGCGAGAACCTCCAGCGGACCGGCTCCTTCAAGCTGCGCGGGGCGTACGTGCGGATCGCGGGTCTCTCGCCGGTGCAGCGGGCCGGCGGGGTGGTCGCGGCGAGCGCCGGGAACCACGCCCAGGGGGTGGCGCTGGCGGCCTCGCTGCTCGGGGTCCGCTCCACGGTCTTCATGCCGGTGGCCGCGCCGCTGCCCAAGGTCGCCGCGACCCGCGAGTACGGCGCCGAGGTCCGGTTGCACGGCGCCACCGTGGACGAGGCGCTGCAGGCCGCGCAGCGGTACGCGGACGCGGGCGGCGCGGTGTTCATCCACCCCTTCGACCACCGGGACATCGTCATCGGGCAGGCCACCGTCGGGCTGGAGATCCTGGAGCAGTGCCCGGAGGTGCGCACCATCCTGGTCGGGGTGGGCGGGGGCGGTCTGCTGGCCGGGATCGCGGCGGCGGTCAAGCCGCTGCGGCCGGACGTGCGGGTGATCGGGGTGCAGGCGGCCGGCGCGGCCGCGTACCCGCCCTCGCTGGCGGCCGGACGCCCCGTCTCGCTGGAGCGGTTCGCCACCATGGCGGACGGGATCATGGTCGGTCGGCCCGGGGACATCCCCTTCGAGATCGTCAACACCCTGGCGGACGGCATCCGGACGGTCTCCGAGGACTCGCTCTCGCGGGCGCTGCTGCTGGGCCTGGAGCGGCTGAAACTGGTGGTGGAGCCGGCCGGGGCGAGTCCGGTGGCGGCGCTGCTGGAGCAGCCGGGTTCCTTCGAGGGGCCGGTGGTGGCGGTGCTCTCCGGGGGCAACATCGACCCGCAGCTGATGCAGCGGGTGCTGCGGCACGGGCTGGCGGCGGCCGGCCGCTACCTGTCGCTGCGGGTGCGGCTGGCGGACAAGCCGGGCGCGCTGGCGGACCTGCTGGGGGTGCTGACGAAGGTCGACGCCAACGTGCTGGACGTGGCGCACGTGCGGGTCGACCCGCAGCTCGGGCTGACCGAGGTCGAGGTGGACCTCCACCTGGAGACGAAGGGGCCGGAGCACTGCGCGGCGGTGCTCGGCGACCTGCGGGACGCGGGGTTCGTGGTCTCCCGCTAGGCGGGGTGCGGGTGCGGGGTGCGGGGTGCGGGTGCGGGGTGCCCGGGCAGGGGGGTGGGGCCCCGGGTGGGGTTCCCGTGGGGCTCCCGTTGTCAGTGGTGCGTGTCACCATGGCGGAGCGAATTCCCTTGCGCGATATATCGCGTTCTGCAAAACTCGCGATACATCGCGTCTTGTTGCCGTGCAGGCGAGAACCGAGTCGCTTGCGTGCCCTTATTCGGGGCAAAGTGGGACAGAACCGCTCAACCGTCCAAGGAGATGAGGCAGGCCATGGCGCCAGCCATCCAAGCCGAGAACCTGGTGAAGACCTTCGGCGACGTACGAGCCCTGGACGGCGTCAGCCTCGACGTCCCCGAGGGCACGGTGCTCGGGCTGCTCGGCCCGAACGGCGCCGGGAAGACCACCACCGTGCGCGTCCTCACCACCCTGCTCCGCCCCGACTCCGGCCGTGCCGTGGTCGCCGGGGTCGACGTCCTCAAGCACCCCAACGAGGTCCGCAGCCTGATCGGCCTCTCCGGCCAGTACGCCGCGGTCGACGAGTACCTCACCGGCTTCGAGAACCTCCAGATGGTCGGTGAGCTCTACCAGATGACCGCCCGCGAGGCGAAGGTCCGGGCGCTCGAACTGCTGGAGTGGTTCAACCTCACCGAGGCCAAGGACCGGACCGCCAAGACCTACTCCGGCGGCATGCGCCGCCGGCTCGACCTCGCCGCGGCCCTCGTGGTCCGCCCCCCGGTGATGTTCCTGGACGAGCCGACCACCGGCCTCGACCCGCGCAACCGGCTCGCCCTGTGGGAGGTCATCGAGACCCTGGTCGACCAGGGCACCACGCTGCTGCTCACCACCCAGTACCTGGAGGAGGCCGACCGCCTCGCCCACGACATCGCCGTGGTCGACCACGGACGGGTGATCGCGCGCGGGACGGCCGACCAGCTCAAGGCGCAGATCGGCGGCGAGCGGATCGAGGTCGTGGTGCACCGGCCCGACCTGGTCGCCGACGCGCTCGCCGCGCTCTCCGGGTACGCCCAGGGCGAGCCGACCGTGGAGCGCAACACCCGCAGGATCACCGTCCCGGTCAGCGGCGGCGCCCGGGTGCTCGCGGACGTGATCCGCGAGCTGGACACCCGCTCGATCGAGATCGACGACATCGGCCTGCGCCGTCCGACCCTGGACGACGTCTTCCTCTCGCTCACCGGCCACGCCACCGAGGCCGAGAGTGAGGAGAACGGCGCCGCGGGCAAGGGCGGGGCCGGCCACGGCAAGGGCCGCGGCGGACCGGCCGGGAGCGGCCCGGGCGCCGACAAGCAGGCCGTCACGGCCGGCAAGGAGCTGTGAGATGACGACGGCCACCCAGCACGCCATCGGCGGGGCGGTACCCAAACAGCGCCGCGGAGCGGCCGCCACCCTGCACGACTCCTGGGTGGTGGCGAAGCGCAACCTGCGGCGGATGTCCCGGATACCCGAGATCGTGGTGTTCGGCCTGATGCAGCCGGTGATGTTCGTCCTGCTGTTCTCGTACGTCATGGGCGGGGCGATCCAGATCCCCGGGACGCAGTCCAGCTCCTCGACGTACATCCAGTTCCTGATGGCCGGCATCTTCGCCCAGACGGTCACCTTCGCGACGGCCGGCGCCTCCGCCGGCATCGCCGAGGACATGTCCAAGGGCCTGGTCGACCGGTTCCGCTCGCTGCCGATGGCCCGCTCGGCGGTCCTGGTCGGCCGGACCCTGGCGGACCTCGTCCAGACCGCGTTCACGCTGGTGGTGCTCGCGCTGGTGGCGCTCCTGGTGGGCTGGCGGATCCACGAGGGCCTGCTGTCCGCGCTGGCCGCGTTCGGACTGCTGCTCCTGCTCGGCTACGCCTTCTCCTGGATCGGCGCACTGATCGGTCTCTCGGTGCGCAGCCCCGAGGCGGCCACCTCGGCCGGGCTGATCTGGCTCTTCCCGCTGACCTTCATCTCGAACGCCTTCGTGCCGGTCAGCTCGATGCCCGGCTGGCTGCAGGGGATCGCCTACTGGAACCCGTTCAGCGCCACGGTGCAGGCCTGCCGGAACCTCTTCGGCAACCAGGTGGGCCCGGTGGACGACGCCTGGCCGATGCAGCACGCGGAACTGATGTCGGTGCTCTGGTCGCTGGCGATCATCGCGGCGTTCTCGTGGCTGTCGGTGCGCAAGTACCGCTCGGCCGTGGGCTGACCCGCGGCGCGGCCCGTGGGCGGGTACGCGCGAGGGCGGCCGTGGCTCGTGCCACGGCCGCCCTCGTCGGCGTTCTGCGGGGGTCGGCCGGCGCCGGTCGGACGGGTGGTCCGGTCCCGGGGCCGATGCCGGTCGGAAGGGGTCAGCCGGCGTAGGGCTTGACCTCGACGATCTTGACCATGGCCCGCTTGCCGTTCGGCAGCTCGTAGGTCGCCTCGTCGCCGATCGTCTTGCCGTCGATCGCGCGGCCCAGCGGGGACTGCGGCGAGTAGATCTCCAGGTCGTCGTCGCCGGCCACCTCGCGCGAGCCGAGCAGGAACTTCATGGTGTCGTCCGTGTCGCCGTCGAAGGCGACCGTCACGACCATGCCCGGAGCCACCACACCCGAGTCGGCCGGAGCCTCGCCGACCTTGGCGCGCTCCAGCAGCTGGGTGAGCTGGCGGATGCGCAGCTCGTACTTGCCCTGCTCCTCCTTGGCCGCGTGGTAGCCGGCGTTCTCCTTGAGGTCACCCTCTTCGCGCGCCGCCTCGATCTTCTGGGCGATCTCGATGCGCCAGGGGCCGGTCAGGTGGTCCAGCTCGGCCTTGAGCTGGTCGTAGCCGGACTGAGTGAGCCAGGTCACGTTCTCGCTGGTCTGGGTCACGGGTGCTCCTCGTAGGTGCTGGGGCTGTGCTGAGGGTGTGAGTCGTCAGCGCGTCTGGTGGTGCTGATATCGGTCTTAACTACAAAGCAACGCCCGCTCCCGTACCAGCTGGTGCGGAAGGGGCGAAACCACGAGCCTAACAACTCCCACCGACAAGCGGGAGGGCCGTTGGCGCGTCATTGACGACGACATTGCGCCGAGATGTACAGCAGCGGTGCGCGACTCCTCTACGGATGCCCGCTCTCCAGATCGAATATGCGCTCCGGGTGGCCGGCGCCGCCAGTGACTACCGGGGGCCGGCCCTCCGCGGGCGGCTACGCGGGGGTGCAGCCGAGGAGCTCGGCGGTGGTGCCGCGGGAGGTGGTCCGCAGACTGACCACCGCGTCGTAGCCGGAGCCGTCCGCCGGTACCGGGAAGTCGGCCACCCCGACCACCGCGCCGTTCTCGCCCTGCGAGCGGACGGTGCAGCTGCCCGCGGTGCCGTCGCTCTTGCGCACCGACAGGTGCAGCTGCATCTCGACGTCGGAGACCGCCTCGAAGGACGGCACGGCGCCGTTGATCTTCGTCTCGCGGATCAGGTACGAGGCTCCCAGCCACGTGACCAGGCCCAGCGCCAGCACTCCGCAGACCGCGCCGATCACCTTGAGCCGCCGGTCCGCCTCGCGGTCGCCGCGCCGTCCGTAGCGCCCCTCGGGCAGCTGCGGCGTCCTGGTGCCTGCGGTCATCGGGCTCAGTCCTCTCGTGGGGAGGGGGCCGCGCGGGTGGTGCGGGGGAATGCGGTGCTCCTCCAGTCCGTCACTATAGGAGGGGCACGCCCACGGCCGGTCCGGCGGGGGCGGGGCTCGGCCGTGTCGGCGACAGGTGCGGCGGCCGGTCCCGCGGTGACGCGGTCCCGTACCGAGCGGCTCAGACGGTGGGCAGACCGGCTTGCGCGGGACGCCCAGACATTGTGGAAGGAACGCACGCGTTGACTGAGCAGTTGCGACTGATGGCGGTGCACGCCCACCCGGACGACGAGTCCAGCAAGGGCGCGGCGACCATGGCCATGTACGTCGACCAGGGGGTGGACGTGCTCGTGGCCACCTGCACGGGAGGGGAACGCGGGTCGGTTCTCAACCCCAAGCTGCAGGGCCGGCCGGAGATCGAGGAGAACATCCACGAGGTCCGGGCCAAGGAGATGGACGAGGCCCGCGCGATCCTCGGGGTCAAGCAGGCCTGGCTGGGCTTCGTGGACTCGGGCCTGCCGGAGGGCGACCCGCTGCCCCCGCTCCCCGAGGGGTGCTTCGCCCTCCAGGACGTCAAGGACGCGGCCGAACCGCTGGTCCGCCTGATCCGGGAGTTCAAGCCGCAGGTCATCACGACCTACGACGAGAACGGCGGCTACCCGCACCCCGACCACATCATGACCCACAAGATCACCATGCTGGCCTTCGAGGCCGCGGGGGACCCGGACGCCTACCCGGACGCTGGTGAGCCCTGGCAGCCGCTGAAGGTCTACTACAACCACGGCTTCCCGATGGGCCGGATCCGCGCGCTCCACCAGTACCTCTCCGACAACGGCCACGAGTCCCCCTACGGCGAGTGGATCGCCGGCTGGGAGAAGAGCGGCCGCAAGGAGCGCGAGATCACCACCCGGGTCCGCTGCGACGACTGGTTCGAGACCCGGGACCGCGCGCTGATCGCGCACGCCACCCAGATCGACCCGGACGGCCCCTGGTTCCGCGTCCCGCTGGAGGTCCAGCGCGAGGTCTGGCCCACGGAGGACTACGAGCTCGCCCGTACCCTCATCGACGTGGACCTCCCGGAGGACGACCTGTTCGCCGGCCTTCGCACGCCCAGCCTGACGGCCGAATCGGCCGACACGCGCGACTGAACCACCCCCCGACGGCCCGGCTCCCCGTGAGCCGGGCCACCATAGAGATATGAGCGCCTCCGTGAACCTCACCCACCTCGCCGCCGAGCTCGCCGTCGACGACGCCAAGGTCACCCCCGGCCTGCTGGGCTTCGTGGTCTTCGCCGTCCTCGGCGTGGCCACCTGGTTCCTGGCCAAGTCGATGAACCGACAGTTCAAGAAGGTCGACTTCGTCGAGCAGCCGGAGGCCTCGAAGGAGTGAGTCCGGCGCCCGTCCGCGCGCCGGCCCGATGCGCAAGGATGGGGGCATGCCTAACCGCCTCGCCGACGCGACGTCCCCGTACCTGCTCCAGCACGCCGGGAACCCCGTGGACTGGTGGCCGTGGGGCCCCGAGGCGTTCGAGGAGGCCCGCCGCCGCGGCGTGCCGGTCCTGCTGAGCGTCGGGTACGCCGCCTGCCACTGGTGCCAGTGACTTGACACAACCAGGTAGTTCTGACGTGGGGCGTTTCCAGAAAGTAGCGGCATGGACGCGCATGGTGAGCGGTTGGGGGGTGCAGACGTCTGAGCTTGACACCAGCTGGCCGCCTAGCCCGAGGCCGGCCAGTCACGCGTCCGGAGGGCGGGTCAGATCACGCTGAGGTCGATCTCGACCGCGAACGGAGCGGTTGTTCTGATCGCGCCCGTGAACACGTCCGCGTCGCGGTAGGACCGGCTCGCGGGGTCGAGGACGTAGGTGTAGACGAGAGGGACGCCGTTGGCGGTCTGCTCGATCCGCCAGTAGAAGGCGATGCCGGCCTGGGCGTACTGATCCACCTTCACGATGCGGTCGGTGGTCTCCGAACCCGGTGACACGACCTCGACGACCAGGAGGACGTGCTCCGGGCGGGTAGGCGTGATGTCGATGGTCTCGGCCCGGTAGACCACGACATCGGGCCGTCGGTTGGTGAGTGGCACGTCCTGCAATCGGACATCGAAGTCCGTGTCGGCGTTCCAGTCCGGACCGGCGGCTGCATCCAGGGCATTTGCCAGGATCCGGGCCAGGCGGTTGTGCCGCTTGGACGCACTCGGGCTCACGACGACCATCCCGTCCACGATCTCGATACCCGCGCACTGCTCCTCGGACCAGGAGTCGTACTCGTCCGCGGTGATCTGGTGGTGCATCCACTCGGGAGCGACCATCTCGGCGGTCATCGGCGTACCTCCTCGGGACTCGACGGGCTCGGTGCTGCTGGGCCCAGCGTACTGTTCTGCGACTCCGGGACGCTGCTCTGCGGATCGGATGGTCCACCCGTGGCAGCGTGTTGTCGTGGGCCCGTACGGCTCCGGGCGCCAGGGGCCGAAGGACGACTGGAGGGATCCGCCGATGAGCGTCGACTCGGTCATGCACACAGAAGGTGGTCATGACCCCGCGGAGCGAAGAGCACTTCAGCACGATCAAGTCGATACAGATCGACTCCTGCGCCCTGGGTCGACACGTCAAGGGCATCTCCGACGTCTGCATCGACTTCCCGGCCGACGAGAACTCGGCACCGGACGTCGTGATCCTGCGGGAGGGTGCGCAACGGCAGGGCACGCGCCACGTGTTCGAGGACGTGCTGCTGATCGCCAAGGTGGTGTCGGCCTCCTCCGCTTGCAAGGACTACGACGACTGCACCGCGAAGTACGGCCGTTACGGCATCCCGGTCTACGTGGTGGTGGACCCGTACGCCGCAGAGGTCGTCGTCCACACCCAGCTCACCGGCTCCGGCTACATCGCGGCCCACACGCGCAAGTACGGCTCGGGCAAGCTGCCCATCGAGCTGGCCGACGGACGCAACTACACGTTCGACCTGGACGAGCTGCCCCGGCCCAGGCAGACGCCAACTGACGCACGGCATGCGACGTCCATTTACAGCCGCTTGGAAGAGCCGAACTCGATTCGCAGCTTCGCCTGACGGCTGTTGCCACCTTTGTAACGCCCGACTAGTGAGTAGCATGCACCTGCGGAACTCGATGCTCGGGAGCGTCACGCGACGGGCCTCGCCTGCTCAACGAGGGGACAGATCCGGGCAAGTTATATGTATCAACCCAAAGATGGATAGACATCCCATGCATTGGGCTTAATCGGTCTAGTGTGGTCCATCTTTGAACATGATTGCGCGAAACTGATCACTTCAGATCTTTCGCTGAACAACGCCATCAAGGCCTGTACGGTCTTGGAATGATCACTAATGGAGGAGTTCCAGAGGGCGCGCCCACTCCACGCCTCGTCTATGTCACTCCAAATATCGCAAAGGACTTGTTGTCCAGAGCCATGGTAAATCGGCGTCTGGACTGGGGGCAAGTTGATTTCTTGGTTGATTCAATAATCCGCGATGAGTGGCAGTTGACGCACCAGGGAATCGCGCTTGACGGGCCGCTTGAGGCAGGGTGCCTACTGGATGGTCAGCACCGCTTGAATGCCATCATCAAGGCTGGCATCCCTGTGTGGATTTACGTATTCGAAGGGCTTCCGCGAACTGCATTCCCTGTACTCGATACAGGGAAGCGCCGTAGTGGTGTGGACACACTTTCTTCCACTGGTGAGAAATATCTCCCTCTGCTTCACTCCACTATTCGCCACGTTCTCCTGTTCAAGGCCATGCCTGACTCCTCGTGGACCGGGAATGGGGCTCGAATCGCGAACGGCCGGATCCTGGCAGGATACAACGAGGACAGTGAAATGTATCGAGAAGCTGTGGTCGCAGGACGCGATATTTCGAAGCACGTGTTCGCGAGCCAGACTGCAGCGGCGGTAGGCTATTTCGTCACGACCGAGGCTGCTCCCGCCGTGAAGGTTGGCAGCTGGATCGAAGGACTGACCTCGGGTGCAAACCTCGAAGTGGGAGACCCGCGACTTGCCCTGCTCAAGGTTCCCCATATTCAGAGGCGCGGTCCCAGGCGTCGGTATTCCATGCGTGAGCAGGTGGCCCTGTATATCAAATCCTGGAATGCGTGGGTCCAGGAAGAAAAAATTGACAATCTGCGTTTCAGGAAGACGGAGAAGATGCCAGTTCCCGTGGAGGCAAGGTTTGACCGGTGAATCTAAAATTGCGCCGCGCTAAGAAAATCTGGAAGCGCTACGGATTATCACGACACCCGACTCTCCTACTACAACCACGGGCCTGTCCAAAGACTTGGCTACCCGCTCGATGAAATCACGCGATAGTGAGGCGCTGGCGCCCTCCGAGTGGCGTGCTGTGATGTTCACTACTGAGCTTTCCCATGTGGACCTGAGTACCCGCCATCCTATCTTTGCAAATGACAAGAGGATGAACTCCTCCTCGCTGATGCGCCGGCTCCGCGATAGTTTTTCCTCAACTTCAGTTGCGTTTCCATCCATATCTGCCTGGCGATACTCTTGATTCCGAACTAGCAAGAGGACCTCTTCCAGCATCTCCGCCTCGGACCGCTTGACCGAATGCCGCACGCCTTCATTGGGAGAGGTGCTGCGGATATCTTGGAGGTTTATTTCCAGCTCGGGCCAGCTCCGTGCGAACGCTCGATCTAAGCGATCCTCCGCCACCGCCCTTCCTGTCGATGCTTTATTCATGTCGCCAATGAGCTTCCTGACGTCGTCTCGACTGTCGCCAACGGTTGCCTGGAACTGTGCGAGAGGGCCAGCCAGGTCTGCTATTTTCATGTCGATAAGAAATGGGACAACGTGTGCAATTTTGAATTGCTTGGCCAGTGAGCCGGCCTCAAAGTTGATCCATTTTGACGCCTCGTTCTCTGGAGTTATGCATACGATCCCAAAGTCTGTCGAGGCGAGCTCGTGAGTGATCTCATTAATTCCCCTCCCTCCTTTGGCGATATCTTGAGTGGAAACCCATGGATCAATCTCTTGAATGACATCTTGCAACCAGGATTTCAGGCACTCGGCGACTCGCCTTGAGCGCTCCCCGGACCAGCTCAGGAATACCTTCATGAACAATCCTTTCCCCTTGGGATTATTGCAAATCTTGCAGGCCAGCTATTTGGGTCACCTTGTAGAGCTCAGTAGGTATTCCTGTTCTTCTTTCAAGGCATCGTACGACTCGCGGACGTACGACAGGAAGCTGCTTCCTGGATGGCGGACCAGCGTGGAATTATTGACACCGGCGTTGTCCCAGTCCGCCAGAAGGGCGTCGTATGATGCTGCATGGGCACAGAAGTCGAGTACCACCGCTGGCATTTCTCTTTCGATGATAAGATCTCCGCGTGCGGTAACGATGTCCCTTATTTGGCGAGCTCTCGGAGCGAAAACCGTTTCGACCCAAATGTGCCATCGCATCGACATTGACTCCGACATTTGGCTCTCCGTTGGGTCCCCCGAATTCACTGGAAAGTGCGCCCTTCGATACTCTCTCCATGCTCGTTCGTTGGTCTCCGCCAGAACAAGAAGTGGGCCATAGAGATCTTTTAGCTGGCTACTGACCCAATCGATTCGTGATTTCCTGAGGGACCTGCGAACTTCTCCTCGGTGATTCAGCCAGTAAGCCATGACCGCAATTAGAATGCTAGCTCCGGCCGTCACGATTGATGCGATCAATGCAGCCTCCATGGTGTTGCTTCGCGTGATGTCCAAGGGCAGCCGTAAGTAAACCTATTGCGCCAATCGTCTGAAAATATTATTTTTATTTCCACGTCCTGCAATGCGGCCGAGGTGGCCCTTCTGTGGTAGCTGGCGAGGGTAAGCCTCAATTGATCCGCTTTGGTGTGATAGTCCATCCAGACGGACGGCAGTCCGTCTGGATGGACGACCCGACCACCTGATCGGTTTGTCCATTCCCCTACGGTTGGCCGGGCCATCCTGACTTCCGTTACCGGGAATGCCTGACGAGTAGAGGGGCGCCGCGCCAGCCTCCATGTCTCCGTGTCGCTTGACCGTGGCACCTGAGCGTGAGGGACCATGTAGCATGCCGAACCGACTTGCCGACGCCACGTCCCCGTATCTGCTGCAGCACGCAGACAACCCCGTGGACTGGTGGCCGTGGGGCCCCGAGGCGTTCGAGGAGGCCCGCCGCCGCGGCGTGCCGGTCCTGCTGAGCGTCGGGTACGCCGCCTGCCACTGGTGCCACGTGATGGCGCACGAGTCCTTCGAGGACGAGGGCGTCGCGGCGTACGCCAACGAGCGGTTCGTGGCCGTGAAGGTCGACCGCGAGGAGCGGCCGGACGTCGACGCCGTGTACATGGAGGCGGTGCAGGCGGCGACCGGGCAGGGCGGCTGGCCGATGACCGTCTTCCTGACCCCTGACAAGGAGCCGTTCTACTTCGGCACCTACTTCCCGCCCGAGCCGCGGCACGGCATGCCGTCCTTCCGGCAGGTGCTGGAAGGCGTGCACGCGGCCTGGCGGGACCGGCGTGACGAGGTCGGCGAGGTCGCCGCCCGGATCCGGGCCGACCTCTCCGAGCGGGCGTCGGTGTACGCGGTCGGCAGCGGCGTGCACCAGCCGCCGGGGGAGACCGGCCTGCACGAGGCGCTGGTCGCGCTCAGCCGTGACTTCGACGAACGGCGCGGCGGGTTCGGCGGGGCACCCAAGTTCCCGCCGGCCATGGTCGTCGAGTACCTGCTGCGCCACCACGCCCGGACCGGTTCGGAGGCGGCGCTGGAGATGGCCGTCCGCACCGGCGAGGCGATGGCCCGCGGCGGCATCCACGACCAGCTCGGCGGCGGGTTCGCCCGGTACGCGGTGGACGCCGACTGGGTCGTCCCCCACTTCGAGAAGATGCTGTACGACAACGCGCTGCTGCTCCGCGCCTACCTGCACCTGTGGCGGGCCACCGGCTCCCCGCTCGCCCGCCGCACCGCACTGACCACCGCGGACTTCCTGCTGCGCGAACTGCGCACCCCCGAGGGCGCGTTCGCCTCCGCGCTGGACGCGGACAGCACGGACCCGGCGACCGGCCGCTCGGTCGAGGGGGCGTACTACGTGTGGACGCCCGCCCAGCTGGCCGAGGTGCTGGGGGACGCGGACGGCGGGTACGCCGCCGAGCTGTTCGAGGTGACCGGCGCGGGGACCTTCGAGCACGGGGCCTCGGTGCTCCAGCTGCTCGCCGACCCGGCGGACGACGCCGCCCACGAGCGCGTCCGGTCCCGGCTGTTCGAGGTGCGGGCCGCCCGGCCCGCACCCGCCCGGGACGACAAGGTGGTCGCCGCCTGGAACGGGCTGGCCGTCGCCGCCCTCGCCGAGACGGGCGCCCTGCTGGACCGGCCCGACCTCGTCGAGGCCGCCGAGCGTGCCGCCGACCTGCTGCTCGCCGTTCACCTCACCCCCGACGGCCGGCTGCTGCGCACCTCGCGCGACGGCCGCCCGGGTCCGAACGCGGGCGTGCTGGAGGACTACGCCGACACCGCCGAGGGCTTCCTCGCCCTGTTCGCCGTGACCGGGGAGGCCGAGTGGCTCCAGCTGGCCGGCGGGCTGCTGGACACCGTGCTCAAGCACTTCGCCGACGGGACCACCGGGGCGCTGTTCGACACCGCCGACGACGCCGAGGAGCTGATCCGGCGTCCGCAGGACCCGACCGACAACGCCACCCCGTCCGGCTGGACCGCCGCCGCCAACGCCCTGCTCACGTACGCCGCGTACACCGGTTCGGCACGTCACCGGACCGCGGCCGAGCGGGCGCTCGGCATCGTCGGCGCACTCGCCCCGCGCGCTCCCCGCTTCATCGGCTGGGGCCTGGCCGCCGCCGAGGCCCTGGCCGACGGGCCGCGCGAGGTCGCCGTGATCGGGTCGGCCGGCGACCCGGCCACCGCCGCGCTGCACCGGGTCGCCCTGCTGGGTACCGCACCCGGCGCGGTGGTCGCGCTCGGCGAGCCGGGAGCGGGCAGCGACGAGGTGCCGCTGCTGGCCGACCGACCGCTGGTGGGCGGGGCGCCGGCCGCGTACGTCTGCCGGCACTTCGTCTGCGACGCGCCGACCACCGACCCCGCGGTGCTGGCGGAGCGGCTGGGCGCGACGGCGGAGGCGGGCGGCGCGCCCTCCTGACCGTGCCCCGGAAATCGGGTGGTGCGCGGACGAAAGGGCGGGCGAAGATGGTCCATGGCCTGGACCCTGAGCACCTCCGTCGACGAGTTCCACACCCGCGCGGGCGGGTCCCTCGCCGCGAGCCCGGCCCGGAACACCGTGCTGCTCACCGTGACGGACCGGCTGAGGGAGCGCGGTCCGCACTACTACGGCGGGGACGCGCCGGTCTTCGGCTGGTGGTGCCCCGAGCCCGGCGGGCCGGTCGGCGGGGCCTTCCTGCGAACGCCCCCGTTCGCACTGCGGCTCGGGGAGATGCCGGTGTCGGCGGCCGGCGAGCTGGCGGCCGAACTCGCCGCCGCCCGGACCGGAGCGGGGGCGGCGATAGGGGCTGCGGTCGGGGCCGGTTCGGCGGACGTCGTCGAGGTCGCCGGGAGTGACGCGGCCGTGGCGGCGTTCTCCGCGGCCTGGCAGGCCGCCACCGGCGCCACCGGGTCCGTCCGGACCAGGGAGCGGCTCTACCGGCTCGGCGAGCCGACCGAACCGCCGCGTCCGCCGGCCGGCGGCGCCAGGCTTGCCGACCCGTCGGACCGGCAGCTGGTGATCGAGTGGCTCGGACGGTTCGTGGTCGAGGCCCGGCTGGTGGCCTCCGGCGTCGCGACGCTCGCCGACGACCGGATCGCCGCCCGGCAGCTCCACCTCTGGGAGGACGGGGGGCGCCCGGTGGCGCTCGCCGGGCACAGTGCGGTGATCGCCGGGATGTCCCGGATCGGCCCGGTCTACACGCCGGGCGACCACCGCGGACGCGGCTACGGGAGCGGGGTCACGGCGGCGGCCTCGGCCCACGCGCTGGGGCTCGGTGCGACGGAGGTGCTGCTGTACACCGACCTCGCCAATCCGACGAGCAACTCGATCTACCAGCAGATCGGCTACCGGCCGGTGGAGGACTGCACCGTGCTGGAGTTCCGGGGCCGGGCGGCCCGGCGGGCCCGCGTAGCCTGAGCGGCGCCGCCGGCCGGTGCGGACGGGGGAACCGCCCGTCCCGGGCCGGCGTCCGATCCGGACGGGGCGGCCGCCACGGCCGCCGGGGGAGGTGGCCGTGACGGTGGACGGGTTGCTCGAACGGGCGGGCCGGCTGGGCCCGGGGGAGGTGGTGGCCGGCGCGCTGGCCGGCAACCTCGCCCTGTTCGCGGTGGCGCTGGTCGCCGGGAGCCTGCTGGTCCGCCGCTTCGGCGACCGGCGGGTGGCGCCGGCGCCCCCGCCGCCGGACCGCCGCGAGTGGCTGCTGACGGCCACCGCCGTCCTTCTCAACTCCGGTGTGGGAGTGGCCGGCTGGGCACTCTGGCAGCACGGTCTGCTGCGGCTCTCGGCGGACACCGGTCTGCGGGCGGTGGCCGAGCTGCTGCTGTTCTCCCTGGTGATGGACGCCCTGATGTACGCGGGCCACTGGCTCGCCCACCGTCGCCGGCTCTACCGGCTGGCCCACGAACTGCACCACCGCTACCCGGACCCGCGCCCGTCCACGCTCTTCGTCCTGCACCCCCTGGAGGTGCTGGGCTTCGGCGGTACCTGGCTCGCGGTGCTCTGCCTCTGGGAGATCTCCGCCCTGGCGCTGGCCGGGTACGTCGTGGTCAACCTGGTCTTCGGCCTGCTCGGCCACCTGGGCGTGGAGCCGTTCCCGGCCCGGGCCCGGCGGCTCGCGGTGTTCCGCTGGGTGGCGCTGCCGATGTTCCACGCGGGCCACCACGTCGACCCCGGGGTCAATCTGGGCTTCTACACCACCGTCTGGGACCGGCTGTTCGGCACCGTCGACCCCGCCTACGACACCCGCCGCACGGCGGAGAACCCGGCGCCGTGAAGGGAGGCGGCTACTCCCAGTCCCACCGGATGCCCAGCAGGCACGGCCGGAGCGCGGTGGCCACCAGATGGACGCAGCGGTGGCCGTCGAGCGTCAACTCCTCGCTCTCGTAGGACTTCTCGCCCGGGGCGCGGCGGGCGAAGCGGCGGCAGCGGACGGGGAGCGCGGCGGGGTGGAAGGTGATCTGGAGGACGTACTGCCCGGCCCCGGAGTTGAAGCCCCGGACGTACTCGCAGCTGGGCGTGGGTGACGGCGCGTCGTCGAAGCCGTAGCCGAGCAGGTGGGTGTCACCGGCCCGGAGCCGGCGGTCGAGGAGGAGTTCGGCGACCAGCAGGTCGTGGGTCTGGTCGCGCCGGATCCGGCCCGGGCGGCAGTTCTCCTCGGCCCTGACCCCGACCCGGGTGATGTCGCTGCCGGGGTCGCCCTGGTGGATGGCGAGGTAGCGGTCGATGCCGTCGCGGTGGGCGCGCAGGGCGTGCTGGGAGTCGCGGCGGACCAGCTGGCGGTCGGCGCCGATCCGGATCCGCTCGATGTGGGTGATGGTGTGCAGCCCCGTGTCGCGCGGTCCGGCGATGGTGGCGAGCAGGTCGTCGACGGCGGCGGCCGGGGCGATCAGGTCGCGGTAGGGGCGGACGGGAGGGCCGGCCGGGCCGTCGGGGGTGGTGCGCCGAGGTCCGAGCAGCCGGGTGAGCGAGTGCTCGGGGAGGTCCAGGACGTCCTCCAACGCTCGTACCGCGCGCAGGGATTCGGCCCGTTCGGGGCGTCGGTGGCCCTGCTGCCAGTAGCTGAGGCTGGTGACCCCGATGTGGACGCCGCGCAGGGCGAGGTGTTCGCGGACGCGGTGCAGGGCGAGGCCGCGGGTGGTGATCGCGGTCCGCAGGGCGAGGTGGAACGGGCCGGTGCGCAGGGCGGTGGCGAGGTCGGGGTGGTCGGTCCGCTGCATGGCGGCCTCCTCGGGTGGCGGACGGGGCGGGTCCGGCTGGTCGTGAATATTCACATGTGGAAGGGGGTTTGTCACCGGTCCGGGCGTTCCGGGCGGGGGTTGCGGGGCGGCGTTCACACCGGGAACGGGGCCGTTCACACCCGGGTCGGCGGACCGCCGGGGGCGTTGACCGGCCATGTCAACGGCGCGATGCTCATGGCGCGGATCCGGACCGCACCCCCACAGCTCTCGACTCCTCTGCCTGTCGCAAGGAGGAAATCCCCCATGTCAGTTCCACGGACACGCCTGCGCCGCGCCGTCGCGGTGCTCGCGCTCGGCGTCCTCGGTCCGGCGCTCAGCGTCGCGGCCGTCACCCCGGCCCAGGCCACCCCCACGGCCCTCGCCGGGACCGACCAGATCCGGCCCGCCGCCGCGCCGGGTGCCACGGCCGACCTGGCCGGCACCTTCAAGAAGCTCAACATCACCATGCAGCAGCAACAGCAGACCAACTGGTGCTGGGCGGCGAGCGGCAACACCATCGCGACCTGGTACGGCTACACCTACAGCCAGAACCAGTTCTGCAACGCCGCGTTCGGCCGCTCGGCGAACTCCAGCTGCCCCAACAACCAGGCCACCCTGGGCGACGTGCAGACCGGCCTGCGCTGGGTCGGCATCAACCCGGGCTCCTACGTCACCGGCTACCTGCGCTACAGCACGGTGCAGACGGAGGTGAACGCCAACCGGCCGATCGAGACCCGGATCCAGTGGAGCTCGGGCGGCGGCCACATGCACGTGGTCTACGGGTTCGACACCTCCAACAACTGGGTCTACTGGGGCGACCCGTGGCCGTCCAACACCCGTTACAACTGGGCGGACTACAACTACTACGTGTCGAACGGCACGTTCTCCTGGACCCACTCCCTGTACCGGATCGGCGCGTGAGGGGCGACCATGACCAGCATCCGTAACGTCGCCGCCGGCGTCCTGCTGGCGGCCGGGATCGGCCTGGCCGTCGCTCCGGCGGCGTCCGCGGCAGAGCCCGCACAGGGCCCCGCTCCCGTCTCCGCCGCCGAGCTGGCCCAGGCCAGGAGCGCGGTGCAGAGCCCCGCCGTGCTCGACCAGTTGGGGCGCTTCTTCGCCCGCAAGGGCGTCCCGCCGACCAAGCAGCTCACCATCGGCGCCGCCGAGGAGGCGCGGGCCGCGAGTGCGGCGGCCCCGCGGCTGACCGGCGAGACCGTGCCGGTCTACACCCTGGACGCGGCGTTCGTGGCCGGCACCCCGGGTGCGGCCGTGGCCAGGGCGGAGTTCACCGCGAGCCGGGTGGTCTCGACCGACGGGCAGGTCGCCTCGGTCTGGACCGTGAAGGAGGGCGGCGCCTGGCGGGTCGTCAACATCGCCTCCGGCGGGGACGAGAACGACTACGCGGCGCAGGCCGCGAGCACCGGCGGCGGGACGGCGTTCCGCGAGCCGCAGCTCAACGCCTGGTACGTGCTGCGGGACGGCCGGGTGCTCCCGCTGGACGACGAGGCCCGCGGCTCGGTGGGCGACTCCGGGGTGACCCTGGCGGCGTACCGGCAGCTGGTCCGGGAGCGGTACGGCGACAAACTGCCCGGCTCGGCGTACGACCGGGCGGGCAAGGGCGGCGGCTACCGCCCGGACGCGGCCGGTGAGCCGGCCGGGAGCGGCGGGAGCGTGCTGCCCGCCGCGACGGCGACCGCGGCCCTGAGCGTCACCGCTGTCGCGGGCGCGGGCCTCGCGTTGCGGCGGCGGGTGGGAGTCCGGCGCGGGTAGCGCCGGACCGAGGCGGCGGGGCCCGGCACGGCGACCGGGCCCCGCCGCAGGCCCGGGCCCGTCCGGGCCCCGTCCGGGCCCCGTACGTCCGGGCGCCTAGAGCTCGGTGAAGCCGCTCTCCATGATCGCGAAGGCGCGGTCGACCAGCTCGGCCATGTCCTCGGTGCCGCCGCTCTCGGCCCAGCGCAGGACGGCCTCCGTGGTGGCCGCGCCGAGCGAGGCGGCGGTGATCCGCATCGCGAAGGTCGGCTCCTGGACACCGGCCCGCCGCATCAGCACGGTGAGGTAGAGCTGCTGCGGGTCGTTGGCGCTGTCGCGCATCCGGGCCCTCAGCGCGGGGACTTCGGTGACCAGCCGCATCCGGACGAGGAGTTCCTCGCGCTCGTCTCGGACCAGTGTGCGGATCAGCCCGGTGAGGGCCTCCCGGCAGGAGCGCAGGAACGGTTCGTCAGTGGGCCGTGCCAGCAGGGCGGCGATCATCGCCGGGTCGTACTCGTCGGTGAGGACGACGTCCTCCTTGGTGGCGAAGTACCGGAAGAAGGTCGACTGCGAGACCTCGGCGGCGTCCGCGATCCGGTCCACCGTGGTGTTCTCGTAGCCCAGTTCGGCGAAGAGCCGGTACGCCTCGCGGCGGATCGCCCGGCGGGTCTTCAGCTTCTTCCGCTCGCGCAGCGACAGCGGCGCCGCCGGCATCGCCTGGACCGGATCGTCCGGGCCCGCCGGGGGTGCCGCTGTCGGCTGCGCTGCGCTCATACCTTCGATTATCCGTGATCGGCCGCGGGCGCGGCGGACGGTCCGGGACCGGTGCCGGGGCCGTCGGCGGCGGGCTCACCGGTGACCGCTCCGCCGACGGAGGGCTCGGCGGGCCCGGTGGGCTCGACGGACGGCATCCGGAGGGCGACCAGAACCGCCGACAGCACCGCGACCACCCCGGCGGTCAGCAGCACCGCCGTCATCCCGTGGACGTAGGCGGCGTGCGCGGAGGCGGCCAGTGACGGGTCCCCGGTGGAGGCGGCGACGGCGTCGGCGGCCACCACCGACTGCCCGGCCCGGTCCGCGGCGCCCGCCGGGAGCCCGGTGGTGTCCAGCGCTCCCCGGTACGAGCCGGCCAGCAGGCTGCCGAAGAGCGCGACCCCGATCGCCCCGCCCACCTGACGGAAGGTCTGGAGCAGCCCCGAACCGACGCCGGCCCGGGCGGGCGGCAGGGTGAGCAGCGCGGTGGCCTGGGCGGTGATGATCGACAGGCCCATGCCGAACCCGAGCAGGACCAGCCAGACCGCCGCCGGGCCGTAACCGTCGGAGGCGTCCGTCCGGCTCCCGATCAGCAGGGCTCCGGCCAGGACGGCCAGCCCGGCGGTGATCACCGGCCGGTGGCCGGTCCGGGCGACCAGCTTGTCGCTGAACCGGGCCGCCACCATCAGGCCGAGCATCATCGGCATCAGCCGCAGGCCGGTGCCGAAGGCGTCGGCGCCGAGCACGCTCTGGAAGTAGAGGGGCAGCACGAAGAAGGCTCCGTACAGCACCAGAGAGACCAGGGTCGCGGCCACCACCGACCAGCGGAAGGTGCGGTCGGCGAGCAGGGTGAGGTCGAGCATCGGGTCGGGCCGGCGCCGGCTGCGCCGCACCAGAGCGGTGAGCGCGACCAGCGAGCCGCCGATCGTGCCGAGGACCAGGGGGTCGGACCAGCCGCGCTCGGGGCCCTCGATGATGCCGTAGGTGAGCGCCGCCAGGCCGCCGGCGCCGAGCAGGGTGCCGAGCAGGTCGATCCGGGGTGCGGCGGGGTTGCGGGTCTCCGGCAGCAGGATCAGGCAGGCGGTGATGCCGATCGCGACCAGCGGGAGGTTGACCACGAAGATCGCGCCCCACCAGAAGTGCTGGAGCAGGAAGCCGCCGATCAGCGGACCGAGCGGGGTGCCGACGGCGAGGGCGGCGGCCAGGACCGCGGTGGCGCGGCGTTGCTCGGCGGCCGGGAAGATCCCGGGGATCACCGCCATGGACATCGGCATCACCAGCGCGCCGGCCAGGCCCATCGCGGCGCGCGCGGCGATCAGCGTGCCGGGGCTGTCGGCGAGCATGCCGACGGCGGAGGAGAGGCCGAACAGCGCGAGGCCCAGGGTGAGGACGAGGCGTCGGCCGAAGCGGTCGCCGATCAGCCCGGCGGGGAGCATCGCCGCGGCGAAGACCACGCTGTAGGAGTCGACGATCCACTGCTGCTGCCCGGTGGTGGCCTCCAACTGGGAGGCCAGGGTGGGCAATGCCACGTTGAGGACCGTCATGTCGAAGCTGATCACCAGGACGCTGAGGGCGACGGCGACGAGCGCGAGCCAGCGCCGCGGGTCGGGCCCGGGCGGGGCCGGGGCCCGGTCGGTGGGCGGGGTGGTCACGGACAACCTCCGGAGACCTGGAAGATGGTCGCTGTCAAATGACAGTAACCTCCAAAAGATGGCTCCCGTCAATGTCGGCCTCGGGTGGTCGTGCCATCACGCTCCGTGATGTGTCCTGGAAGTGCGCGTTCCGCACATGGAATTGACGCAACGTTGATCTGTCGTTCGCCGCTTTCGGGCGGTTTCGGGTGACTGACGGTAGATAGGATGTGGCGGTCGGTCAGTGCGGGCCGATGCGTGCCGAGAGCGGAGAAGGGGTGGGGCGGCAGGAGCCGACCACGAGCCCGGCGCAGGAAGGGGAAGCCGAAATGGCTGGTCGGAAGTCGGGTGCCCAGATCTGGGGTGCCGCAGTGGTGGTGGGCTCGGCGCTGGCGGTGGTCGCGGCCTACCTGATCAACGGCGCCGCGCTGGTGCTGGCGGTCGCCGGGGTCGAGGTGCTGCTGCTGATGGTGTACGTCGGGCTGCGCTGGCAGCTGCTCCACCGGGCGGCCGAGCCGGGTGGACGGCCCCCGGCGCGCGGTCACCGGACGGCCGGCGGCAGTCCGGACGCCGCGCACTGCGAGCGCTGCCGGCGGGCTCGCGAGGCGATCGACGCGCGGCAGGCCGAGCGGCTCCGGCGGACTCTGCCGGGCCCGGGGCGCGAGCCCGCGGCGCCCGGCCGCCCGGTCCGCGAGCGCCGGTCGTACGAGCGTTCGGCCGGCCACCACCGGCCGGTGCGCGGAAGCCAGCCGCCGCACGACGCCCGCGGTGCGCACGACCCCCGCGGGGTACATGACCCCCGCGGGTCGCACGGCCCCGACGCGCGCGGCCCCGAGTCACGGGGGCACGAGTCCCGTGGTCACGAGACCGCGGTGACGCACGACCGCCCGGTCCGCGAGTGGACGGCCGAACGGGCGGCCGCCCGGTCCGCGGACCGGCCGACCGCCCGTCACGGGGCGCCGGGTTCAGCCGGCCGCGCTGTAGGCCGCCAGTGAGATCCCGACGTACTGCGTGATGAAGGCCCCGAGGGTGAAGGCGTGGAACACCTCGTGGAAGCCGAAGCGGCCCGGTGACGGATCGGGCCGCTTGAGCCCGTACACCACGCCGCCGACGCTGTAGAGCACGCCGCCGACGATCATCAGCACCAGGACGGCGACTCCGCCGGTGCGCAGGAAGTCGGGCAGGTAGAACGCGGCGGCCCAGCCCAGCGCGAGGTACACCGGCGTGTACAGCCAGCGCGGCGCGCCGACCCAGAACACCCGGAACGCGATCCCGGCGAGCGCCCCGCCCCAGACCGCCCAGAGCAGCAACTGCCGGTCGGCGCCGTCCAGCAGCAGGATGGTGAAGGGGGTGTAGGTGCCCGCGATGATCAGGAAGATGTTCGCGTGGTCCAGCCGGCGCAGGACCGCGTCGCCGCGCGGCCCCCAGGTGAAGCGGTGGTACACCGCGCTCACCCCGAAGAGCAGCCAGGCGCTGACCGAGTAGATCGCGCACGCGATCCTGGCGGGGCCCGGTTCGGCCAGGCAGATCAGCACGATCCCGGCGGCCACCGCGGCAGGGAACATTCCGGCGTGCAGCCAGCCGCGCCATGTCGGCTTGGGCTCGACACGCTCCGTGCTCTCCAGGAGCTCAGCAGTCATGTCCGCATGCTACCCGCTACCTACGGCTCCGTAGGTTACTGACGCGTAGGAAGTGTCGGCCGTCACTAGTTGGACGTTTTGGAGTATTCGAAGTCGGGGTGGCGGGGCTCCTCACCCGCCGAAGGTGCTCCACTACTGGCCAGTAATTATCCTTACTGTAGTAAAAAATGCGCCAACTTTGCCTCCTCGCCGTATTCGGGGCCCGGACCCGGAGCTACGCTGCAATCACCCTCAAACCCCGCTACGCCATCTCCCCGCCGGGATGGCGTGAAGGAGCGATCGTGTCGAACGAGAACTCGGCTGCTCTCAGCGCCGCGCCCACCCGCCACCAGCGTCTGCTGGCCTGGGTGAGCGAGATCGCGGAGCTCACCCAGCCGGACCGCGTCGAGTGGTGCGACGGTTCGGACGAGGAGTACCAGCGCCTTGCGGACCTGCTGGTCGCCCAGGGCACCTTCAAGAAGCTCAACGAGGACAAGCGCCCCAACTCCTACTACGCCGCCTCGGACCCCACGGACGTGGCGCGCGTGGAGGACCGCACCTACATCTGCTCCGAGCAGCAGAAGGACGCCGGTCCGACCAACAACTGGAAGGCCCCCGCCGAGATGCGGGAGATCTTCCAGGGCGAGAACGGTCTGTTCCGCGGCGCGATGAAGGGCCGCACGATGTACGTCGTGCCCTTCTCGATGGGCCCGGTCGGCTCCCCGCTCGCCGCGTACGGCGTCGAGATCACCGACTCCGCCTACGTCGCGGTCTCGATGCGCGTGATGACCCGCATGGGCCGGGCCGTGCTGGACCAGCTCGGCGAGGACGGCGACTTCGTCAAGGCCGTGCACACCGTCGGTGCCCCGCTCGCCGAGGGACAGGCGGACGTCCCGTGGCCGTGCAGCTCCACCAAGTTCATCTCGCACTTCCCGGAGGCCAGGGAGATCTGGTCGTTCGGCTCCGGCTACGGCGGCAACGCCCTGCTCGGCAAGAAGTGCTACGCGCTGCGCATCGCCTCGACCATGGCCCGTGACGAGGGCTGGCTGGCCGAGCACATGCTCATCCTGAAGCTCACCCCGCCGGCCGGCCCCACGGGCGAGTCGGAGGTCAAGTACGTCGCGGCGGCCTTCCCGTCGGCGTGCGGCAAGACCAACCTCGCGATGCTCCAGCCCACCATCCCGGGCTGGAAGGTCGAGACGATCGGCGACGACATCGCCTGGATGCGCTTCGGCGCCGACGGCCGTCTGCGCGCCATCAACCCGGAGGCCGGCTTCTTCGGCGTCGCGCCCGGCACCGGTGTCGACACCAACGCCAACGCGATCGACACCCTCTGGGGCAACACGGTCTTCACCAACGTCGCGCTCACCGACGACGGCGACGTCTGGTGGGAGGGCCTCACCGACGAGAAGCCGGCCCACCTCACCGACTGGCGCGGTGACGACTGGACGCCGGAGTCCGGCACCCCGGCCGCCCACCCGAACGCCCGCTTCGCCGTCCCGGCCGCGCAGTGCCCGACCATCGCCCCCGAGTGGGAGGACCCGGCGGGTGTGCCGATCTCGGCCATCCTGTTCGGCGGTCGCCGCGCCACCGCCGTCCCGCTGGTGACCGAGTCCTTCGGCTGGCAGCACGGCGTCTTCCTGGGCGCCAACATCGCCTCCGAGAAGACCGCGGCCGCCGAGGGCACCGTCGGCGAGCTGCGTCGCGACCCGTTCGCGATGCTGCCCTTCTGCGGCTACAACATGGGCGACTACTTCGCCCACTGGCTGAAGGTCGGCGCCGAGGCGGACGCCGCCAAGCTGCCGAAGATCTACTACGTGAACTGGTTCCGCAAGAACGGCGCGGGCAAGTTCGTCTGGCCCGGCTACGGCGAGAACAGCCGCGTGCTCAAGTGGATCGTCGAGCGGCTGGAGGGCACCGGCGACGGTGTCGAGACGCCGATCGGCGTGCTGCCGACCGTCGAGTCCTTCGACCTCGCCGGCCTGGAGCTGTCGAAGGAGGACCTCGACCTGCTCTTCACCGTCGACGCCGACATCTGGCGCCAGGAGGCCGCGCTCGTCCCGGCCCACCTGGAACTGTTCGGCGACCACACGCCCACCGAGCTGTGGGACGAGTACCGAGACCTTGTCGCCCGCCTCGGCTGAGCCTGAGCCTCAGTAAGGCGAGTAAGTGGTCGGTGCGTGGCACGAATCGCGCACCGACGAGCGACAGGACGGCCGGAGCCCCGCCGGACGATCTTTCCCCGACCAAGGAGATCGTCCGGACCGGGACTCCGGCCGTAGCGCTTTTCCCGCCCGCGCCCGGCCTGCGCCCGGCGTGCGGTCCCGTCCGCGCCCGGCCCGCGTCAGGGCTGCGCGTAGCCGCCGAGGAAGGTGCCGATCCGGGTGACGGCGTCGGTGATCTCCTCCGGACGCGGCAGGGTGACCAGCCGGAAGTGGTCCGGCTCCGGCCAGTTGAAGCCGGTGCCCTGGACCAGCAGGATCCGCTCGGCCCGCAGCAGGTCGAGCACCATCTGGGCGTCGTCCTTGATCTTGTAGACCTTCGGGTCCAGCCGGGGGAAGGCGTAGAGCGCCCCCTTCGGCTTGACGCAGCTGACCCCGGGGATGTCGTTGAGCAGCCGGTAGGCGGCGTCGCGGGACTCCAGCAGACGGCCGCCGGGCAGCACCAGGTCCTTGATCGACTGCCGACCGCCGAGCGCCGCGGCCACCGCGTGCTGGGCCGGCATGTTGGCGCAGAGCCGCATCGAGGCGAGCACGGTCAGGCCCTCGACGTAGCTGCGGGCGCGGTGGCGGTCGCCGGAGAGCACCATCCAGCCGGAGCGGAAGCCCGCGACCCGGTAGGACTTGGACATGCCGTTGAAGGTGACGCAGAACAGGTCGGGGGCCAGGGTGGCCAGCGGGATGTGCTCGGCGTCGTCGTAGAGGATCTTGTCGTAGATCTCGTCCGCGTAGATCACCAGCTGGTGCCGGCGGGCGATCTCGACCAGCCCCTCCAGCACCTCGCGCGGGTAGACCGCGCCGGTCGGGTTGTTGGGGTTGATGACGACCATCGCCCTGGTCCGGTCGGTCACCTTGGCCTCGACGTCGGCGAGGTCCGGGTACCACTCGGACTGCTCGTCGCAGCGGTAGTGCACGGCGGTGCCGCCGGCCAGCGAGACGGAGGCCGTCCAGAGCGGGTAGTCCGGGGCGGGGACGAGCACCTCGTCGCCGTCGTCCAGCAGGGCGGTCATGGCCAGCTGGATGAGTTCGGAGACGCCGTTGCCGAGGAAGACGTCCTCGACGTCCAGCCCGTGCAGGCCGCGCTCCTCGTAGTGCATGACCACGGCGCGGCGGGCCGAGAGCAGCCCCTTGGAGTCGCCGTAGCCGTGCGCGGAGGAGAGGTTGCGCAGGATGTCCTGGAGGATCTCCGGGGGCGCGTCGAAGCCGAACAGCGCGGGATTGCCGGTGTTGAGCTTCAGGATGCGGTGGCCCTGCTCCTCCAGCCGCATCGCCTCGTCGAGCACCGGGCCGCGGATGTCGTAGCAGACGTTGGCGAGCTTGCTGGACTGGATGACCTGCATGCCTGCCTACTTTAGGGGCAGAACCGGGCGGTCCGGCGCGTGTCGTGGGACACCCGCCGGACCGCCCGGACGCTACTGCTCAGCCACTCCTTGGATCGGGAGGCGGAGGCGTCAGCTCGCCTTCCAGATCAGTGGCTGGGTGTCCAGAACGCTGCCGAAGGTGAGGAACTGCGGCGGTGTGTCGTTGGGCACGAGATAGACGGCACACTGCTGCTGGCTCTGGCCGTCGGCGAGCGTGCCGGGCTTCTTGCCGGAGTCGCAGGCCGGGATGGACTTCAGGACGGTCGGGGCCGCCAGGATGCCGGTCGCCTTGGCGTCGGTGTTCACCTTGAACCGCATCATGAAGTACTCGTCGTTCAGCGGGGCGCCCGTCCTGTTGGTGAACGAGACGGTCACGTAGTACGGCGTCTTGCCGGCGACGTCGGCGGGCTTGAAGTTGAACGGGGCGAGGTCGGCGGCGGTGCCCTTGACCACCGAGACCGGGGTCACGTCGGCCTTGGTCTTGCCGAGGTAGCTGCCGGTGGCGGTCAGCGGCAGCGGGTTCTCGAAGGTGATCTTGCTGCCGCCCCCGCTCGCCCCGCCGATCGGGTTGCCGCTGGTGGCGGCCGAGGGGGCGGGGTTGGCGGTCGCGGTGCCGCCGCCTCCCGCCGCGCCGCCGCCGGTGGCCGCCGGGGCCCCGGTG
Organism: Streptomyces sp. BE303; assembly: GCF_036290945.1. NCBI lineage: Bacteria > Bacillati > Actinomycetota > Actinomycetes > Kitasatosporales > Streptomycetaceae > Streptomyces > Streptomyces sp. BE303. The sequence goes on from NZ_JAQYWZ010000356.1 coordinate 39,694, forward strand.
GGTGCGGTGGTCGGCGCGCCCGTGGGGGCCCCCGCCGGAGCGCCCGCCGTGGTGCCGGCGGCGGTCGGGGCGGCGACGACGGCCGGGTCGTCGTTCTCCGGCCCGCAGGCCGTCAGGGCCAGCGCCAGCGCCGCGACCGGGACGGCCGCGCGCAGAGTGGTCCGGTGCTTCGTCAAGGTGTGTCTCCCCCGTGGATGATGTGGTCGGTCGCGGCACCCGGATCAAGGGGTGCCGCCTGAGTCGGACGCGGACGGCGTCCGGCCGGTTCCTGACCGGGACCCGCCGGATCGTACCGTCGCCGCGCGGAGGGGGAGGACGTCGTGATCGCGAGCGTGGTCGGGGCCGTGCTGGCCGGTCTGCTGGCGGCGCCGGCACTGCGCGGCCTGGTGGTGCGGTACGCCGTGCCCGAGGGCGAGCCGTGGCGCACCACCTGCCCGTCCTGCGCGCGGGAGCTGCGCGGGCTGCCGCCGACCGGCCGCTGCCCGGGCTGCCGGACCGGGCTGGGCCCGGGCGCCTGGCAGGTGGAGGCGGTCACCGCCGCCGCGGCCGCCGCCGCGCTGACGGCCGGCCGGCCGTCCGACGCGCTGCTGCTGCTCTGGGCGGCCGGCGTCGGGGTGGTGCTCGGCTTCACCGACGCCCGGGTGCACCGGCTGCCGTACCCGCTGAGCTTGACGCTGGCGGCGGGGCTCGCGGTGCTGCTGACGGTGCTGGAACTGGTGGACGGCAGCCCGGACGTGCTGCTGCGCTGCCTGCTGGTGGCGCTGGCGGCCGGCGCGCTGTTCGAACTGCCGGTCTGGCTGGGACTGATGGGCCCCGGGGACAGCGTGCTGGCACTCGGCCTCGGCGCGCTGCTCGGACGGTACGGCTGGTCCGCGGCGCTGACCGGGCTGATCACGGTCGTGCTGCTGGCCGGGCTCTGGTCGGTCGGCGTGCTGGTGGCGGCCCTGGTGCGCCGGCGTCCGGTGCGCGGCCGGGAGGTGCCGATGGGTCCGTTCCTGCTGCTCGGCACCTTGCTCACGGTCCTGGTCCAGCCGTAGCGCGGGGCGGCCCCGAGCTACGGCGGACCATGGCGCACCCGCCCCGGAAACGGCGGACGGGCCCGTCGTACCGGTCAAGGTACGACGGGCCCGGCGCCGACGCGCTGGCCCCACCCTCACGGGGCGGCGCGCCGTGGGGGATTACGGCATCTGGTGGACGAACGGGCCGACCGCGTTGGAGAACGCGTTGCCGTTGTTGGCGTCCCAGTTGGTGGACCAGGTCATCGCGCCGCGGATGGTCGGCCACTTGGCCGGCGGGACGAAGCTGCCACAGTTCTTGCCGGTGGCCAGGCAGTCCAGGGCGTTGTTCACGACGCTCGGCGAGACGTAGCCGCCGCCGGCCGCCTTGGAGGAGGCGGGGACGCCGATGCCGACCTGGTCGGGCCGCAGGCCGCCCTGGATGTGGGTGCAGACCTGGGCGGTGATGAAGTCGATGGTGCCCTGGTTGTAGACCTTGCCGTCGCAGCCGTTCATGCCGCCCGAGTTGTAGAACTGGGTGTTGACGACGGTCAGGATGTCCTTGGTGTTCAGCGCCAGCTGGAAGTAGGAGCCGGCGGTGGAGTACATCCCGATGGTCTCCGGCGCCATCGTCAGGATGAAGCTCGGGCCGACCTTGGCCTGCAGGGCGTGCAGCGCGTTGCCCAGGTGGGTCGGGTTGAGGCCGTTCTCCAGGTCGACGTCGAGGCCGTCGAAGCCGTAGTCCTTGATGACCGCGTAGGCGGTCTCGACGAAGGCGCTCGCGGCGGCCGCGTCGTTGACGTGGATGGCGCCGTTCTGGCCGCCGATGGAGATGATGACCTTCTTGCCGGCCGCCTGCTTGGCCTTCACGTCGGCCCGGAACTGGGCGTCGGTGTAGCCGCCGAGGCCCGCGGAGAGCTCCGCGTCCAGCTTGAAGGTGATGGCGCCGGGGCGGTTGGCGACGGAGTCGGCGAACGAGACCGCGATGATGTCGTACGCGCTCTGGACGTCGCTCAGCTTCTGGAGGTTGTTGCCCTTGTTGTCGAAGTTGTGCCAGTAGCCGGTGACGACGTGCTTCGGCAGGCCGGTGTTGGGGTTGCCGGTGCTGGTCGCCGTGGGGGTCGGCGTGACCGTCTGGGTGGGGGTCGGGGTGACGGTCTGGGTCGGCGTCGCGGTGGCCGTGGGGGAGGCCGTCGTGGTCGGCGTGGCCGTGGCGGTCGGCGTCGGGGTGGGGGTGACGGTCGGGGTGGGGGTCGGGGTGGTGGTCCCGCCCGGGCCGCTCAGCACGACGTCGTCGGCGAGGTAGGCGCTCTGGCCGTACCAGCCGTGCAGGTAGAGGGTGAGGCTGGTGGCGTTGGCGCCGGTGGTGAAGGTGGTGGAGAGCTGGTTCCAGCTGTTCTGGTTGGACCAGGCGCTCGGGTCGGTGCCGCCGGTGCCGCGCGCGCCGAGGTAGACGTACGGACCCTGGACCCAGGCACTGAGGGTGTAGCTGGTGTTGGGCAGCACGCTGATGGTCTGGGTGCACTCGGCGGTGTCCGCGGCGCCCGGGGTGGCCTGCAGCGCGCCGGCACCCGAGTGGACCGGGGTGGTGACGACGCGGGCGGCGCCGGTACAGGTCCAGCCGCTCAGCGAGCCGGAGTCGAAGCCACCGTTGCCGACGAGGTTCCCGGCGGCGGCGTTGGCGCCCCCGGCGAAGAGGGCGAGCCCGGTGCCGGCCAGCGCGAGGGCGGTGGCGCCGGCGGCGAGGGCGGGGAGGGGGCTGCGCCGACGCTTGTGCGCGGGCTGGTTCAGCGTACGGGCCATGGAGGTGCGCTCCTGTGGGGAGGAGCGGCCGCCGCGGTGGGGGGCGCGGCGGCCGCGTGTGGGGGAGGGGAGGTCCGCAGTACTGCCTCGGTGGGGCGGTCCGGTTGTGTTCGTTCCGCCTTGGGTCAAAAGCTGGACTAGACCATTAGTGGTCGTCAAGCATTGAACCGTCGGCTTACGGATTCCTTAAGGAATCGGAGACCGTTCCGTATCCGGCGCCCCTGTGGACACCCGGGGTTCTCGCGGGCGCCTTCCGGCCATCCGGGCCACACGCGTCGCAACAGACTCCGCACCGGACCGTGACCCTCCCGGGACCTGCGGCTTTCCTTGCCGACACAACGCGGGAGTAGGCTGCGCCGGGGGTTGTGAAGCACCCGGTGAAGTGAGCACGGAGGGGCCGAAAAGCATGGGTCTGCGCGATGTCGTCGAACGCACGCCGGGTCTGCGCACCCTGCTGGACGGGATGTACGGCCTGTACGGCCGTCGGGTCGAGGTGCACCTCGCCCGAACCCCGCACCACATCGGCGTGATCCTCGACGGCAACCGCCGCTGGGCCAAGGCGACCGGCGGGTCCACCGCCTACGGTCACCAGCGCGGGGCCGACAAGATCAGCGAGTTCCTCGGCTGGTGCGACGAGACCCACGTCAAGGTCGTCACCCTGTGGATGCTCTCCACCGACAACCTCTCCCGCCCGGCCGGCGAACTGGTCCCGCTGCTCGGGATCATCGAGGACGCCGTCACCAACCTGGCCGCCGCCCGCCGCTGGCGGGTCAACCCGGTCGGTGCACTGGACCTGCTGCCGCAGCACACCGCCGACGTCCTCAAGAAGGCCGCCGAGGAGACCGCCGGGATCGACGGGATCACCGTGAACGTGGCCGTCGGCTACGGCGGCCGGCACGAGATCGCCGACGCCGTCCGCTCGCTGCTCCAGGAGCACGCCGGGCGGGGCACCTCGATCGAGGAGCTGGCCGAGATCCTCGACGTCGAGCACATCGCCGAGCACCTCTACACGAGGGGGCAGCCCGACCCCGACCTGGTCATCCGCACCTCGGGCGAGCAGCGGCTCTCCGGCTTCCTGCTCTGGCAGAGCGCGCACAGCGAGTTCTACTTCTGCGAGGCGTACTGGCCGGCCTTCCGGAAGGTCGACTTCCTGCGGGCGCTGCGCGCCTACGAGGAGCGGCACCGGCGGATGGGACTCTGACCCGGCGCGTACCGCGGTCGAGGAGGCCCGGCCCGCCCGGGAGCGCCGTGCGGGCACGGCCGGAGGGGCTGACTGAGACTGACTGAGGGGCCGCCGGGCGGGACCGGCCGCCGCCCGGGCGGAGGCCCGGGCGGAGAGCGCCGTAGGGGCTGATCTACCCGGTGGCGGGGCGAGGCCAAACGTTCACCGGCAATGATCCGTCAGTTCGCCGAGGACGCGAATGCACCGCCCCCCGCCTGGGAATACTCCAGGCAGACCGGCCCCGAGGCCACCGGGGCAGCGGGGGCCGGCTTGCCGCGGATGACGCAGGGTCATCCGCCCTGGAGGCCTAGTGGTCAGTTCCAAGAGCCGCCGGACACCAGACCGGCGCACGTACGTTCTCGACACCAGCGTGCTCCTGGCGGACCCTCTCGCCATGACCCGCTTCGAGGAGCACGAGGTCGTTCTCCCGGTGGTCGTGGTCACCGAGCTGGAAGCCAAGCGGCACCACCCCGAACTGGGCTACTTCGCCCGCCAGGCG
>NZ_JAQYWZ010000357.1:0-471 GCF_036290945.1 Streptomyces sp. BE303
CATGATACCGCCCCCCCCGAGCTGTACAGCGCGCGAGACCCTGTTGGCCTACCCGCCGCTCGTCCGATCTAAGATGGTCCTGGCGTTGCGGCACGAGACCCTGCCCGCCCCCCTGCACGCGGCCGAGCCGTCGACCGTGGTCAAGTGGTCGGCGGGCGCCGTCGAGTTGCTGAGGGAGTCGCGGCCCTGGAGCGGCGGGGACCGGCCTCGTCGGGCGGGTGTGTCGGCGTTCGGCGTCAGCGGGACGAACGCGCACGTGATCGTGGAGGAGCCCCCGGCCGTCGAGTCCGCAGCAGTCGTGGCAGCGGTGCAACTTCCCTTTGTTCCGGTGCTGTTGTCCGGTACGGACGAGGCGGCGCCCCGTGCCCAGGCACAGCAGGTGCGACTTGTGGCCGATCGGGATCTCCACACGCTCGCCGCAGCGGCAGCCCGCCGTGCCGCGCTGGCCCATCGGGCGGTGGTGCTCGCCGG
>NZ_JAQYWZ010000358.1:0-1246 GCF_036290945.1 Streptomyces sp. BE303
TCACCAAGGTCGAGGCCGTAGCCCTGTCCGCCAGCTTCGACGACCTGTACGACTCGCCCGAGGACGTGCCGGACTGGCTGCGGTACCCGGCCTCCAGCCACCTGGTGCTGCCCCGCCGGGGCCAGTACGCGACCCTCGTCAAGGTCCACACCGAGGACGGCTCGGTCGGCATCGGCGAGGCGTACGGCCTGCCGAGCCCGCAGGTCACCGCCACCGTCGTCGCGACCGTCCTGGCGCCGCTGCTCATCGGCCAGGACGCGCTGGCCACCGGCGCGATCTGGGAGCGGCTGTTCAAGGGCCAGGCCGCCGGCGGCCACAACCGCGGCTTCTACCTCGAAGCGATGGCCGGCGTCGACCTCGCCCTGTGGGACCTCCGCGGCAAGCTCGCCGGCGTCCCCGTCCACCGCCTCCTCGGCGGCCCCGTCCGCGAGACCGTCGACTGCTACGCCAGCCCGGTCGCCCTGCACGCCGACCCCGAGGACTCCGCCCGGCAGGCCCTCGGCTTCGTCGACGACGGCTTCAAGGCCCTCAAGGTCAAGATCGGCCGCGGCGAGCGCACCGACCGCGCCCACCTCACCGCCGTCCGCGCCGCCGTCGGCGACGGCATCGAGATCCTCACCGACGTCAACTGCGCCTACGACCTCGACGAGGCCACCCGGGTCGGCGCCGTCCTCGCCGACCTCGGCATCTCCTGGTACGAGGAGCCGCTCCAGGTGGACGACCTCGCCAACCTCGCCGAGCTGCGCCGCCGGACCGGCCTGACGGTCGTCAACGGCGAGACCCACTTCACCCGCTTCGACCTGCGGGACTCGCTGCTGCACCGCGCGATCGACGTCTTCATGCCGAACGTCGCCCGCTGCGGCGGCATCACCGAGGCCATGCGGCTGTCCGCGCTCGCCTCCGCGTTCCACGTGGACATCGCCCCGCACGGGGTCGGCTCCGGCGTCAGCCTCTGCGCGGCCCTGCAGCTCTGCGCGGCCACCCCGAACCTGCGCACCTACGAGTACAACCGGCTGCCCAACCCGATCCGGGAGAACATCCTGGTCAACCCGCCGAAGTTCACCGACGGCGCGCTGGTCGTCCCGACCGGGCCCGGCCTGGGCTTCGAGCTCGACGAGGACACCGTCGACCGGTACGTGATCGCCCGGTTCTGACGACCGGCCGGACCGCACCCCCCGAACGCCGGGCCGCCGGACTCCCCGGCCGGCCCGGCCCCCGAACGCGGTGGCGGGCAGCTCTGCCCTGA
>NZ_JAQYWZ010000359.1:0-360 GCF_036290945.1 Streptomyces sp. BE303
CGCCAGGGGCTGGTCCTGTTGGTCATCCTGGTGCATCGCCACGTGGTCGTTGGCGTCCGCGAACACGGGTAACGCCTCGTACATGCCCGGGCCCATCGACGCTCGCTGCGCACCCTGCCCCGTGAACAGGAACGCCACCCGACCAGAACGCGCTACCCCCGTCAGAGCAGCCGACCCGGAAGCTACGGCGACCAGGCCGGTCGTCAACCCCTCGGTGTGACCGGGGAGCACCTGCGCCCGTTGGGGGTGGGCGGCGCGGTGGCGATGCTGGCGCTGCGGTCGCTGGGGGGTGTGATAGCGGCAGAGCGTCGGGCGGGGGACGAGTCTAGCTAGCTGTGTTGTTCTCCGGGGGCGGGGGAG
>NZ_JAQYWZ010000360.1:0-16957 GCF_036290945.1 Streptomyces sp. BE303
CGTCGTCGCCGTCGGAGCGGGGACCACCGCCTTCGCCGTCGCCCGGCAACTCCTCGACATCCCCGGCCTCACCCTGGTCACCAACTCCCTCCCCGTCGCCGACCTCGTCCGCACCGCCGCGGAGAACGGCAACGGCAACGCGCCCGTCCTCCTCCTCACCGGAGGCACACCCACCCCCTCCGCCGCACTCGTCGGCCCACTGGCCGACCAGGCGATCAGATCCCTGCACGTGGACGTCCTGATCATGGGCGCCCACGGAGTCTCCGAACGCGCCGGCCTCACCACCCCCAACCTCGCGGAGGCCCAGACCAACCGGACGCTCATCGCCTCGGCACGGAGGGTGGTCGTCGTCGCCGACCACAGCAAGTGGGACGTCGTCGGCCTCAGCGCCTTCGCCACGCTCCCGGAGATCGACTGCTTCGTCACGGACCGCGCACTGGCCCCCGCCGCACAACTGGTACTGAACGAGACCACCGGGCAGCTCGTCCTCGCCGGGACCTGACCTGCGGCCCCCGCCTGCCGGGGCGGCGCTACGGTGGAGGGACGGGGGCACGACAGCCCGCCCCGTCCCGCCGTGGAGACCGCGGGTCCGATGGGAGCACGGTGTGGACGACCACGGTGGCAGAACGCTCTCCAGCGAGGCCCGGGGGTGCGCCTTCGCGGGACGCACGGTGGAGGTCCGGGCGTTGGTGGACGCGGTCTCCGAGACGCGCCCGGCGGTGATCCTGGTGGAGGGGGAGGCCGGGATCGGCAAGTCGCGGCTGGTCACCGAAGCGTCGGCCGCACTGGGCGCCGACGGCCTGCGGGTCCTGGTGGGCGGCTGCCACCCGTTGCGTGAACCGCTGGCCTACGGGCCGGTGATCGACGCGCTGCGCCGGGTCGGGCCCTGGCTTCCGCCGGCGCAACGGCTGGGCGCCTCGGCCGGCGCGCTCGCGCCGCTGCTGCCGGATCTGGCCGACGCTCTGCCCGCGGAGCCGCCGCCGGCCGTACCGGGCGCGTCCGGGCCCGGCGTGCAGCGGTTCCGGGTGGTGTCGGCGGTCCGGACGCTGCTGGAGGCGGTGGCACCGGTGGCGCTGGTGGTGGAGGACGTGCACTGGGCGGACGAGGCGACCCTCGAGCTGCTGCTCCTGCTGGCCCGGGACATGCCGGCCGACACGGCGATGGTGCTGACGTACCGGGCGGAGGACCTTCCCGCAGGCGCGCCCGTGCTGGGCGCGCCGTTCCGGCGTTCGCCGGGAACGGGCGGCGTGGAGATCCGGCTCGGCCCGCTCGGTGAGGCCGAACTGAGGGCGATGGCACGGGACGTGCTCGGCGGTGAGCCGGCGCCGGAGCTGGTGCGGACGCTGCTGGAACGCAGCGGGGGCCTGCCGCTGGTGATCGAGGAGGACCTGCTCTCGCTCGCGGGCTCGCCCCGGCTGGAGCGGGTGGCCGGGCCGGGCGGCGGGGATCTGATCACGCTCGCGGATTCGCCGGCCGACGCGGACGCGGCCGTGCTGCGGGTGCCGCGGAGCCTGCGTGAGGTGCTGGCCGAACGCAGGGGGCGGCTGGGCCCTGACGCGGCGGCACTGGTGGACGCCGCGGCGGTACTGGCGGTGCCGGCCGGGGAGGCGCTGCTGGCCCGGGCGGCAGGCCTGGACGAGGACCGCACGGCCGCCGCCCTGCAGGAGGCGGTGGCCGCGGCGGTCCTGCGGCAGACGGGTCCGGACACCTACGGGTTCGCGCACGTCCTCGCGCAGGAGGCCGTCTACGACGGCCTCCCGGGGCCGGTGCGCACCCGGAACCACCGGCGCGTCCTCGCCGCGCTGGAGACGCGGAACCCGCCGCCGCTGGTGCAGATCGCCCACCACACCCGCGCCCTGGGCGACCGGGCGGCCTGGCTGCTCCGGGCCCAGGAGGCGGCCGACGGGGCCGCCGGTGTCGGCGACCACGGCACCGCGGCAGCGCTGCTGGGCGAGATCCTCGAACAGCCCGACCTCACCCCCGAACAACTCGGCCGGGCGGCGCCGGCCATGGCCTACGCGGTGTCGGTCGGCACCGAGTACACCGCGACCGCTGCCGCCCTGCGCAGGATCCTGCGGCTGCCCGGTCTGCCCGTTCCGGTCCGCGGCGGGATCAGGAGCAGCCTGGGGATGTTCCTGATCTACCAGGCCGGTGACCTCTCCGGTGAGGAGGAACTGCTCACCGCCCTGGCCGAGGTGGGGGAAGGCGATCCGGTCTCCGCCGCCAGGCTGCTCGCCCTGCTGGGCGTGTCGGAGACGGGCCGGTTCGCGCTCGCCGAGCAGCGGGCCATGGTCGAACGCGGCTACGCCCTGCTGGCAGGTCACCAGGACCCCAGGGCCCGTTCGATGCTCGACCTCGCCCGTCTCTTCCTGCTGGCCATCGCGGCCGACCCGATCGTCCCCGGGCTGCTGGCGTCGCTGCCCCGCGAGGATGCCGACGTGCAGGTGCTCCAGGGCACGGCCATGGTCATCTGTGGCAGCATCGGCCGCTCCTTCGCCGTCGGCAACGACGCGCGGGCCGCAGCCGCCGTCGCCGAGACACGGGCCATGGCACCGCGCATCCACCTGCCCGTGCTGGACCTCTACCTGGACTGTCACCAGATCGTGCTCGACTGGCAGGCCGGCCGCTGGGACGACGCCGCGCACGGCCTGGCCGCCTTCCACGAGCGCCACCCCCACAGTCCCCTGGGGTCCGGCGGGCTGCTGGCCACCGTGCGGGGCCTGACCGCCGCTGCCCGCGGCCTCACCGCCCAGGCCGCCGGCGACTTCGGCGAGGTCCTCACCCGCGGCGGCCTGCACCTGGACTCGCTCGCCGCGGCCGCCGGCACCGCCCGCCTCCAACTCGCGCGCCACGAGCCCGAAACCGCCTGGCGGAGCCTCACCGACCCGCTCGACTTCCTCGGGTTCCTCGCCCGCAAGGAGGCCTGGGCCTACGCCTGGGACCTCGTGCCCACCGCCGTCGAGACCCTCCTCGCCCTGGACCGCGCCGACGAGGCCCAAGCCCTCGCCGCACGCCACGCCACCGCCACCGAAGGCCGCGACGCGCCCGGAGCCGTCGCCGAACACCACCTGTGCCGGGGCCTGCTGCTGCGGGCCACCGACCCCGACGGGGCGATGGCGGCCTTCGACCTGGCGGCGGCGCAGTGGATCGGCATCGGCCGGCCCTACCGGGCCGCCCTCGCCGCCGAGCACGCCGCCCGCACCCGTACCGACCCCGCCGAGACCATCACCCGTCTGGCCGGGCCGGTCACCACGTTCGAACAGCTCGGGGCGACCTCCGACGCGGCCCGCTGCCACCACCTGCTGCGCGAAGCCGGCCGGGCGACCCCCAACCCGCGCGGCCGGGCCGGCTACGGCGACCGGCTGTCCCCCCGCGAGGTGCAGGTCCGCGACCTGCTCGCCTCCGGGGCGACCAACAAGGAGATCGCCGCCATCCTGTTCCTCTCCCCGCGCACCGTCGAGAACCACGTGGCGCGTGTCCTGGCCAAACTCTCCACCACCCGCGCCGACCTCACCCGGACGAGCGGACCGCAGGACTGAATCCCGGTCCGCCGCGGCGGCGGCCTCCCGGTGCCCGCGCTCGGGCGCCCCCGCGCCTCGGCCCGCCGTGCGGCGTGCGACCTCGTGCCGCTCGTGCCGCCCGTGCCGCTCGTGTGGGAGAAGCGTGGCGGGCACCGACGCACCCCCGCTCCGGACGAGGCACGTCCGGAGCGGGGGTCGGGCGGTGGCCCGGGGCGTGGTCGGTCAGTCGACGGACCAGCGCTGCAGGGTGGAGCCGGTGTCGGGCTGCTGGGTCGCCTTGGCGCCGTTGGCGGCCGAGGCGGCGGTCAGCAGCAGGCCGGTGCCGGCGGAGGTGATGGTGTGCCGGTCGTTGGCGGTCGGGGTGATCTTCCAGCGCTGGCCGGTCTGGCCGTTGCAGGCCCGCTGGACGACGGTGCTGCCGGCACCGCCGGTGGCCTCGGCGCACTTGCCGGAGCTCTTGTTGGTCAGGGTGTAGGTACCGTCGGACTGCGGGGCGATGGTCCAGGTCTGGTTGTTCCCGCGGTTGGGTGCCCACATCAGCAGGTCGGAGCCGTCGGACGAGGAGCCGCCGTTCTCCAGGGCGACGCCGCCGGCCTCAAGGCTGTGGACGCCCTCCACGGTGCGCACGGTGCCGGGCCAGGGGATGCCCGGGGCGGCGTGGTAGGCGATGCCGGCCGCGGTCCAGCGCGGTCCGTGCTGGGCCAGGCGCTGGCGGAAGCCGTCCCAGTCACGGGCGGACTGCGGGGACCAGCCGACCTCGGCGAGGGCGGGCAGGCGGGGGAAGCTCATGTAGTCGGCGTAGGCCTGGGGCTCGGGCCACTTGGTGCTCGGGGTCGGCAGCGAGCCGCTGCCCTCGTAGGCGCGGTCGGCCCACAGGGCGGCCTCGACGCCGGCGATCTTCTTGGCCGGGACGATGGAGCCGGTGCCGTCCATCTTGCCGGTGATGGTCGCCGGGTCCCACTCGTAGGAGCGCTGCACCGGCACGTACCCGGACCAGCTCAGACCGTAGGGAGTGGAGACGTCGTACTTCATGTCCAGGTAGGCGTGGTCCGAGGGGGACATGACGAACTTGGCGCCCTGGGAGACTCCGTTGCGGACGAAGCGGATGCTCTCGGTCTCCTCCGCGGTGCCGATGCTCTCCCGGTCGTCGTCCTCGCCCCAGTACTGCATGATGCTGCCGGAGGGGATGGCGGACTGGCCGAGCTGGTGCCAGCCCATCACGGTCTTGTCCCGTCCGACGGTGGCCTCGGTGGCCGCCTTGACGTAGGCGGCGTACCTCTCCGGGGTGGCCTGCGGGGTCTCGTCGCCGCCGAGGTGGATGTAGGGGCCGGGGGTGAGCTTGGAGACCTCCTTGATGACGGTCTTCAGGAAGCGCCGCACGTTCCCGACGTGCGTGCCGTCCTCCAGACAGTAGAGGCTGATGCCGACGTCGAAGCCGGAGTACGGGGCCTTGGCCTTGTTGTCACAGTTCAGCTCGGGCACCGAGGCGAGGGCGGCCATGGTGTGGCCGGGGCCGTCGATCTCGGGGACCACGGTCATGAACCGGGAGGAGGCGTAGGAGACGATCTCCTTGTAGTCCTCCTTCGTGTAGTACCAGCCGGTACCGCCGGTGAAGCCGCTCTGGGTGCTGGCGCCGACCTTGGTGAGGCTCGGCAGGGCGTCGATGGCGATGCGCCAGCCCTGGTCGTCGGTGAGGTGCAGGTGCAGCGTGTTGATCTTGTACGCGGCGGCCTCGTCGATATAGCGCTTGACCTGGTCGACGGGGAAGAAGCGACGGGCGACGTCCAGCATCACGCCCCGGTACTCGTACCGCGGCGCGTCGTTGATCTCCACGGGCGAGACGGTCCACGTGCGGGACTGCTTGGTGCGGGACTCGACCGCGGCGGGGAGCAGCTGGCGCAGGGTCTGCACGCCGCGGAACAGGCCTTCGGCCCCGTGCGCCTTGACGACGACGCCGTTCTTGCCGGACGAGATGGTGTAGCCCTCGGCTCCGAGCTTCTTGGGGCCGTCGGGGTCGAGGACGATGGCGTTCTTCGGCGCCCGGGTGTCCTTGACGACCTTCAGGTCGTAGCCCGTGGAGGGGGCCAGGAGCTTGGAGAGGTACTTGCCGACGCCCAGCGAGTCCGACTCCCGGGAGAGGACGGAGATCCGGGTCTGCGGGGTGAGGGTGAACCCCTCGCCCGCCACCGCCTGCTGCGAGACCGGCTGCGGCACCAGCGCGTAGGGAGCGGGGGTGGGCGTGGGAGGAGCCGCGGCCGCCTGGGAGAGCGAGGCCGAGAGCGGGAGGGTGACGGCGGCTGTGGCGAGTGCGACGAGGCGTCTGCCTCGTCGGGGCAACCAGCGCATGAGGGTGACTCCTTCTGGGGGGAAGGCGGGGCCGCACACCGGGTGGGCGGCCGAAGGGGGCGCGATGCGCGCCGACGGCGAGGGGGCGCGAGGCTCGGGGTCGAGACGTCGGACCGCTGGGGTAGGTCTCGGCGAACGACGCCGGCGCGCACCCCGCCGGGATCCTGCCGCGCTGCGGGCTGCCCGTGCCGTGTCAACGGAACATGCGGCACACAGGGCGGCAGAGCATCGAATCTGCTCGCATCTGCTTTAATTTCGCAATTTGTGAGCAACTTCAACCATGAAGGTGCCAGGGGGTCCGGGCGCCGTCAAGGCCTACGCGATCGTAGATTTCGTCCGTTCGCGGGTCTCTTTCCTCCGCACCGGCCGACGGTCACCGTCCGCCGCCACCGCGCCACGCACGGCACGGGCACGGCACGGGCACGGCACGGGCACGGCACGGGGAGTTCCGGGCCGGGCGGTGCGGGAGTCACCGGTCCGTGGGTGCGCGCACCAGGTCCCGGGCCAGGAAGGCCGCCCCCATGCAGCCCGCCGTGGCACCGAACCGGGCGACCCGCAGCTCGGGAACGGCCGGAGCCCCCAGTCGGCCGGCGAGGGCCTCCTGAAGGGGCGCGAGGCGCGCGGCACCCGCGTCGACGGACCGGCCGGCGATGACCACCCGCTCGGGGGCGTACCGGCCGATCGCCGTGGCCAGCACGTCGGCCAGGGCTTCCGCGGCTTGACCGCAGACGGCCAGGGCGGCGGGCTCCCCGGCGTCCGCCCGGTGGTACACCTCCCGGACGTCGACCCCGCGCCATCCGGTCGCCCGTGCGTAGCGGCGGGCCACGGCGGCGGCCGAGGCCACGGTCTCCAGGCAGCCGCGCGCGCCGCAGTGGCACGGGTCTCCCCCGGGCCGGACCACGGTGTGGCCGAGCTCTCCGACTGCGTGCGGGGCCCCCGGAACGGCCCGGCCCGCACGGACGACCGCCGCGGCGATGCCGTCCCCCACCGAGACGAACAGGAAGTCCCGGCAGTCCCGGCCGGCTCCCGCGTGCGCCTCGGCGAGGCCGCCCGCGCGCCCGTCGTGCCCGACGGCCACGGGAAGCTCCAGGTGCTCGGCCACCCAGTCCCGGACCGGGATCTCCTGCCACCCCAGCGCGGTGGCGCGTACCGCCCGGCCGGAGGTGTCGTCGACGGTGCCGGGAAGGATGACGCCCGCAGCGGTGGGGCGGCAGCGTTCGGCGAGCGTGGCGGCGCAGGTCAGGACGCTCTCCAGCACGGCGTCCGGTCCGCGTTCGGGACGCGTGAACCAGCGTTCCCCGTCCCGCAGGACCCCGTCGGGGCCCAGGGCGTACCCCTTGATGTAGGTGGCGCCCGCCTCCAGCGCGATCACGGTCCCCCGGTCCGCGCCCGGGTGGTCCGGCGCCGGTTCCCGGCGGCGGGCCGGCACCGCCGGGGGCCGGAACCCCTCGTTGACGACTGTGTCGCTCATATCGTGCCTCAGCTCATCTCGGCGCCCCGGCGCCCCGGCCGTCGGCCGGACCGGCGACCCCCACGGACCGGCCGTCGGGAGGGGGACCACCGTGGGGGGGCGGCCGGGGACGGGGCCGTGGCGGTGTGGTGCCACGGGTTCCCCTTCGTGCGGTGGCCGCCGGAGGCCGGCCGGTCGCGTGACCGGCCGGGGAAAGGAAAGGGCCCGCCCCCCGCAGTCGGGGGACGGGGGGCGGGCGGTCGGGGGGGTTACTTGACGGATCCGGCGGTGAGTCCGGAGACGACCTTCCGCTCGATGAGCGCGAAGAGGATGACGACGGGGACGATCGCGATGACCGAGCCAGCGAACAGGAAGTTCCACTGGACGGTGTAGTTGCCGATGAAGCTGTTGATACCCACCGTCAGCGGCTGGTTCTCCGGGATGGTGGAGAGCGTCAGACCCATGACGAACTCGTTCCAGGCCGCGATGAAGGTGAAGATCATCGCGGTGACGACCCCGGGCATCGCCAGCGGCAGGGTGATCCGCAGGAGAGCCCCTCCCCGTCCCAGCCCGTCGATCATGGCGGACTCCTCCAGGGCTTCGGGGATGGAGGCGAAGTAGGCGGTGAGGATCCAGATGGCGAAGGCCAGGTTGAAGGCCGCGTTGCACAGGATCAGGGTCCACACCGAGTTGAGCATGTCCAGCTGGTAGAACTCGCGGTAGAGGCCGACCAGCAGGGAGGTGGGCTGGAACATCTGGGTGACGAGCACCAGCAGGAGGAACAGGTTGCGTCCCCGGAACTTCACGCGGGCGGTGTAGTACGCGGCGGGGACGGCGACCAGCAGGACGAGCAGGGTGGATCCCGCGGCGACCAGCAGCGTGACGCGGAGGTTGTCCCCGAGGTGCGACTCGCGCCACACGTCGACGAAGTTCGCCCACTTGAACTCGCTCGGCAGGTAGGTCGCGTCGCGCAGTTCGCTCGCCGGCCGCAGCGCGGTGATCACCATCTCCGCGTACGGCAGCAGGAACACGGCCGCCAGCATCCAGGCGACGGCTGCGACCAGCAGCGTGCGCGGGCGCAGCGTGCGGGGGGCTCGTGGCGTGCCGGGCCGGGTGCCTCCCGGGGGGATGCGGGGGGTCTGGGCGGGCCGGACGGTGTCGGCGGGGGTGATGGTGGGCTGGGCCATCAGCTCTCCTCCTGGTTCCAGCGGCTGGCCTTGAGGAAGACGACGACCATGACCACGACGAGGGCGAAGTTCACGACGGACATCGCCGCGGACTGGCCGATGTCGGAGTTCTTGAGCTGGTACATGAACACGGTGGTGGTGGCGGTGTCGCTGTCCGGGCCACCGTGGGTCATGCTCCAGATGATGGGGAAGGAGTTGAAGACGTTGATGAGGTTGATGACGACACCGACGAGGAACGCCGGCCTCAGCAGCGGGAGGGTGATGCGCAGGTAGGTCTGCCAGGGGTTGGCACCGTCCACCCTGGCCGCCTCGTAGATCTCGCCGGGGACGGTCTGCAGACCCGCGAGCAGGGTGTAGGTGGTGAAGGGCAGGGAGACGAACACCGCCACGAACATCATCCAGGGCCAGGCCGTCGAGGGGTCGCCCAGCCAGTCCTGGGGGCCGTCGATGATACCCAGGTCGGTCATCAGCGTGTTGAGGACGCCCGCGGTCTGGTTGAGCATCCACTTGAAGCCGATGGCGGTCATGACGACCGAGGCGGCCCACGGTGCGATGAGCGCCCAGCGGGTGACGCGCCGGCCGGGGAACTTCTGGTTGAAGAGCTGGGCCAGCGCCAACGAGACCAGCATGGTGGCGCCGACCACGACCACGGTCCAGACCACGGTCGACAGGACGACCGAGGGCAGCGACGGCTCCTCGAACAACTGCTTGTACTTGTCGAACCCGGCCGAGCCCCGGACGAATCCGCTGCTGCTGATCTTCAGGAACGAGGTGCGGACCATCTCGTAGACCGGCCAGAGGACGACCAGGACGATGAGCAGGACGGCCGGGCCGATCCAGGGCAGCGGCCCCAGCCGGGCCAGGCCGCCCCTGCCCTTGCCCTTGCGGCCGGAGCCTGATGTGGATGATGTGGGGGACACGAGGGAGTGCCTGCCTTCCGTGACAGTGCGGTTCGCGGGCTGCCTACTGGTCGGAGACCGTCTCCTGGGCCTTCTTCTGCAGCTCTCCCAGCACCTTGGCCGGGTCGCTCACGGCCGTACCGCCGCTCTTCTTGATCTCGGCGGAGACCGCGTCCCAGGCGGTGTCGCCCAGCGGGTAGAAGACCGCGTTCGGCAGCAGCGAGAAGAAGGGTTCGAGGTCCTGGTGCTTGCCGTTGCCGGTCATCTCCTGGAGCGTGTCCTCGGTGACCGGCATCAGGTCGTACATCTCGTCGAACTTCAGCGTGTTCTCCTTCGAGTACGCGAAGTCGAGGAACGTGCGGACCTGCTCCTTGTGGCCGTTGTCCTTGAACGCCATCATCCAGTCGGCGACGCCCAGCGTGGACTTCAGCGCCCCCGCCTTGCCGGGGATCGGCGCGACCCCGTAGTCGACCTTGCCCTCCTTGGACATCTGGATCAGGGAGGGGTGGCCGTTGAGCATCGCGGCCTTGCCGGCCGCGAAGTCCGCGAAGGCGGTCTTACGGTCCGTCGTCGCGGGGTTGGCGTAGGTCAGGCCGGGCTCGACGAGGTTCGTCTTCAGCCAGCTGAACGACTCGATGTTGGCCTGGCTGTTCAGCGTGTACTTGCCCTGGGCGTCCGTGAGGCCGCCGCCGTTGCCGAGCTCCCAGATCAGCGACTCGCCCTGCGCCTCCTCCGGGCCGAGCGGCAGCGCGTAGGGGGTCACGCCCGGCACCTTCGCCTTGATCTTCTCGGCCGCGGCCTTGAGGTCGTCCCAGCTCTTGGGCGCCTCGGTGATGCCCGCCTGGGCGAACACCGCCTTGTTGTAGAAGAACGCCCGGGCCGAGGAGACGAACGGGATGCCGTACTGGACGCCCTTGACCTCGCCGGCCTTGGCGAAGCTGTCGATCAGGTTGCTGCGGGTCTTCTCCGACAGCACCTCGTCCGCCCGGTACAGCAGGTCGTCGGCGACCTTGTCCGCGTAGCCGCCGGTCTGGAGGACGTCCGGGACGTTGCCGCTCTGGATCATCGTCTTGACCTGCGAGTCGATGTCGTTCCAGTTGATCACCTGGACGTCGACCTTGATCTTCGGGTTGGCGGCGGTGAACCGCTGCGCCACGTCCTTCCAGTAGGCCGCCGAGCTGTTCGAGGCCTTGTCGCCGTAGTCGGCGGCCACCAGCTTCAGGGTGACGTCCTCGCCCTGCGACGCGCCGCCGCCGCCGCTGCCGCAAGCCGTGAGGGTGAGTGCGCCGACGGCGCAGGCACAGGCCGCCGCGAAAGACCGCTTGTTCATCGTCAGTACCGCCTTGTCTCCTGGCCGGTCGCAACGACGCGGCCCAGTGGGGGTCTGGGAACTGCTGCAGATTCCGGAGCATGCGCACAGATGAATTATTCATCCGCGTTTCGCTCATAAACGAGCATCTGCTGTGGGCACAGTAAACACGAGGAGGGGACCGGGAACCAGGCCTGTTACGCAAACGATGCCAACCGGACAGCTGCCGGGCCCGCGGGGCCGAGGAGTTGGGCCGCTCGGCGCCCTGGTCGCGACCGCGAGGCGCGGGCGGGCACG
This sequence comes from Streptomyces sp. BE303, assembly GCF_036290945.1. NCBI lineage: Bacteria > Bacillati > Actinomycetota > Actinomycetes > Kitasatosporales > Streptomycetaceae > Streptomyces > Streptomyces sp. BE303. The sequence continues at coordinate 11,010 of NZ_JAQYWZ010000360.1, forward strand.
GGCGGAGCCGTGCGAGCCCTCCGGTCGGGGCACGTGATCGACCACGGACGCCTGCGGGTACCGCGGCTGTTCCGCTCGACGGTGCCACTTTCCCCCACGGGAGGGAAGGGGGGCGGCTCGGACGCCGGAGGGTTCTGCCGCGGCGTCCGCTGGTCCCCGCCGTACGGGCTCCGGCCGGCGCGGGCCCCGGACGGTACGGACCCCGGGCGCGGACGCCGGCCGCGCGGCCCGGCCGCGGAAGCCCGGCGGAGCGGGAGTGAGCCGTGCCCCCCGGAAACGGCGGCGCCGCCGGAGGGTGGGCGAACCCTTCCGGCGGCGCGGGTGCGGCGCGAGAGCGTCAGACGCCGATGACCTCGACACCCGCCTCGACGAACCGCGCCGCCATGTCGGGGTCGAGGTCGGAGTCGGTGACGAGCACGTCGATCCGGTCCAGGCCGCAGATCCGGGCGAAGGCACGTCTGCCCATCTTGGACGAGTCCGTCGCGAGGATCACCTTCCGGGCGCGCTCCGCGAAGAGCCGGCTGATGCCGGCCTCGTCCTCGTGGTGCGTCATCACGCCGAGCCGCGGGTCCACGCCGTCCACCCCCAGCACGGCGACGTCGAGCACCACCTGGTTCAACACGCCCTCGGTCAGCGGGCCGACCAGTTCATAGGTCTGGGGGCGCGCCACGCCACCGGTCACCACGAGCTTGAACTGCGGGCGGACCGCCAGTTCGCCGGCGATGTTCAGGGAGTTGGTGACGACCGTGTACATCGGCCCCGAGGTGCTCTCCGGGCGTTCGGAGGGCCCCCCGCCCGCCCGGAGCACCAGCGCCCGGGCGACCTCGGTGGTGGTGGTGCCGCCGTTGAGACCGACGACGTCCCCCTCGCCCAGAAGTTCTGCCACGGCGATCGCTATGCGCTGCTTCTCCGAGACACGCCGCGAGGACTTGTAGCGCATCGGGAGCTCGTAGGAGACGCCGTGCGCGATCGCGCCACCGCGCGTGCGGACGAGCAGTCGCTGCTCGGCCAGCTCGTCGAGGTCGCGCCGGATGGTCGCCGGTGACACCGCGACCGAAGTAGCCGCCTCCTCGACGTCCAGCTTGCCGTCGACCGCCAGCAGTTCGAGCAGCCTGCTCCACCGTTCCTGCTTGGACATGCGCAGTATCCCCTCTTCGCCCTGGAACTCCGGTACCGCGCACCGAGAGGCGGGGTCCGCCTGAGCGGCCGATCGGCCACCCCCCGGGAAGTATGCGCGGAGTTGATCGTAGCTCCGCAGCATCGCGCACCGCGTGCCGCGGGCGATTGGCGCATGCCACACAACGTTTCGGGTGCCGAACTCTGGACGCCACCGGCTCTCGTCTGGATACTTCGCTCATACATCTTGAACGAATCCGCATACTCCATGCGCATATCACGCATGTTCGATCATCAGGGCGGTTCGACATCCATGAGCAGCAACAGTTCCCCGGCCCCGGCCGAAGACTTCCCCCCGCTCGGCGTCCGGCGTGAGCACGCCGACCCGGCGGCCCGGCCCCCCGGCCCCGCCCCCCAGGGGTGCGTGATCGCCCTCGACGTCGGCGGCACCGGCATGAAGGGGGCGGTCCTCGACCACAGCCTGCGGCCGCTGGACACCGTGCACCGGCCCACGCCCCGCGCCGACGGGCCTGACGCGGTCCTCGACACCATCGCCAACACCCTGCTCGCCCTGGACCGCATGGCCACCAAGCGCGGACTGCTCGTGCACCACGCGGGCGTGGTGGTCCCCGGCATCGTCGACGACGGCCTCCGGCGAGCCGTCTGGTCGGCGAACCTCGGCTGGCGCGACCTCCCCCTCACCACGCTCCTGCAGGAACGCACCGGCCTGCCCATCACCCTGGGCCACGACGTCCGCGCGGGCGGCGTGGCCGAATGCACCCTGGGGGCGGCCCGGGGAGCGCAGAACGTGCTCTTCGTCGCCATCGGCACCGGCATCGCCGCAGCTCTCGTCTGTGACGGCAGGCCGGTCCGGGCCGGCGGATACGCCGGCGAGATCGGCCACATCGTCGTCGGGTCGGGGACGGAGGCGTGTGCGTGCGGCGGCACCGGCTGTCTGGAGACCATGGCGTCCGCCGCCGCCGTCGCGTCCGCCTACACCGCGCGTACCGGACGGGCCGTGGCCGGCGCGGCCGACGTCGCGGCCCTGACCGCGCAGGGCGACCCCGTGGCGCGGGAGGTCTGGCAGCGTGCGGCGACGGGGCTGGCGGAAGCGCTGGCGACCGCCACCACCCTGCTCGCACCGGAACTGATCGTCCTCGGCGGCGGTCTCGCCGAAGCAGGCCCGCTGCTGCTCGACCCCGTGCGCGCCGGGCTGGTCGAACGCCTCACCTTCCAACGCCGCCCCCTGGTCGTCCAGGCCGAACTGGGGGACCGGGCCGCATGCCTCGGTGCGGGCCTCGCGGCCTGGCAGGCGGCCGGGCACACCGCGACCGCACGTGGGACAGGAGCACCCGCCCGATGATCCTCACCGTCACCCTCAACGCCGCCCTCGACGCCACCTGGAGCGTCGACAGCCTGCGGCCCCGCACGTCCCACCGCGTCGACACCGCACAGGAGCGGGCGGGCGGCAAGGGAATCAACGTGGCCCGCGTCCTCGGCGCCCTCGGGCGCGACCCGGTGGCGACCGGTCTGGTGGGGGGAGCCACCGGCCGCCGGATCCGCGACGGACTGCGCGACGCCCGCATCCGGAACGCGTTCCTGGAGGTGATCGGCGAGTCCCGCCGGACCCTCGCCGTCGTCTCGCGCGACGACGGCGACGCCACCGTCTTCAACGGGCGCGGGCCGTTCGTGACCGAGGCCGAATGGCACCTCTTCCGGCAGCACTTCGCCGCACTGGCGGCCGGTGCGCGCGTGGTCGTCCTCAGCGGCAGCACCCCGCCGGGCCTCCCGGCGGATGCCTACGCACAGCTCATCCGCACGGCTGCGGCGGCCGGTGCGCACACGGTGCTCGACACCAGCGGCCCCGCCCTCCTCCACGCCCTGGCGGCCCGCCCCGACGTGATCAAACCCAACACCGAGGAGATCGTCGCGGCGACGGGCTGCGAGGACCTCGCACAGGCCGCCGCCGCGCTGCGCGCCCTGGGAGCCCGCACGGTCGTCGCGTCCGCCGGCCCCGACGGCCTGCACGCCGTCACACCCGAGGGCACCTGGCGGGCAGCGCCTCCCGAACAGCTCTCCGGCAATCCGACGGGCGCCGGCGACGCCTGCGTGGCCGCGATCGCCGCCGGGCTGGAGGCCGGCTCCGCCTGGCCGGACATCCTCCGGACCGCGGTGGCCCTGTCGGCCGCCGCCGTCCCCTGCCCGGTCGCCGGGGAGGTGGATGCCGCCGTCTACCACCGGCTCCTCACCAGGATCTCCGTGGAGGAGGTCCCGTCCACCCCTGCCGACGCCGGCCCCGAGTGACGCCGGCTCGCGACGCCTCGTCGCCACCCGGACCCCGGGCCTGGACGCCTCGTCGCACTCAATGCTCAATAATGCTCGATTGGGCGAGCTTATGAGCAACTCTTGACATTGAGAGTGTTCGTGAAACAGCATGCTGCAACCGGACACGTTCTCCGACCCACTCCGAACGCAAGGAACTCGCGTGACCACCTTCGAAACCTCCCGTACCTCGATCGAGATCGCCTCGCAGCCCGAGACCTGGACGCGGGCGGTCCGGTCCGTCGGCTCGTACGCCGAGGTACTGCCCCGCCGCGGCGAGCGCGTCGCCGTGATCGGCTGCGGCACCTCCTGGTTCATGGCCCACGCCTACGCGCAGTTGCGCGAAGGTGGCGGCCACGGCGAGACCGACGCGTTCGCGGCCTCCGAGTTCCCGCTCGGCCGCGACTACGACCGGGTCGTGGCGCTCACCCGCTCCGGTACCACCACCGAGGTCATCGACCTGCTGGCGAAGATCAAGGGCTCCGTCGCGACCACCGCCCTCACCGCCGACCCGGCCACGCCCGTCATGACGGTCGCCGACCACGCCGTCGTGCTCGACTTCGCCGACGAGGAGTCGGTCGTCCAGACCCGGTTCGCCACCACCGCGCTGGTCCTGCTCCGCGCCCACCTGGAGGCCGAAGGCGCCCTGCCGGCCGGGGTGCGCCCGCTCGTCCAGGCCATCGAGGACGCTCGGCGCGCCCTCGCGACCCCACTGGGCCCCGAGGTGAGCGACGCCGAGCAGATCACGTTCCTCGGGACGGGATGGACGTACGGGCTCGCCCTCGAAGCCGGCCTGAAGATGCGCGAGGCCGCGGGGGCCTGGACCGAGGCCTACCCCGCCATGGAGTACCGCCACGGACCCATCAGCATCACCGGCCCCGGCCGCGTCACCTGGCTGTTCGGCCCCGCCCCCCAGGGCCTGGCCGACGACGTCGCCCGGGTCGGCGGCCACTTCCACTCCACCTCGGCCGACGCGCCCGGCGCCCTCGACCCGCTCGCCGACCTGATCGTCGCGCAGCGGCTCGCCGTACGCCTCGCCGCCGGCCGCGGCTACGACCCCGACCGCCCCCGCAACCTGACCCGCTCCGTGATCCTCGGCCCCGCCGCCGCGTGAGGGCCCGGCCCTCCCGTCCCGTCCCGCGCCGAGCCGGGGCGCCCCGGCGGGTGACCGGACCGCCCGGCCCGCGACAGCGGTCCCGACGTCCCCGCCCGGTGCTCCGTCACCGCCTTCGTGGAGAACCCCCATGCCTCTGACACCCACCGCCGACATCGTCGGTCCCGCACACGCCGGCGCCTACGGCGTCGGGGCGTTCAACGTCGTCCAGATCGAACACGCCGAGGCGATCGTCACCGGAGCCGAGCAGGCCGCCCTGCCCGTCATCCTCCAGATCAGCGAGAACACCGCCCGCTACCACGGCTCGCTCACCCCGATCGCCCTGGCCTCCCTCGCGCTCGCCCGGACGGCCTCCGTGCCGGTGGCGGTCCACCTCGACCACGCCGAGTCCCCCGAACTCGTCCACGAGGCCGTCGAGCTCGGGTTCACCTCGGTGATGTTCGACGCGTCCAAGCTCCCCTACGACGCCAACGTCGCCGCCACCCGGGAGGTCACCGAGTACTGCCACCGGGCCGGCGTCTGGGTCGAGGCCGAACTGGGCGAGATCGGCGGAAAGGACGGCGCGCACGCCCCCGGTGTCCGCACCGACCCCCGCGAAGCGTTCGCGTTCGCCACGGCGACCGCCGTCGACGCACTGGCCGTCGCCGTGGGCAGCTCCCACGCGATGCTCACCCGCGACGCGGCCCTGGACCTCGACCTCATAGCCAGGCTACGCTCCGCGCTGGACGTGCCCCTGGTCCTGCACGGCTCCTCGGGCGTCGACGACGCCGACCTCGCCAAGGCCGTCGCGGCCGGCATGGCGAAGGTCAACATCTCCACCCATCTCAACAAGCTCTTCACCCGCACGGTGAGCGACCGCCTGCGGGCGAGGCCCGACGCCGCCGATCCGCGCACCTACCTCGGGCCGGCCCGGGACACGGTGGCAGCCGAGGTGACCCGCCTGCTGGGCATCCTCGCCAACCGCTGACCACAGCGGGACAAAGGGGCGCCGCACCGGTTCGGCGCCTCGCGTGAACGTCCTTCGAGAGCTCTCTCCGGGTGCCCGGGTACGTCGGGCTCCCGCTCGTCTCCTACGGGACCGGCATCGCCCAGGACATGAGCGGGACCCCGAGCCGTCGTGGCCGCGGGTGACCGTCGAACAGACCCGCACACGGGTACGGCCCGTCCCCCAGAGAGGTAGTGACCGCGTGACAGCGGACCGTTCTGCACTGGCCGGTGCCCGGCTGGTCCTGCCCGGCGGGGTGGTCGGCCACGGCCGTCTCGCCGTCGAGGGCACCCGGATCGCCGGTCTCGGCGGCGCCACCACGGCCGGTGACCTCGACCTGACCGGGTACACCGTCGTCCCCGGCTTCGTCGACCTGCACGTCCACGGCGGCGGCGGCGCCTCCTACGCCTC
>NZ_JAQYWZ010000361.1:0-399 GCF_036290945.1 Streptomyces sp. BE303
CACCGCCCCCCCGCGAGCGGCAGCGGGTTCCACGAGATAATGCCCGACAAGGTGTGCGCCTCCCGGCCGTTAAGCTGGGCGATCGTCGCCCCCGCGTACCGGCTCGGCCTCCTGCTGCGCGACGGCTGCCGCAGCGCCACCGTCGAGCCCGTGATCGTCACCGCGTCGGTGAGCGGGCTGGTGTACATCTCCCTGGACCGCTGGTCGGACGCCGGGGCCTAGAACGCGGGGGCGTCGGCGGGGGGGGCGGGGGGGGGGGGGGGTGGGGCGGGGGGGGGGGGGGGGGGGGGCGTTGTGAGGGGGTGGGGGGTTGGGTTTTTCGTTTGGGGGGGGGGGGGGGGGTTCTGTTGGGGGGGGCCCCCCCCCCGGCGCCCGCCCGCCCCCCCCCCCCCCCCCCCC
>NZ_JAQYWZ010000362.1:0-307 GCF_036290945.1 Streptomyces sp. BE303
GGGGTTTGTGGTTGTGGGGGGGGGGGGTTGTGTTGTGGGGTGTTGTTTGGGGGTTGTGTGTTGTTTTTGGGTTTGGGGTTTTTTTGTTGTGGGGTGTGTGTGGTTGGTGTTGGGTGGGGGGGTCGGCGGCGGGGCGCCCCCCACAAACAACGCCCCCACCGGCAAAGATCACCTCAAACCCACCCCCCCCCCCCCCCCCCACCCCAAACACACCCCCCCCCCCCCCCCCCCCCCCCCACCCCCAACAACCCACACAAACCAAAAAACAACCCACCACCACCCCCACCCCCCCACCCACCCAACCCCA
>NZ_JAQYWZ010000363.1:0-379 GCF_036290945.1 Streptomyces sp. BE303
GGGGGGGAAACCCCCCCGCCAAAAACCCCCCCCCGAAACGAAAACACACAACCAGACCCCGGCCACCCCCCCACACCAAACCCCCCCCAAAAAAACCAAAACCAAAACACAAAAAAACAAACAAAACAAACCACCCCACCCCCCACCCCCCCCACACCCCCAACACAAACAACACACACACCACCACCCCACCCCCCCCCCCCCACCCCACACACCCACACCAACACAAAAACAAAACCAACCCCCCCCCCCCCCCCCCCCCCCCCCCCCCCCCCCCCCCCCCCCACCACAACCACCACCCACCCCACCCCCACCCCCAACCCCCCCCCCCCCCCACCCAAAACACAAAAACCCCCAACCAACAACCCACACGCACACC
>NZ_JAQYWZ010000364.1:0-378 GCF_036290945.1 Streptomyces sp. BE303
GCGGAGCTCCCCCCGGACGTCTACCGCCGGTACGGGCGGGAGCCCGCCGCCGAGGTCGCCATCGTGTTCTGGTGGAGGCCCGTGGGGTCTGGCGGGCTCGCCGCCCGGGTGCTCGGCTACCCGCAGGGGCAGGTGGACGCGTTCAGCCGCCAGATCGGAATAGAGTAGTGTAGGGAAAGATTGTATATCTCGGTGTAGATCACCGTGGTCGCCCTCTCATAACAAACCGGGCGGCTGGGGGTGTGGGTTGTGGCGACCTACCGCCTGGCGTCGGGAGCGTTGTTGACGCTGGCCCCGGCGGGGTCGGTCCCGGGGGGGGGGGCGGGGTAGTTGGGGGGGTCGGGGTTGTTGGGGGGGGCCGGGAAGGAGGGTGGGGAC
>NZ_JAQYWZ010000365.1:0-362 GCF_036290945.1 Streptomyces sp. BE303
ATCCTCGTCGGCATCCTCAACGGCCTGATCATCGTCTACGGCCGCGTCAACCCCACCATCGCCACCCTCGCCGGCCTCGCCGCCTACAAGGGCCTCGCCCAACTCCTCTCCGACGGCCGCGCCCAGGGCTACGTCCTCAACAACGACATCTTCGTCTTCCTCGGCCGCGGCAAAATCGCCGGCCTCCCCGTCATGGTCTGGATCCTCATCCTCACCGCCGCCGCCGTCCACATCCTCCTCAAATACACCGACATCGGCCGCAACCTCTACGCCATCGGCGGCAACGACACCGCCGCCCGCCTCGCCGGCATCAACATCAACAAATACCTCATCGCCGTCTACGCCCTCATCGGCACCGTCGC
>NZ_JAQYWZ010000366.1:0-407 GCF_036290945.1 Streptomyces sp. BE303
ACGGTCTGCCGCAGGTTGCGGTACCAGTACCCGCCGTCCAGCTCAGGACCCTCCAACCACCGGCCCTCCACCGTCGACAGGAACGGGATCGCGGCGGGCCGGGGCCTCACCGCGGCCAGGAGCTCGGCGAGTTCCTCCTCGATCGACTCGACGTGGGACGTGTGGGAGGCGTAGTCCACCGGCACCCGGCGCACCCGCACACCCTGCTCCTCGAAGCCGGCCACCAGCGTGTCCAGCGCGTCCGGGTCACCGGCCACCACCACGGACGACGGCCCGTTCACGGCCGCCACCTCCACACCGGCCGGCAGACCGTCGGCCACCCGCCCGAAGGGCAGGCCCACCGACACCATGCCGCCACGACCCGCCAGACCCCGCGCGATCGCCTGCGAACGCAGCGCCACCACGGC
>NZ_JAQYWZ010000367.1:0-351 GCF_036290945.1 Streptomyces sp. BE303
AGGTGAGCCAGAGCACCCAGGGACGCCACGTCCGAACCGGACAACACCACCCCAGCCACAGCCAGTACCACAGCTGCCACGGCGGCGGCCTCGCCCGTCGGTGGCTCCTCCACGATCACGTGCGCGGTGGTGCCACGGACGCCGACCGCCGACACACCCGCCCGCCGAGGGCGGGCCCCGGGGTGCCTGGGCCGCGACTCCGTCAACAGCGTCACCGCGCCGGAAGCCCCCTCCTCGTGCGGGGACCGCTCGTCGGCGTGGAGCGTCGCGGGCCGGTTACCGGGCCGCGTCGCCACTACCGTCGGGGAGCGGACGAGCGGCGCGAGTGGCAGGTGGGGTGCTCGCGGGGAA
>NZ_JAQYWZ010000368.1:0-348 GCF_036290945.1 Streptomyces sp. BE303
CGGCGAAGACGGGTGCGGTGTCGAGGAGTTCGACGGCCATGCCGGCCCACTGCGAGCCCTGCCCCGGGAAGACGAAGACCCGACGGCCGCCGGCGTCCGCGACGCCCCGCACGAGGTGCTGGTCCTGGCCGCCGGCGGCCCGCGCCGCGCAGCGCCCCCGGCTGCTCGCCGGTGTCCGTCGCCCCCCCGCTGGCGACCGGGCTGTCAGCCGTCGAACACCGCGCGGTGCAGCTCGGCGGCGACCGGGCGGGCGCGCTGGCGGCGCTGGCCGCCGGCGGCCAGGACCAGCACCTCGTGCGGGGCGACGCGGACGCCGGCGGCCGTCGGGTCTTCCTCGACCCGGGGCAG
>NZ_JAQYWZ010000369.1:0-337 GCF_036290945.1 Streptomyces sp. BE303
CGATGGGGATCACCCATCGCCCATCGGTGCAGCTTGGTCTGGATACCCAGTACCCGGATCTCCGCCCCGAACAGAACGTCGTCCAGCTCGCCGGTGTTCTCCAGCGTCCTCCCGGCATTCCTGTGGCCTCCCTGCAGACTTGCTGGCCCCCTTCGCCCTGTGGACGGCTGTCCCGCCCTCGAACTACTACGGGGCCGCCGCCCCGTCCCACGGTCGACAGTCGGCAACGGACCTGCCCTCCGCCGGCCTGGCTGGCCGGCGGGACGGGCGACCGGGGACGGTTCCCACGTTCACCACACAACCGATCGACGAGGGAGGTGCCCAGCTGTTGCCCCGA
>NZ_JAQYWZ010000370.1:0-368 GCF_036290945.1 Streptomyces sp. BE303
CTGGGCCCGGTGGAAGGCCTTGAGGGTGTTCTGCTGGGCCTCCGGCGGCAGGCTGGCGGGAGAACGGAAGAGCTTCGAGTAGGGAAAGAGTGTATAGATCGGAGTAGAACACGGAGGTCGCCGTAGCATGAAATCCGGGGGGGGGGGGGGGGCGGGGGGGGGGGGGGGGGGTGGGGGGGGGGGGGGGCCTCTTCGGGGCTGTGGGGCGGGGGAGGGTGGGGGGGGGGGGGGGGGGGGGCGGGGGGGTGGGGGGCGGGGGCGGGGGGGGGGGGGGGGCGGGGGGGGGGGGGGGGGCGGGGGGGTGGGGCGCGCCGGGCGCGCCCGCCCCCCCCCCCCCCCCCCCCCCCCCCCCCCCCCCCCCCCCCCCC
>NZ_JAQYWZ010000371.1:0-380 GCF_036290945.1 Streptomyces sp. BE303
CCGCTCACGCCGAAGGACGACACGGCGGCCCGGCGCGGCCGGTCCACCTCCGGCCACTCCCGCTCCTCCGTCAACAGCGCGACCGCACCCGACTCCCAGTCCACCTTCGAACTCGGCGCGTCGATGTGCAGACTCTTCGGCAGCACACCGTGCCGCAACGCCTCCACCATCTTGATCACACCCGCGACACCCGCCGCCGCCTGCGCATGCCCGATGTTCGACTTCAACGAACCCAGCCACACCGGCTGCTCCGCCGGACGACCCTGCCCGTACGTGGCCAGCACCGCCTGCGCCTCGATCGGATCACCCAGCGACGTCCCCGTCCCGTGACCCTCCACCGCGTCCACGTCCGCGGCGGTCAGCCGGGCGTCGGCGAGCGC
>NZ_JAQYWZ010000372.1:0-328 GCF_036290945.1 Streptomyces sp. BE303
CCGCGGGAGTACCGCCAGCGGCTGCTCGCCAAGGAGCTGCGCTCGCGGCGCCCGCTCGCCCCGACGCAGGCCCCGCAGGACCCCGCCCGCGCCAAGGCCGAGTGCGACGGAAAAACCAACAGCCAGCGCATCAAGCGCATCCGCCACCAGAAACTCCAGACCAACATCAACACGATGTGCCACGGCGCCCACCACCACATACCCCCCACCCATCACGCCCCCCACGCCCGCCAGAACCACCTCCACCCCCGGAAAGCCAACAACCGCCTCGACCCTGGGCGTCTTCACCACCATCCGCGAGGGCTTCGAGCGCTTCGGCGACGAGATC
>NZ_JAQYWZ010000373.1:0-730 GCF_036290945.1 Streptomyces sp. BE303
CCCCCCCCCCCCCCCCCCCCCCCCCCCCCCCCCCCCCCCCCCCCCCCCCCCCCCCCCCCCCCCCCCCCCCCAATTTAATGCCCCTCGACGGCGTCACCAGGTTCGTCGAACTCGGCCCGGACGGCGTGCTGTCCGCGCTCGTGCAGCAGCCCGACGCCGTCACGGCGCCGCTGGTGCGCCGCGACCGTGACGAAGTCACCACCGTGCTCACGGCGCTCGCGACCCGGCGCGTCCTCGGCGTCGCGGTCGACTCGGCGGCGCTGGACTGGGGAGAGCGACCGGGCGAGCTGCCGACCTCCGCGTTCAAGCTCCTGCGGTCGGGGGGGGAGCGGGCCGGGGACTGCGTAGGGCGGCTGGACGAGCGCGGACAGCTCGCCGTCCGGGCCGAGTTCGACGAACCTGGTGACGCCGTCGAGGGCCGCGAGGGCGTCGGCGACGCGGACCGGCTTGCGGACCTGGTCGACCCAGGACTCCGCGTCCGACCACTGCCCGACACCGACCGGGCGGCCGGTCACCGTCGACACCGCCGGGACCGAAGGCTCGGCGAAGGTCAACCCACGCACCACGGCGCTGAAGACCTCCAACATCGGCTCCATCAGACGGGAGTGGAAGGCGTGACTGGTCCGCAGACGGCTGGACTTCCAGCCCCGCCCACCCGCAGCCTCGGCAACGGCGTCGATCTCGGCTTCCAGGCCCGCGACCACCACGGCCCCAGGGCCGTTCACCACGG
>NZ_JAQYWZ010000374.1:0-394 GCF_036290945.1 Streptomyces sp. BE303
CTACGCCATCGGCGGCAACGACACCGCCGCCCGCCTCGCCGGCATCAACATCAACAAATACCTCATCGCCGTCTACGCCCTCATCGGCACCGTCGCCGCCGTCGCCGGCATCCTCCTCACCGCCCGCACCGGCTCCGGCCAGCCCGTCTCCGGCAGCGAGGGCCTCGAACTCAAGGCCATCACCGCAGCCGCCCTCGGCGGCGCCGCCCTCAAGGGCGGCAAGGGCGGCATCGGCGGCACCCTCCTAGCCGTCGCCCTCCTCGGCTGCCTGGAGAACGGCCTCACCGTCCAGGGCATCAACTCCTTCTGGCAGAACGTCGCCCAGGGCGCCCTCCTCGTCGTCGCCGTCGTCATCCAGCAACGCCGCAACGGCGAACGCGCCGTCGGACTCCCC
>NZ_JAQYWZ010000375.1:0-283 GCF_036290945.1 Streptomyces sp. BE303
AAGTCAACGCCAGATATGTTGACATCCCCGGCCTCGGACTTGTTTCGGGGTTGGAGATTCCTTTTGAAGTAAAACACTAGCGAGGACGCAGTGCGCGGGGCCGCCCTATTCCGGTGGTTGCCGTGCCGCTCAACGCGGGTGGCGACCGGTTCTGATTGATTTCGGGGCCGAGTAAACATTCACGGAGAGTTTGATCCTGGCTCAGGACGAACGCTGGCGGCGTGCTTAACACATGCAAGTCGAACGGTGAAGCCCTTCGGGGTGGATCAGTGGCGAACGGGTG
>NZ_JAQYWZ010000376.1:0-345 GCF_036290945.1 Streptomyces sp. BE303
ACCGCGAACAACGCCGGCTGCGCGTACCCGGTCCGGTGGATCAGCTCCTCGTCCGCCAGCACCTCCGCCAGCGGCTGGTCCAGATCGGCATCCAGGTGCAAGGCCACCGGGTCGAAGGCGTCCGCGAACACCGGGACCGCCTCGAACAAGCCCCGGCCCATCGACGCTCGCTGCGCACCCTGGCCCGTGAACAGTAACGCCACCCGGCCCGCCCGTGCGGTGCCGAGCAGACCGCCCGCACCGGACACCACCGCATCCAGCCCGGTCATCAGCTCGTCGGTGTCACCGGCGAGCACCACCGCCCGGTGAGCGAGCGCGGCACGGCGGATCGACGCCGCGCCGAGT
>NZ_JAQYWZ010000377.1:0-315 GCF_036290945.1 Streptomyces sp. BE303
CGGACACCACCGCATCCAGCCCGGTCATCAGCTCGTCGGTGTCACCGGCGAGCACCACCGCCCGGTGAGCGAGCGCGGCACGGCGGATCGACGCCGCGGCGGGTGCCACCGGGTGAGCAGCGCCCACCTCGGCGCTGTCGATCAGCTGGTGAGCCTGAGCACGCAGGGACGCCTCGTCCGTACCGGACACCAGCACCGGAGCCAGGGGCAGTTCCACTGCTGCCACGGCGGCGGCCTCGACCGTCGGTGGCTCCTCCACGATCACGTGCGCGTGGGTGCCCCTGACGCCGAACGCCGACACCCCCGCCCGACGAG
>NZ_JAQYWZ010000378.1:0-501 GCF_036290945.1 Streptomyces sp. BE303
CCCCCCCCCCCCCCCCCCCCCCCCCCCCCCCCCCCCCCCCCCCCCCTCGTTACGGCTACGGCGCCCACCGAGAGCTACCCCGCGATATACACTCTTTCCCTCCACGCCGCTCTTCCGATCTTGCTGCTGGTCGAGCGGTTGTCGTCGGCGCGGGCTGCGGGTCGTCGGGTGCTGGGGGTGGTGCGGGGTACGGCTGTGAACCAGGTCGGTGCGTCGAAGGGTCTGAGGGCGGCGTGGGCGCCGGTCCCACCTGTCCGGACGAGGTCGCGGAGCTGGCCGCCGGGGCCGAGGCCGGCGCCGTGGCAGCAGTGGAACTGCCACTGGCTCCGGTGCTGTTGTCCGGTACGGACGAGGCGTCCCTGCGTGCTCAGGCTAAACAGCTGATCGACAGCGCCGAGGTGGGCGCTGCTCACCCGGTGGCACTCGGCGCGGCGTCGCTCCGCCGTGCCGCGCTCGCTCACCGGGCGGTGGTGCTCGCCGGTGACACCGACGAGCTGATGA
>NZ_JAQYWZ010000379.1:0-330 GCF_036290945.1 Streptomyces sp. BE303
CTGCTTTCCCAGCGATCCGTCCGGCATGGAATTCCACCGCCGGGCGATGGAAGGGCTCGCTCTGCGGCACGGCCTTCAGGCGCCGCTCGTGAACCTCGATAACGGACGCAGATACCGCGATGGCCTGCCCCAGCTGGAACTGCTCGAACGCGGCATCGCGAAAGGGTGGATCGATCTGCTCTTGGTCCCTGGTCCCTTCGTCTTCGCGCTCGACGACCGGCAGGCCGCGGCCACCGTCGAACGGCTGCGCCTCCTCGGCTGCCGTCTGGTCGAAATCCTGCCCAGGTGGTCCTATCGATACGACGCTCCGGTCGGCAGCCGGGCGGTTTC
>NZ_JAQYWZ010000380.1:0-304 GCF_036290945.1 Streptomyces sp. BE303
CGGACACCACCGCATCCAGCCCGGTCATCAGCTCGTCGGTGTCACCGGCGAGCACCACCGCCCGGTGAGCGAGCGCGGAACGGCGGATCGACGCCGCGCCGAGTGCCACCGGGTGAGCAGCGCCCACCTCGGCGCGGACGATCAGCTGTTGAGCCTGAGCACGCAGGGACGCCTCGTCCGTACCGGAAAACAGCACCGGAGCCAGTGGCAGTTCCACTGCTGCCACTGCGGCGGCCTCGACCGTCGGTGGCTCCTCCACGATCACGTGCGCGATGGTGCCACTGACGCCGAACGCCGACACACC
>NZ_JAQYWZ010000381.1:0-325 GCF_036290945.1 Streptomyces sp. BE303
GCTCCCCGCGGCCGGCCCCCGGCCGCTGCTGCTCGACGGCCCGGACGACACCGCCACCCCCACCGCCACCGCCCCGGGCCCCCGGCCCGACGCGGCGCTCCCTCCCCACGACCCCGAGCAACCCCCCAACGTCCAATAAACAAACCGTTACAACCCCCCCCCCAAAGGCCTTGTCCACACCCACCCCCGCCACGCCAAACAAAAACCCCACCAACCCGCCCCCCAGCACCACCCCCCCCCCCCCCCCCCCCGCCCCACAAACACCCCACCAAAACAAAAAAAAAAACAAATCACAAAAAAAAATGCAAAAAAACCCCCACCAAAA
>NZ_JAQYWZ010000382.1:0-69796 GCF_036290945.1 Streptomyces sp. BE303
CAAGGACCTCGGCGTCGTCACCGCCGACCGCGCCGACGTCAACGGCGTCAACACCAAGTGGGTCGGCGACCGCGCCGCCGGCAACGGCTGGATCGACTTCCCCCAAACCGGAACCACCGTCCACAAGAACGGCACCGAGAACCTCGGCACCGTCACCGCCGACAAGGCCGACCTCAACGGCCTCAACACCACATGGGTCGGCGACCGCGACCACGGCAACGGCTGGATCGACTTCCCCCAGGCCGGCGTCAACGTCCGCAAGGACGGCACCCAGGACTGGGGCACCGTGGCCGCCGACAAGGCCGACCTGAACGGTGTCAACACCAAGTGGGTCCAGGGCCGTGACACCTCCGACGGGTGGATCGAGTTCCCCAAGTCCGGCGTCCGCGTCTACCGTGACGGCGGGCACGACCTCGGCGCCGTCGTCGCCGACAAGGCCGACGTCAACCAGCTGCGCGCCGGCGAAGGCCACGTGAAGGGCCTCCTCACCGTCGGCGGGGGGATGAAACTCAGTCACGACGGCGAACGGCTGTTCGTCACCATGCCGGACCGGATCCTGTTCCTCGGGATCAACGAGTTCAAGAAGTGGGTGACCTTCGATCGGGGCCTCGGTGTCGCCTTCGGCAAGGCGAACTTCTCGCTGACCAAGGACTACGGCCTGCTGACCCGCGGATGCGACGTCCAGATCCAGCAGGGGAAGCTCTCCATCTCCACCGGCAACCCGCCCCACGTCAGGGAGCTCTAGGGTCTCCGGCGCGCGTGCCGGTCGCAGTGCCTCGCCGAGGACTGCGACCGGCACTCCGCCCCGTCACGGCCGGTCGGCCGGGTCGGACGTTGGGTCGCCCCGCACCGCCCGACCCCTGATCAGCCCTTCGGCTTGTTCAGACGGGACTTGAGCATCAGCGCGCGGGAGAACTGGTCGGCGGCGGTCGTCGTCCGCTTCGGGAAGTTGGCCTTCATCAGCTTGTCGTAGGCGTCCGGCCGGAACTCCGCCGTGAGCAGCCAGCCGCTGCGGACGTAGCTCGTCGGCGCGCTGTTCCCGGTGCCGTCGGTGCCGTCCACACGCCCGGCGTAGTGGCCCGAGCCGGTGCTCATCACGTCCACGAAGGTGTTCGCCAGCGGCGCCAACTGCTGGGCGGTGATGCCGTACCGGCCGGACAGATAGGCACGGTAGAGGCCCGCGCAGTCCAGGCTGCCGTGGTTGTTGTCCTCCTTGTCCCGGGTCTGCGCCGCGTACACCCAGTCGTAGGCGGTCTTCCCGGCGGGATCCCGGTAGCTGCGGGCCTCCGCGAAGAACCAGTCCACGCTGGCCTGCACCAGCCGGTCGTACCGGGCGACCCGCTTCGCGTCGTCGCCCAGCAACTGGTGGGCGACCGCCAGGTTCTGGAAGGCGTAGTCGAACATCATCTGCTGGTTCCACGGCACCGGCTTGCCGCCCTTGTATGGCGAGTCCGCGGCGAAGTACTGGCGGTCGCCCTTCGAGACGTCCAGCAGCCGGCCCAGGATGTGGCGGTCCACGGCGGTGTCGGCCTCCTTGACGAACCGCTTCGCCCGGTCGAGGTAGGTGGCACCGTAACCGTGCGGGTCGTGGTCGGGCACCTTCGTCTGCCAGAGGGCGGGCGTCCGCAGGACGAGCTGCGCGCAGTAGGCCAGGTGGCCGACCGGATCGCCCTGCTCGCCGCCGGTACCGACGGGCGCGGCCGACACGTCGTTGGGCCAGGCCGGATCGACCTTGCCGGTCCAGAGCACGTGCTGCCCGACCGGCTTCGCCGCCAGGTCGTTGCGCTCGGAGAGGACGGCATCGCAGAAGACGATCATCCGGTCGAGGACCGCCCGGTCCGCGGACACCTCGTACACCAGGCCCATCGCCTTGGTGTCCTCGCCGCTGTGTCCCTGGGCCCACTGGTTGCGGATGTTGTTCGGGGCGGGAGTGAGCGTCAGGGCGTAGGAGCGGAAGGACTCGATCTCCGCCTTCGTGACCGGACCGTCCAGACTGCTGAACGTCAGCACCGGGCGCGCGGCACCGGACGGCCGTTCCGCGGCGGACGAGGTCGGCGCGGGAGCGAGGGTGAGGATCACGGCACCCGTGGCGACGAGCGTCGTGCACCCGATCACCAGCCTCCGGACGGGGATCCGGACGGGATTTCGCTGGGCCATGGCAGTCTCCTGGGCGGGGCGTCGGGGCGTCGGGGCGTAGCGGGGCGGTCCTCCGGGGGGACCGCCGCACGCATCCTGTCGCCCGCCGACCCGGCCGGGCCGCCGATCCGGCCCCACCGGCGGGAGGTCCGCCCGAACGGGCAGCGACGGGGCCGCGTAGGGGTGGGGCCGGTGCGCGGCAGGGCACCGGCGGGCACCCGCCGACGTCGGCCCGGCCCGGGCGCGCGCGGGAAGTCGGCCCGTCCGACGTCCCGCGCGGGACGGGCGGGGGCCGGGGTCAGGGGTTGGACGGAGTGGGCGGGCTGTCGGTCTGCCGCAGGGCGAAGACGGCCTCGGTGGTACGGCAGAGGGAGTCCACGGCGCGGCGCAGGGAGCGCCAGGAGGCGAGGCCGACGAGGATCCCCACCACCGCCGAGGGCCACCACCAGAGGCCGACGACGGCGAAGGCGGCGCCCCACACCAGGCCCTCGCAGGCCGCGTCGTAGGAGTCACGGACCGCGCTCAGCGCCTCGCGGGAAGCGTCGGACGCACCGAGGAGCAGGCCCGTCCACGCCTCGGCGACGTCCGCGCCGGTCGTCGCCCTGATGCGCTCCTCCGCCGCGCGCAGCCGGTCACCCGACCAGGTGGGGCCGGTGGGAGCGGTCGGGCTCGCCCGGGCCCGGAGCGCGTCGAGCCGGGCGGCGCGCAGTTCGCGGCCGGCCGCGCGGGCCCGGACGGCCTGCCGGGCGATCTCCGCAGGCGGCGCCCAGCGGCGTGCCCGACGGCGGGTCAGCCGCTCCCCCAACGGCGTCAGCCACCAGGGCCAGGCCCCCGCCGCCAGCGCGCCCACCGCCCCGGCGGCGAAGGGCAGCAGGAACGCGGCGGCCACCGCGGCCACCGCGAGGAGGGCGAGCACCGCCGCGGTGTCGGACGCGAGTCCGCCGTCGAACCGCAGCACACCGGCGACCGCCTCCCGGGCGAGGCCGCGGTCGGCCCAGTGCCGGTGCCCGAGCCGGCCCCCGACGGCGGCGACGACGACCAGGAGGACGGCGGGCAGCAGGCGGCGCAGGAACCATCCGTCGGGGATGCGTTTCTGGAGTTCGAGGAGCAGGCCCATGCGCGTCTCAGTCCACTCGGCGCAGCGGTCCGCCGCTCAGCGCGCAGACCCGGGCGTCCGGCGGGGCGTTGTCCGGCCCGACGGCGTCCGGCGGGGCGTCGTCCGGCAGGTCGACCCGGGCGCAGCGGCCTGTGGGGCAGATCCAGCCGACCGACCGCGGCGTGGGCCCGCCCGGCCAGTCGCCGACGCCCATCGTGGTGCGCAGGCCGATCCCGCCGGGGATTCCGGCGTCCTCGGCGGCCTCGTGGAGGGCCCGGACGGCGTCGTGCCACGCGCCGGTGGCCGGGTCGCCGTCGCGGACGAGGGCGAAGGGCCCGTCCCAACGGGTCGCTCCGACGAGATCGCGCAACGCCCCGGCGTTGCGGCAGAGGTACTCGACGGCGTCCTCGAAGACCCGCCGCTCCTTGCCCCCGGCTCCCACGGTCCCCCCTTACGGTTCCCCCTCGATGCACTCCTCGCCACGATACGTCAGGTTACGCTGAATACGTGACTGACCTTCACCAACGGTTTACGGCAAGGCTGTTGAGGTACAGGGACACGGGCGACGCACTACCGCTCCGGGCTCCGGAGGTGACGGACGAGGCGTACGCGCTCCTGCGCGAGGCGACGACATGGCCCGAGAGTCCCGTCGATCTCGACAGGGTCTTCGCCGTCTTCCGGACGTTCTGGTTCCGGCACGAGGGGCCGGACGACCCGGAGGCCGCCGTCAACGTTCTCTTCATCGGCGCCACCTCCGGCTTCCTGCAATCCCGCACCCCCGGGGACATCCGGTTCCCGGCCGCGCTGGGCGAGTCCTTCGACCCCGCCGACCCGCTCCACGACGCGCGCTTCGCCCAACTCGCGGGCGCCGCCCACGGCGAGCTGATCGAAGCCCCGGATGTCGCCGAACCCGACCGACCGGCAGCGCTGGGCCGCGCGCTCGCCTGGTCCGCGTTCGCCCGGAGCCTGCTGCCGGAGGGGCCCGACGGGGACATCGGATTGACCATGCAGGCCCTCGTACTGGAGCTGGCCCGGTTCCGGCTCACCGCCGATCCGGGCGCGCTGGCCGTCGCCGGGCGGCACGGCCGGGTGGCGACCGAGGCACTGTCCTCCGTCACCCCCGGCGACCTGGACGCGGCCGGCACCGGCATGGCCGCGCTCGCCCTCGGAACCGTCCTGGATGCGGCGCGAATGCTCGGGGACCCGCCGCTCGCGGAGGTCGACCGTCTGGTCGCGGCGGCTCCGGCCGGCACCCTGCCCCCGGAAGCCCTGGAGGCCCTGCGGACGGTGCGCGAGCTCCAGGCCGATTCGACCTCCTGGCCGGGGCAGTTCGAGCTGCGGATCGGACTCGTCCTCACCGAGGCGGGCACCCGGGAGCACGACGCCTGCCGGATCGCCTGCGCCGTACACCGGCTGCGCTCGGCCCTCGCCGCCACACCCGCCGAGCACCCGGCGCATCCCGTCGTCACCGCCGCCCTGAGCGTGGCTCAGCAGGCGTTCCTCCGGGAGCGAGGTGACGGCACCGCCCCCGAACAGCTCGACCCGGGCGCGGCAGGGGAGCTCGTGAACCAGCTCCGGGAGCTGTACGACCACCAGGGCGCGCCCCCCGACATCGAGCTGGAACTCCTCGCCGTCGCGGACTCGATGAGCACGGGCACGAGGGTCCCCGACGAGCAGATCACCCGGTTCCGCGCCGCACTGGCCGCGGTCCCCCCGGAGGAGCCGCGCCGTTACGCCTACGTTGCCGTCCTGGCCGCCCTCACCGGGCTCGGGGCCGACGAATCGCGGGCGGTCGACCCGGCCGGGGCCGCCCGGGCGGATGCCGACGTGAGAACGCTGACCGAGGAGGTCGCCCGCACGTCACCGGCGGGCTCGTCGATCTGCGATCCACTGCTCGCGGGCCACTACGCGCCGGCCCTGGCCCTCGCCGTGATCGCCGCCCTCCCCTCGGAACCGGCCGACGGCCTCGACGACCCGCAGCTCGCCCGGCCGAGGTCCCTGCCGACCCGGTTCGCTGCTCTGCGGCTCGACCTCCTCGACCCCGGCGACACGGACGGCCTCGACCACGCGATCGCGGAGTTGCGCGCGATCATGGCCGAACTCACCGAGAACGAGAGCCTCCAGAGGGCCCACGTGGCCGCGACCCTCGGTACCACCCTGATGGTCCGGGCCAACACCTCCCAGGACCTCGGTGTCATCGACGAGATCATCCAGCTGCTCCGCTACGCCCGCACCCGTGCCCCTGCGGACTCCGAGGCCACCGACGAGCTCCTCGCCTACGCCCTCACGGCCGTCTCTGCCTTTCGCATCGATCCGGAGGCCGCTCGCGAGGCAGCCGCGGTCATCGCCGAAGCAGCGATCCGCCCCAGGGACCCGCGCAGGGCCACCGGCCTCGCCCAGGCGTTCGTGTCGGCCAACACCGAATACGCCACGGCCGTACAGAACTACCTGCTCGGTCACGAGCCGGACCAGCTGGCCCTGGCCCGCCGGGCGGCGCTGCGGATCAAGGAACTCGGCGCCGAAACGAGCTCGGCCAGGTGGACCGCGCAGCTGCGGCTCGACGCGGTCGGCGATGACTGCCTCAACCTGATCGACCTCCTCGGCCCGGGGGGTCGTCCGAAGGCCGTCCTCACCGACGAGCTGGTCGACCGGTGTCGGACGACGTTCGCCGCGTTCGTCCCCGGTCACCGCCGACGGCTGACGTCCGCGATGACGCTCGTCACCGTCCTCACCCAACGGGTCTGGGCGAACGGGAGCAGCGACCCCGGTCAGAATCGGCGTTTCATCGACGAGATCGAGCGGGTCATCGCCACCGTCGCGCCGGAGGCCCCCGAGGGGTGGGCCGACCTCCTGCGGATCCCCGTCTCCATAGCCGTCGGAACCCTGCGGTTCCCACCAGCGGTGGACTCGACAGGGCCGGCACCCGAGAGCTCGAACCGGCTGGAAGCCGTGGACCGTCTGCTGTTCGAGGGCCTGGTCGCCATCAACCCGCGGATTCCCGGCGGCTTCACGCCCTCCGTGGCGACCAGGGCGCACATCGAGATCTGGGGCGCGCAGGATGCCCTGCGGGCGTCGAGGTCTGGCATCCCCAGAGCCCTTGCGCACGTCGAGGTGGCCGTCGACCTGCTGGCGCAGGTCACCGACCGGGGCAGCTCACAGCCCGCGGCCGAGCACGGGCTGTCCTCGTTCGACGGGGACCTCCGGGGCATCGTCGAGCTGATCCTGTCGGTGGCTGCCGGCCGGGACACCGGCGCCCGCCGGACGGTGTCCGTGGTCGACGGGCCCGACGTCGAGCGGGCTGTCGAGCTGCTGGAGCGCGGGCGCGGGCTGCTGCTGTCGCGGCGGATCGAGGCGCGCGCCGACCTCGGTGACCTGCGGGCCGCCCACCCGGGGCCGGCGGGCGAGTTCGAGCGGCTCACCGGCCTGCTGGCCGATCTGACCACGACCGGGCCGGAGGCCGGGCCGGCCCCCCGTCCGGCCGACGCCGGGCCTCGCCGGGCCCCCGACGTCGTGCCCGAGCGGGCCCGGCTCGACGGGCTCCACGCCTCGCGGGACCTCGACGAGCTGATCGGGCACATCCGTACCCTGCCCGGATTCGACGCCTTCCTCCGGCCGCTCACCGGCGACCGGTTGCGCGAGCTGGCCGTCGACGGGCCCGTCGTCCTCCTCCTCCAGGGCCCGCACTACCTCCACGCCCTCGTGGTGACCGGCCGGACGATCGCCGCGCTGCCCCTCGCGCCGCCGACCGACGAGCTCACCGACACGGCCCACCGGCTGCGCGAAGCCGTCGGCGCCGTCAGCCTCCGGGGCTCCGCCCGGCCCTCCCCGGCCGACCTCGTCGGCGCCGGGGCCACCACGCGTCGCACCCTGTCCTGGACCTGGCACAAGATCGTCCGCCCCGTCCTCGCCCATCTGGGGGCCGACGGACCCGTGCCCGACTCCGGGGCGTGGCCCCGGATCTGGTGGATCCCCACCGGGGCCTTCCACGCCCTGCCGCTGCACGCCGCCCAGTGCACCCTGCCCGACTGCGACGAGCCCGGCTGCGGCGCCGCGCTCGACACCGTCGTCTCCTCCTACGTCCCCGGGTTCCAGACCCTGGCGTACGCCCGCTCCCGGGCCGCCCACCGCGAGGGCGGCGGCCCGGCCGCCGGAGGGACCGCCGCCCTGCTGGTCGCCGCCCCCGAGAACGAGATGCCCGGCGTCGCGGAGGCGGCCCGCTACGCCGCCGGCCTGCTCCGGGCGCCCGCGCCGCTGGTCGGCACCGCGGCGACCCGCGAGGCCGTCCTCGGCGCACTCGGCGGCACCCGGTGGGTGCACTTCGGCTGCCACGCGGCCACCGACCCGGCCGAACCGTCCGGCGCCCGGCTCCACCTGCCCGGCGGCGAGCAGCTCTCCGTCCTGGAGATCTGCCGGGCCCGGCCGCACGCCGCCAGGCTCGCCTTCCTCACGGCATGCGGCACGGCGCGCACCTCGGAGCGGCTCAGCGACGAAGCCATCCACATCACGAGTGCCTTCCTGCTCGCCGGTTTCCCCGCCGCGGTCGGCACGCTCTGGGAGATCGACAGCGCGCACGCGGACCACGTCACCCGCGACTTCTACCGCCGAGTGACGGCCGACGACACCCCGGGGAGCGCCCTCGCCCTGCACCACACCGTCCGCGAACTCCGCCGCCGGATACCCGACCGCCCCCACATCTGGGCCGCCTACGTCCACGCGGGTGCCTGAGGGCGGGCCGGGCAGTCCCGGTCAGGTGGTCGGGAGGCCGGGGAGCCCGGGGGTGAAGCCGTCGAGGGCGTGCGGGCAGGGGCAGGTGCGGGTGGCGGGGAGGGCCTCCAGGGCGGTGAAGAGGACCGTGCGCAGCCGGTCCACGTTTCGGGCGAAGACCTTCAGCACCTCGGCGTGGGTCACGCCCTCGCCGCTCTCCACGCCCGCGTCCAGGTCGGTGACCAGGTTCAGGGAGGTGTAGCAGAGGGCGAGTTCGCGGGCGAGAACGGCCTCCGGGTGGCCGGTCATGCCGACGACCGACCAGCCGTTCGCGGTGAACCAGCGGGACTCGGCGCGGGTGGAGAAGCGCGGGCCCCCGATCACCACGAGGGTGCCGCCGTCGACCGGTTCCCAGGTGGCGGCCCGGGCCGCCGCCAGGACGGCGCCGCGGCCGGCCGGGCAGTAGGGATCGGCCATCGGCGCGTGCACGACGCCCGGGACGGAGCCGTCGGGGAGCGGGACGCCGTCGTAGAAGGTCTGCTCCCGGCCGGAGGTGCGGTCGACGAACTGGTCGGGCACGAGCAGGGTGCCCGGCCCGTACGCGGGGCGCAGCCCGCCGACCGCGCAGGGGCCGAGCACCTGGCGGACCCCGAGGGAGTGCAGGGCCCAGAGGTTGGCGCGGTAGTTGATCCGGTGCGGCGGGACGGCGTGCCCGCGCCCGTGCCGGGGCAGGAACGCGACCCGTCGGCCGCCCACCTCGCCGACGAACAGCGAGTCGCTGGGCGGCCCGTACGGGGTGTCGACGGTGACTTCGGTGACGTCGTCGAGCAGCGCGTACAGGCCGGAGCCGCCGATCACGCCGAGTTCCGCGCGCGGGGCCGGATCGGGTGCGGGCCGGGTGGTCGTCACGTGGTCACCTCTCGGGGGCGGTCGGGGTTGCACCGGCCACCCTAGGAGGGCGCGACGGACGAGGGGTACCCGGCGGCGGTCCGGCCGCGTCGGGCGGGCCCGGCCGGGTCCGGTGGCGGGCCGCGTCGTCAGCGGGGCGGTCCGCCGGCGGTCAGCTCGGCCACCGCGTAGGGGCGGTGACCGAGCATCGGGACGCGCAGGACGGCGGCGGCGATCCGCTGCGCGGGGCCGATCCGTTCCATGACCGGGTGCTCGGCGACGGCCTTCCAGCCGGGTGCGGCGGCGGCGAGCCCGGCGGCGCCGCGCGCGCCGGAGCGGAACCGGGCCCCGGTGGCGCGGGAGATCGGATGGAGGCCGCTGCGGGCCACCCAGGGGTGGAAGAAGTCGGCCAGCAGGCCGGTGCCGGGTCCGAGTTGCCGGTGGACGTCGGTCAGGAAGCGGGACACCTCGGTGTCGGTGAGGTACATCAGCACGCCCTCGGCGACCACCAGGGCCGGGCCGTCCTCCCCCACCAGCGCCTCGACCCACTCCGGGTCCGTGACGGAGGCGGCGTGCAGCCGT
This sequence comes from Streptomyces sp. BE303, assembly GCF_036290945.1. Lineage (NCBI taxonomy): Bacteria > Bacillati > Actinomycetota > Actinomycetes > Kitasatosporales > Streptomycetaceae > Streptomyces > Streptomyces sp. BE303. The sequence continues at coordinate 9,407 of NZ_JAQYWZ010000382.1, forward strand.
ACGGCGCTGTCGGGCAGGAGCCGTTGCCGCAGTTCGGCGACCTCGGGCACGTCGACCCCGATCCACCGGACGCCCTCGGGTACGGCGTCCCCGAGGCGGGTGTCCCGGGTGCAGAGGCCGATGCCGACCGACACGACCGCGCCGTCGGGGTGGAGCCGGGCGAACCGCCGCACCAGGGCGTCGAAGACGATCGCCCGGTGGATCGCGCCGACGGCGTTGGACCGGTCGGTCAGCACCTCCTCGGCCCGGAACCCGGTCAGTTCGAGCACGGCCGCCGCGAGCGGGTCCCGGAAGTCCGTGCCGGGGAGCAGCCGGTCGGCGTGGGCGCGGCCGTAGAGGGGGGTGAGCAGCGTACTGGCCACGCCCGAGAGGCCGTGCACCGGGAAGTCATCCGACATGAAGGTTAGCCTTACCTAAGTTTGATGTCCGGTCAAGGCTCGACCATCCGCCGGCGAACCGTCAACTCCCCTGGACGTGACGCGAGAAGGGCGGACGGGTCGAGGGAGCCGCGGTGGTCGGGCCCTACGCTGAGAGCGACTGGAGCGAAACGAGAGGTGGCCGGTGACCGGGAGCGGTGAGCGGGCGTGACGGCGGGCGCGGGGTTCGGCAGGCTGGTGCCGGTCGCGGACGGGCCGGGCGGGTTGCGGGTCTGGGGAGCGACGGAGCCGCCCCGGTGCGCGCGGGGCGGGGAGCCGGTCGAGGTCAACGTGCTGCTGGAGGCAGGCGAGGAGCCGGGGCAGGTGGATCGGACGCTTCTCGGCGAGGTGGTCGCGGAGGTGGACCGCTTCGTCGGGGCGGCGCTCGGGTTCGTCCAGCGGGTGATGGCCTCGGACCCGGGGTCGCTCGGGCTTTCCGCGGAGGAGGCGGGGCACTACCTCGCGGCGCCGGCCGCGGAGCTTCCGCTGGGCGCCCCGCAGGTCGACTTCTTCGTGGACGGGTGGCAGCTGCGGTTCACCGAAGGGAGCCTGCCGGTCTGCGACCCGTACGGCCTGGCCGTGGTGTTCGACGGGCGGCGGCCGGTGCGGGTGGAGGACCTGAGCGACGCCGAACCGGTCGAGGAGTAGGACTTCTCCGGCCGACCGGCCGGCCTGTCGCCGCCGTGGCGGCGGGCAGGGCGTAGCGGCGGGCAGGACGTAGCGAAGCGAAGCGGCCCGGTCAACAGAGTGCGTCCCAGTCGTGGAGCGCCCGCAGCCCCGCCGCGCGTTCCGCCTGCGTGGCGGAGTCCGGGGCCGGGGTGAGGAGGTAGTCGGCGACGGGGGTGAGCAGGAGCGGGCCGTCGGGCACGGGGGCCAGAAGGGCCTCGTCCCAGTCGTGGCGGATGGCCGTACGGCGCAGCAGGGTGCCGTGGCGGGCGGCGGGGCGCAGGGCGGCGGCGGCCTCGGTGCGGCGGCGGCTCTCGGGGGCGAGTTCGGCTTCGAGGGAGGCACGGACCAGGGCCAGCGGGCCGAGCGGGAGGTACGTGGCGGCGAGGTCGAGGAGGGCCGCGGCCTCGGGGGCGAGCCGGTAGGCGGCGACGACGGCGGCGGTCTCGGCGGGTTCGAAGGGTTGCCGGTCGAGGGCCGCGACGTCGAGGACGTCGGCCGGGAGGAAGGGGCGGCGGAGGCCCTCCTCGGCGAGGGCGATGAGGCATTCGACGTGGTCGTCGGCGACCAGGTAGGGGCGGACGGGGACGCCCGCGCCGTCCCCGTCGAGGGCCGCGGTGGTGACGCGGACGCGGTACCACGGGTCGACGAGCGGGTCCTCGGCCGGCCAGAGGACGGTGACGGCGGTGTGGTGGGGGCGGTCGCCGAGCAGCGTGACCTCGATGTGCTCCACCGGGTGGTCGGTGACCAGGCGGACGACGGCCTGCCAGAGGGCGGCCTCGCCGGGGGCGACCAGGTCGAGGACGTCCAGCGGCCTGAGCAGGTCGGCCGGGTAGTAGCCGGCGAGCGGGAGGCCGCGGAGGGCGCGGACGCCGGTGGAGCGCGCGAGGTCGTCGGCGAGGCGGGTGTAGCGGTCGGCTCGGTCGCGGGCCCGGCGGAGTTCGGCGCGGGCGGGCTCGCCCATCCGGACGCCGTCGCCGGCCAGGGCGGAGAGCACCAGGGCGGGCAGCCGGCGGCTGCCGCGGGCGCGGTGGAGCAGTTCGGCCGGCCCGTCGGCCGGGTCGACGTCGAGCAGGTGGTAGAGCAGAGCGGTATTCACGGACGTCCGCCTCCGAAGGTATGGTCGTGGCCCGCGCTGCGGCGACCGACGGCGGGGCCGGAGCACGGGGGTCCCGGCCGTCCGGGCGGAGGCAGGCGCGGGGTGGACCGGCCCGCGGCGGTAGCGGCCTTGGGGGGTAGGGAAGTTCGGGGAGCAGGGGGTTTCCCTGTGCCCGGCGTGCAGGGCGGGACGGGGGCCGGCCGGACCGTCTCCGGTGGCCCCCCGCACGGTCGATTCTGTACGACGGCGTTCAACGCCCGGTCACCGCAGGCTCAACGAAGTCTCGACATCGGGTGCGGCGCTGTGGTTTATAGGTGACACGAAGTCTGACATGTGCACGAGCGGGGCGGGCACTGTCCTGGGGCAGCTGGGGGCAGGATTTGGGCGATCTCCGTTTTTCCTTACTCGGTCTGATGCGGTCGTACCGGGGCGCGTCGGCGCTCAAGGTGGGCAGTCCGCAGCAGCAGGCGATGCTTGCCGTCCTCCTCCTGCGGCCCGGCCACTCGGCGAGCGCCACCGACCTGATCGCGGCGCTCTGGGGCGAGGAGCCCCCGAACGCCGCGATGACCACCGTGCGCACCTACGCGTGGCGGTGGCGGAAGATCCTCGACGGGGGAACCGTCGGCGGCGCGGACGGGCCCGCCGACGGCGGTCGGGGCGGCGACGACAAGGCACCGAGCGTCCTGGTGTCGATGGGCGACGGCTACCGCCTCGTGCTGCCCAAGCTCGCGGTGGACGCGGCCGAGGCCGAGTCGCTGGCCGCCGAGGCGGAGCGCACGGCCCGGACCGACCCGCTGCGCGCCCGCGACCTGCTCAACCAGGCCCTGGAACTGTGGCAGGGCGAGCCGCTGGCCGGCATCCCCGGTCCGTTCGCGGAGCGGCACCGGCAGCGGCTGGAGGAACTGCGGCTGACCCTCCTGGAGGAGCGGATCGGCCTGGACCTGACGCTGGGCCGTCACTCGCGCTGCATCCCGGAGCTGACCGCGCTCACCACCGAGCACCCGCTGCACGAGCGGGCCTACGAGCTGCTGATGCGCGCGCTGTACCAGGCCGGACGGCAGGCCGACGCACTCGCGGTGTTCCGCGGCGTGCGGCAGCTCTTCCTCGCGGAGCTGGGGGTCGGGCCGGGCACGGAGCTGGAGCAGCTGCACCGGCGGATCCTGGAGGGGGACCCGGCCCTGGCCGCACCCGCCGCGCCGGAGCCGGCGGGCCCGGCGGTGGCGGGGAGCACCGGGCCCGAGGCCGCCGCCGGGGCGGGCGAGCCGGAGGAGACGGGCGAGGCCCGCGCGACGGCCCGACCGGCCGCCGCGCCGCCCCGCCCCGCGCAGCTGCCGCCGGACGCCGCCGACTTCACCGGGCGGACGGCGCCGGTCCGGGTGCTGGACGAGGCCCTGGGCTCGCCCTCCCCGCAGGCCCTGGTGATCGCGACCGTGGTCGGCATGGGCGGGGTCGGCAAGACCGCGCTGGCGCTGCACGTCGCGCACCGGGTCCGGGACGCCTACCCGGACGGCCAGCTGTACGTGGACCTGCGCGGGTCCGACCCCGTCCCGGCCGATCCGGAGGCGGTGCTCAGCGGGTTCCTGGTGGCCCTCGGGGTGGCGGCGGACGCGGTGCCGGACGGGCTGGACGCCCGCTCGGCGCTGTTCCGCTCGGTGGTGGACGGACGACGGCTGCTGCTGGTGCTGGACAACGCGAAGGACGCCGCACAGATCCGGCCGCTGCTGCCGGGGGCGGTCGGCTGCGCGGTGCTCACCACCGGGCGCACCCGGCCGGCCGGACTGCCCGCCACCGTCCAGGTCGACCTGGACGTGTTCCAGCCCGCCGAGGCGTTGGACCTGCTGGGCCGCACCATCGGCGCCGAACGGCTGGCCGCCGAACAGGACGCGGCGCGGGAGCTGGTGGTGGCCTGCGGCCACCTGCCGCTGGCGGTCCGGATCGTGGCCGCCAGGCTGGCCGCCAGGCCCGGGTGGACGGTGGAGACGCTCAGCCGCCGCCTCCAGGTGGAGCGGCGGCGGATCGACGAGCTGCGGATCGGGGACCTCGCGGTGGCGGCGGCCTTCGAGCTGAGCTACCGGCAGCTGACCGCCGACCAGGCCCGGGCGTTCCGGCTGGTCGCGTCGGTGGACGGGCCGGACATCGGCCTGGCCTCGGCCGCCGCGCTGCTGGACCTCGACGAGTACGACGCCGAGGACCTGCTGGAGGCGCTGGTGGACGTGGCGATGGTCGAGTCGCCGTTCCCGGGCCGGTACCGGTACCACGACCTGCTGCGGGCGTTCGCCCGGCGGCGGCCGGCGGAGGGTGCGGAGCCGGCCCGGGACCACGGCGAGGTGGTGGCCGCCCGGGACCGCCTGCTGGACCACCTGCTGGCCACGGCGTGCACCGCGTTCCAGCACGCGGTGCCGGGCGACCCGGCGGCCGGCGCGCTCGGCCCGGCCCGCTCCCCCGGCGTTCCGCTGGCCGGCCACGACGCCGCGCGGGCGTGGGCGTCGGCGGAGCGGGCGGGCGCGGTGGCCCTGGCGGCCCAGGTCGCGGAGCAGGCGGGAGCGACCCCGGCGGGAGCGACTCCGGCGGGCGGGGCGGCTGCTTCGGACGGTGGGGCGGCCCACGGTGGGGCGGACGGGTCGGCGCTGCGGGCCGCGATCGACCTGCTGATCGCGCTCACCCCGTTCGTGCTCACCCCGCCGAGCCGCCGGCTGGCAGCCACCGCCGACGCGCTGGCCGAGGCCGCGGCCCGGCACCGGGACGTCCGGGCCGAGGGGCGCGCGCACTTCCTGCGCGGGAACGTCGCCCTCGCCGCGACCCGGCTGGACGCGGCCGAGGCGGCGGCCCGGCAGGCGGCCGGGGCCGCGCGGGCCGCCGGGGACACGGTGATCCTCCGTCAGGCGCTGAACGACCTGGGCCTGATCTGCCAGTTCCTCAGCCGCTACGACGAGGCGGTCGACCTCTACGACGAGGCGCTGCTGCTGGCCAACGCGCTGGGACACCGTTCCGGCGCCCTGGTGACGACGGTGAACGCCGCGCTGGCGCGGGTCCGCAGCGGACGGGCGGACGAGGCGGTGGCCATCTGCCACGAGGTGCTCGCCGAGCTGCGCACCCGGCAGGACGACCCGGGGCGCGCGTACACCCTCTACGTGCTGGGGCTGGCGCTGCACGCGCTGGGCCGGCACGCGGAGGCGGTCACGTGGTTCGGCGAGTGCCTGGCGGTGGCGCTGGGCGCGGGTCTGCGGGACCGGGCCGCGCACGCGCGCTACCGGTTGGCGGACAGTCTGCGCTCGCTCGGCCGGGCCGACGAGGCGTTGGACCACGCCGGGCAGGCCCTGGTGCTCTGCGAGGAGCTGGGGGCGGAACGGGACCAGGCGCAGGCGCTGGTGGTGCTGGGCCGCTCGCTCGCGGACCTCGGACGCGGGGCGGAGGCGGGGGTCAGGCTCCGGCAGGCGTTCGAGATCTTCGCCCGCCTGGGGCTGCCTGAGGCCGCCCAGGTGGCGGTGCTGCTGACGGAGCCCGCGTTCGCGCTGGTCGAGCCGTGAGCCGGCCGGCCGCCGGTGCGGCGGAGGGCTCGGGGCCGTCCGTGCCGTCCGTGCCGTGTGGGCGGGGGCGGAGCAACGGCCGTTGAAGAAACGGTTCTGCACTCGGGGAGGCGGCGGGAGCCGTGCCCGGTACGGGGGTCAGGAGCCGGTGCTGTTCCAGTCGCCGTGCCCGCCGCCGTCGGTGGGGGTCGGGGTCGGGGTCGGGGTGGTCGTGACCACCCCGCCCTGGCCTGCGCCGGTCGCACCGTCGGCCATCGCCGTGCCCGCCGCACCGAGGGCGATCGCCAGACCGAGGCCGGCGGCGGCCAGGCGGATCCGGGTGAGACGGTGGTTCGAGCGCTTCGCCATGACTGCTCCCTAGGGCGTCTTCCCTGGTGGGAAGGGGTTTTCCGGGGTGATGGAATCATCATGGCAAGGCGCGTTCAACGGCAGATCGACGCACGAGCACCGTGCGTCGATCACCGTCGTCGATCCGGTCGTTGATCCGGTCGTCGATCCTGTCCTCGATCCGGTCGCCCATCGCCGAGAGCGGGCGGGGGCGGGCGGGGGCGGGCCGGGTCCCGGTGGCCGCAGCACGCTCTAGGGGCGGATCTCCAGGGTGCAGCACTTCACGCTGCCGCCGCCCTTGAACAGCTCGGAGAGGTCCACCCCGATCGGCCGGAAGCCGCGCTCCCGCAGCCGGGCCGCCACCCCGGTCGCGGCCTCCGGCAGCACCACGTGCAGGCCGTCGCTGATCGCGTTGAGCCCGAACACCGCCGCGTCCGCCTCCTCCACCAGCACCGCGTCCGGGAACAGCCGCCGCAGCACCGCCCGGCTACCCGCGGAGAAGGCGCCCGGGTAGTACATGACCTCGTCGCCGTCGAGCACGCTCAGCGCGGTGTCGAGGTGGTAGAAGCGCGGGTCGACGAGGTCCAGGCCGATCACCGGCCGGCCGAGGAACTCCTGCGCCTCCGCGTGCCCTGCGGACTCGCTGCGGAAGCCCCGTCCGGCCAGCAGGTGGCCGCCGGTCAGCAGCAGGTCGCCCTCGCCCTCGTTGACGTGCTCCGGGTCGTGCGTCGTGAAGCCGTTCGCGCGGAACCACTCCAGGTAGGCCGGGCCCTCGGCGGCACGCTCGACGTTGCGGAACCGGGCACCGAGCACCCGGCCGTCGACGACGGTCGCACCGTTCGCCGCGTACACCATGTCGGGCAGGCCGGGCAGCGGGTCGATCAGGTCGACCCGGTGACCGAGCTCGCCGTAGAGCTCGTACAGCCGCTCCCACTGGGCGACGGCGAGGCCGGTGTCGACCGGCTTGGCCGGATCCATCCAGGGGTTGATCGCGTAGCTGACCTCGAAGTGGGTCGGACGGCACATCAGGTAGCGGCGCGGGCGGGAGGTGCGGGTCATGGCGGGGCTCCGGGAAGTGAGGGAGGTGAGGGAGGTGAGGAGACCGGGGAGACCGGGGGTGAGGGTCCGCCGGGGGCGGGTCAGGAGTCAGCGGGTCGCTCGGGGAAGTTCCGCAGGCCGCGCAGGGGGCCGGCCAGCAGCACCGCGCCGGCCGACAGCAGCACGCCCGCCATGATCCAGATGGTGGTGCGGGCACCGAGCACCTCGCCCAGCCAGCCGCCGAGCAGGGCGCCCACCGGGATGGCACTGAAGTTCACGGTCGAGGCGCTGGCCCGGATCCGGCCGATCATCTCGGGCGGGCAGTACGACTGGTAGAAGCTGCCGGCGATGACGTTCCCGGCGATCACCCCGCAGACCGCGACCGACCAGGCGACGGCGCTCGCCGCGAGCGGCAGCTGCTCGCCGGCCAACGGCAGCAGGAGGATGAACGGCGCGGCGACCAGTTCGCAGAGCAGCAGCCCGCGCGCCGTGCCGAACCGCCGGGCGATCCGCCCGGCCAGCGCCGCACCGGCCAGGCCGCCGATCGACACCACCGCGAAGACCATGCCGATCCCACCGGGCGTCACCCCCACGCTGCGGACCAGGAAGACCGTCTGCACCGCCTGGATGCCGTTCAGCCCGAGGTTGCCGACGGCACCGAAGGTCGCCAGCGTGCGGAGGTACGGGTCGTGCGCCAGGAAGCGGACGCCCTCGCCGATCTCCCGCAGGATGCCGCGCCGTTCGGAGACCGGCGGCGGCGTCTCCTCGGCCTTGATGGTGCCCACGCAGAGCGCCGACACCAGGTAGGTGACCGAGTCGGCGAGCAGCCCGCTGGCCGCGCCGAACACCTGGGAGAGCAGGCCCGCCAGACCCGGCCCGGCGATCTCCGCCGCGGAGTCCCCCGAGCGCAGCTTGACGTTGGCCTCCAGCAGGTCCTGCTTGGCGACCAGCGCGGGCAGGACGGCGCCGTAGGCGGTGGAGAAGAACACCTTGACCGCACCGGCCAGCAGCGCCACCGCCACCAGCTGGGCCATGGTCAGGGCGTCGAACCAGCCCGCCACCGGCACGCTGCCGAACAGCAGCAGCAACAGCAGGTCGCAGACCAGCATCACCTTCAGCCGGGGCCAGCGGTCCACCCAGGCGCCGGCCAGCAGACCGAGGAAGAGCCAGGGCACCCAGGCGGAGGCGGTCAGCACGCCGACCATGAACGGGGAGGCGTCGAGGGTCACGACGGCGACCAGGGCGAGCGCGACGTTGCCGACGGCGGTGCCGAGGCCGCTGGTCGTCTCGCCGATCCAGAGCTTGCGGAAGTCGCCCTGCGCCCAGAGGCCCCAGCGGCTCCTCCTCGGCGGGTCCGCCACGGGCGGCGGGACGGAGACAGTGGTGGTCATGACGGGGTCACTCTCCAAGCTTCTCGGCCAGCACGGCAGCGATCCGTGCGACGGGGTCGGGCTGTGTCATGGCGCCGTGCTCGCAGGCGATGCGGTGGAGCGTGACGCGGCCGTCCACGTACGGCCGCCAGGCCGCCTCGTAGGGCCAGTCCGCGGGCTTGTCGAGGGTGGCGCCGAAGAAGACGGCGTCGCCCCGGTAGCGGTCCGGCACGTGTTCGGCCATCAGCTTGCGGTGGTGTTCGAAGACGTCGGGCAGGACGCCGGCGGCCTCGCCGAGCAGCGCGGTGAGGTCGGCCTGCCCGCGTCCGTCGGCCGGGTCGTAGCCGAGCGAGACGAGCAGCTCGGCGAGGGTGTCGACGGGGTCGTCGGACGGCGGGGCGTCCGCGTACCCGGCGGGGTCGGCCGGCACGCCGTCGAGGAGGGCGAGCAGCGCGACCTCGGCGCCGTCGGCCTGGAGCCGGACGGCCATCGCCTGGGCGACGACCGCGCCGAAGGACCAGCCGAGCAGGTGGTACGGGCCCTCGGGCTGGACGGTGCGCAGCTCGCGCACGTAGTCCTCGGCGATCTCGGTGACGGCAGCCGGGGAGCCGCCGCGCAGGCCGCGGGCCTGGAGGCCGTAGACCGGGCGGTCGGGGCCGAGGTGGCGCAGCAGGCCCGAGTAGACCCAGCTGATGCCCGCGGCGGGGTGGACGCAGAACAGCGGGGCCCTGCTGCCGCCGGCGCGGAGCGGGAGCAGCACGTCGAGGGCGTCGGCGGGGTCCGGGGCGCCGGGGGCGCCGGCGGCGGCCGACGGGCCGTCCGCCGCGTCCAGGCGGCGGGCCAGGCCCGCGACGGTGGGGGCCTCGAAGAGGGCCCGCATCCCGAGGTCGGTGCCGAAGGCGGTGCGGATCCGGCCCAGCAGCTTCATGGCGAGCAGCGAGTGGCCGCCGAGGTCGAAGAAGCCGTCGTCGACGGAGACGCCGGGCAGTCCCAGGACCTCCGCGAAGAGGCCGCAGAGCCGTTCCTCGCGCGGGGTGCGGGGCGGGCGTCCGGTGGGCGAGGCGGCGAAGTCCGGGGCGGGCAGGGCGCGGAGGTCGACCTTGCCGGCGGCGGTCAGCGGCAGCGCGTCGAGGAGCACGACGGCGGACGGGACCATGTGGGCGGGCAGCGACTCGGCGGTGAAGGCCCGCAGCTCGGCCGGGTCGAGGGGGGTGTCGGGCGTGGCTCCCGGGCCGGTGTCCCGGCCGGTTCCCCGCGCGGCGGATCCGCCGTCGGCGACCACGTAGGCGACCAGGCGGGGGCCGGCGGCGCCGTCCTCGCGGGCCGTCACGGTGGCGGCGTGGACGCGTGGGTGACGGGAGAGCACGTGCTCGATCTCGCCGGGTTCGACGCGGAAGCCGCGGATCTTGATCTGCTGGTCGGTGCGGCCCAGGTAGGCGAGGGCGCCGTCGCGGGTGCGGCGGACCAGGTCGCCGGTGCGGTACATCCGCTCCCCCGGCGCGCCCACGCCTGCGGCGAAGGGGTCGGCGACGAAGCGCTCGGCGGTCAGGCCCGGGCGGCCGAGGTAGCCGCGGGCCAGGCCCGCCCCGGCGAGGTACAGCTCGCCGGGGACGCCGACGGGCACCGGGTTCAGGTGCTCGTCCAGCACGTACGCCCGAGTCCCGAGGACGGTCCGCCCCAGCGCGGGGCGATCGGTGTCGGCGAACGGCTGGGTGAGCGCGTCGACGGTGGACTCGGTGGGCCCGTACAGGTTGTACGCGGCCGTGGCGGGGGCCTCCCGCAGCCTGGTCCAGAGCGACTGGCCGACGGCCTCGCCGCCGAGCAGCAGCACCCGCGGCGCCGGCGCGGCCAACAGGCCCTCGTCGAGCAGCTGTTCGGCGTAGGAGGGGGTGATCTCCAGGACGTCGACGCGCTCGGCCCGGACGTGCCGGACGAGGGCGGCGGCGTCGCGGCGGACGTCGTCCCCGAGCAGGTGCAGTTCGTGGCCGGCGACCAGCCAGAGCAGGCCGTCCCAGGAGGCGTCGAAGCAGAGCGAGGCGGTGAGGGCGACGCGCAGGCGGCCGTGGGCGCGCTCGGCCGCGCCGATCGGGCCGGTCGGGGCCCGGTGCGAGGCGAGCAGGGCGGCGATCGAGCCGTGGCTCACCACCACGCCCTTGGGGCGGCCGGTGGAACCGGAGGTGTAGACGACGTACGCGGCGTCCCCGGCGGTGGCGCGGGGGGCGCGGGGGGCCGGGGTCCGGGGGGCCGGGGTGCGGGGGGCGGCCGTCCGCTCGGCGGCAGCGCGGGCGGCGGCGGGGCCGTCCGCCGGGCCGGGGCAGAGGGTGGCCAGGCCGTCCAGCAGTTCGGGCAGCGGCCAGCGGTCGTCGGTGAGGACGAGCGCGGGCGCGGCGTCGGCGAGCATGGCGGCGGTCCGGTCGGCCGGGTACTCGGCGTCCAGCGGGAGCGAGGCGGCGCCGGACCTGAGGACGGCGAGCACGGCGACCACCGTCTCGGCGGACCGCGGCAGCGCCAGGGCGACCACCGACTCGGGGCCGGCGCCCGCCGCGACCAGGCGGTCGGCCAGCCGGTCCGCGAGCGCGTCCAGCTCGGCGAAGGTCAGCCGGGTCCTCCCGGAGACCAGGGCGGTCGCGTCCGGCGTCCGGGCCGCCAGGGCCGCGAAGGCGTCCGGCAGCAGCGGCGACTCGGCCGGCGGCGCCGCCGCTCCGGTGAGGAGTTCCGCGCGCTCGGCGGCGGAGAGCAGGTCGGCGCGGCCGATGGACTGTTCGGGGCGGGCGGCCACCGCGGCCAGCAGCCGGCCGAAGCGGACGGCGATCGACTCGACGGTCTCCCGGTCGAACAGGTCGGTCGCGAAGTCGATCGCGCACTCCAGTCCGGCGGGCGCGCCGTCGGCGTCGAAGGACTCCCCCATACCGACGGAGAGGTCGAACTTCGCCTCGTACCCGCCGACCGGTTCGACGGTGGCCGGCAGGCCGGCCAGGTCGAGCGGTGCGTCCCCGGCGCCGCCCGGCGTGCCGCCCTGGAGCAGCAGCATCACCTGGAAGAGCGGGTGGCGGGCCAGCGAACGGGTGGGGTTGAGCTCCTCGACGAGTCGCTCGAACGGCACGTCCTGGTGGGCGTGGGCGTCGAGTTGGGCCTCCCGGACGCGGTGGAGCAGCTCGGCGAAGGCCGGGTCGCCGGACGTGTCGGTGCGCAGGACGAGGGTGTTGACGAAGAAGCCGACCAGGTCGTCCAGCGCCTCGTCGGTGCGGCCGGCGACGACCGAGCCGATCGGCACGTCGGTACCGGTGCCGAGCCGGGTGAGCAGCGCCGCCAGGCCCGCCTGGAGGGTCATGAACATCGTGACCCGGTGCTCGCGCGACAACGCGACCAGCGCCCGGTGCAGTTCGGCGCCCAGCGGGAGGACCACGCGGTCGCCGCGGTGGCCGCTGTCGGCGCGGCGGGGGCGGTCCACCGGGAGCGCGAGCTCCTCCGGGAGGTCCGCCAGGGTCTTGCGCCAGTAGGCGAGTTGACCGGCGGCGCGGCTCCCGGGGTCGGTCTCGTCCCCGAGCAGGGCGCGCTGCCACAGCGCGTAGTCGGCGTACTGGACGGGGAGTTGACGCCACCCGGGGGCCGAGCCGTCGCGGCGGGCGGCGTACGCCTCGGCGAGGTCGCGCAGCAGCGGGCCCATCGACCAGCCGTCCCCGGCGATGTGGTGGAGGACGAGGACGAGCAGGTGCTCGTCCGGGGCGAGCGGGAGCAGGTGGGCGCGGACCGGGAGGTCGGCGGCCAGGTCGAAGGGGATCGCGGCGCAGGCGGCCACGGCGGCGGCGGGGTCGGCGGGCGGGGCGGGGTGGCGGTCGAACGGGACGTGGGCCCCGGTGGGCGGAACGATCCACTGGTGGGGCTCGCCGTCCTGCTCGGTGACACGTGTGCGCAGGCTCTCGTGCCGGGCCGCCAGGTCGCCGAGGGCCGCTTCGAGGGCGGTCGGGTCCAGTGCTCCGGTGAGGCGCAGCGCGATCGGGAGGTTGTAGAGGGCGCTCGGGCCCTCCATCCGGTCGATCAGCCAGAGCCGTCGCTGGGCGAAGGAGAGCGGCAGCCGCTCCGGGCGCTCGCCGGCCGTCAGGGCCGGCCGGGCGTCGGAGCCGTCCAGCCGCCGGTCCAGGCCCGCCACGGTCGGGGCCTCGAAGACGTCCCGGATCCCCAGCTCGGCGCCGAGCGCCGAACGGACCCGGCTGACCAGCTTCATCGCGAGCAGCGAGTGGCCGCCGAGGGCGAAGAAGTCGTCGTCGATCGAGACGGTCGGCAGCCCGAGGACCTCGGCGACGAGGCCGCAGAGCAGTTCCTCGCGGGCGGTGCGGGCGGCCCGGCCGCCGGCGAAGAGCCCGAAGTCCGGGTCGGGCAGGGCGCGGCGGTCGATCTTGCCGCTGCCGGTCAGCGGCAGCGTGTCGAGGGTGACGACGGCGGACGGCACCATGTGGGCGGGCAGCGACTCGGCGGCGAACCGGCGCAGTTCGAGGGCGAGTTCGGTGCCGGGCGCGGCCGTCGCGCAGTGGGCGACGAGGCGGCGGTCCCCGTCGGCGCTCTCGTGCAGGGTGACGACGGCCTGACGGACGGTCTCGTGGCGGGCGAGCACCTGCTCGATCTCGCCGAGTTCGATGCGGAAGCCGCGCACCTTGACCTGGTGGTCGGTGCGGCCGAGGTACTCGACCCGGCCGTCGCGGGTGCGGCGGACCAGGTCGCCGGTGCGGTACATCCGCTCCCCCGCCGCGCCCGCCCCCGCGGCGAAGGGGTCGGCGGCGAAGGGGTCGGCGACGAAGCGCTCGGCGGTCAGCCCCGGGCGGCCGAGGTAGCCGCGGGCCAGGCCCGCCCCGGCGAGGTACAGCTCGCCGGGGACGCCGACGGGCACCGGGTTCAGGTGCTCGTCCAGCACGTACGCCCGAGTCCCGAGGACGGTCCGCCCCAGCGACGGGCGGTCCGAGTCGGCGAACGCCTGGATCAGGGCGTCGACGGTGCACTCGGTGGGCCCGTACAGGTTGTACGCGGCGGTGGCGGGGGCCTCCCGCAGCCTGGTCCAGAGCGACTGGCCGACGGCCTCGCCGCCGAGCAGCAGCACCCGCGGCGCCGGCGCGCCCGGCGGGACCTCGCCCGGCAGGCCCCCGCCCGGCAGGAGCTCGTCCAACAGGCCCTCGTCCAGGAGCTGTTCGGCGTAGGACGGGGTGACGTTGACGACATCGACGCCCGTCTGCCGGAGGTGGCGGACCAGCGCGGCGGGTTCGCGGCGCAGCTCGTCGTCGATCAGGTGCAGTTCGTGGCCGGCGACCATCCAGAGCAGGCTGTCCCAGGAGGCGTCGAAGCAGAGCGAGGCGGTCAGTGCGGCGCGGAGCCGGCCGTGCCGCCGCTCGACGTCGCCGAAGGTGTCGGCCCGGTGCGCGGCCAGCAGGGCGGCGATCGAGCCGTGGCTCACCACCACGCCCTTGGGGCGGCCGGTGGAACCGGAGGTGTAGATGACGTAGGCGGCGTCGGACGGCCCGACCCGGGCGGGGAGGGCGTCGGCGGGCTGCCCGGCCCACAGGTGCTCGTCGGTACGGAGCTGCGGGAAGCCGTCCAGGGCCTCCGGCAGCGGCCAGGCCGCGTCGGTGAGGACGACCGCCGGGCGGGCGTCGGCCAGCATGTGGGCGGTGCGGTCGAGGGGGTGGTCGGCGTCCAGCGGCAGGAAGGCGGCGCCGGCCTTGAGCACCGCGAGCCGGGCGACCACCGTGTCCGCCGACCGGGACAGGGCCAGCGCGACCAGCGACTCCGGGCCGAGGCCGGCCGCCGTCAGGCCGTGGGCGAGACGGTTGGCGCGGGCGTCGAGTTCGGCGTAGGTCAGCCGGGCGCCCCGGAAGACCAGGGCGGTGAGCTCCGGCGTGCGGGCCGCCCGGTCCTCGAAGACGGCCGGGACGAGCGGCCGGTCGGCGGGCGACGGCCGGGCGCCGCCGAGCAGTTCGGCGCGCTCGCCCTCGGCCAGCAGGTCGGCGCGGCCGATCCGCTGCCCCGGCCGCTCGACCACGGCCGCCAGCAGCCGGCCGAAGCGGGCGGCGATCGACTCGACCGTCTCGCGGTCGAACAGGTCGGTGGCGTAGTCGATCGCGCAGTCCAGTCCGGCGGGCGCGCCGTCGGGGCCGAAGAACTCCTCCAGCGTCACGTTCAGGTCGAACTTGGCGACTCCGGTGCCGGCCGGCAGCGACTCGGCCCGCAGGCCGGCCAGCTCCGGCTCGGCCTCCTCGGTGGACTGCAGGACCATCGCCACCTGGAAGAGCGGGTGGCGGGCCAGCGAACGGGTGGGGTTGAGCTCCTCGACCAGCCGCTCGAACGGCACGTCCTGGTGGGCGTAGGCGCCGAGGCCGGTCTCCCGGACCCGGCCGAGGAGTTCGGTGAAGGTCGGGTCGCCGGAGGTGTCGGTGCGCAGGACGAGCGTGTTGACGAAGAAGCCGACCAGGTCGTCCAGCGCCTCGTCCGAGCGGCCGGCGACGACCGAGCCGATCGGCACGTCGGTACCGGCGCCGAGCCGGGTGAGCAGGGCTGCCAGGCCCGCCTGGAGGGTCATGAACATCGTGACCCGGTGCTCGCGCGACAACGCGACCAGCGCCCGGTGCAGTTCGGCGTCGATCGGCATGGCCACCCGGTCGCCTCGGTGATCGGCGCGGGCGCCGCGCGGGCGGTCCGCCGGGAGGGCCAGCTCCTCCGGGAGGTCTGCCAGGGTCGCGCGCCAGTAGGCGAGTTGACCGGCGGCGAGGCTCTCCGGGTCGGTCTCGTCCCCGAGCAGGGCACGCTGCCACAGCGCGTAGTCGGCGTACTGGACGGGGAGTTGACGCCACGCGGGAGGCTCGCCGTCGCGGCGGGCGGCGTACGCCTCGGCGAGGTCGCGCAGCAGCGGGCCCATCGACCAGCCGTCCCCGGCGATGTGGTGCAGCGCCACCACCAGGACGTGGTCCTCGGGGGCGATCCGCAGCAGGGTGACGCGGACGGGCGGCTCGGCGGCCAGGTCGAAGGGGCGGCGGGCCGCCCGGTCGACCTCGGCGTCGACGGCCCCGGGCGCGCAGTCGAGGAGTTCGACCCGCAGGGGCGCCTCGGCGGGGGTGAGGATCCGCTGGTGGGGCTCACCGTCCTGCTCCGCGATGACGGTGCGCAGGCTCTCGTGCCGGGCCGCCAGGTCGCCGAGGGCCGCTTCGAGGGCGGTCGGGTCCAGTGCTCCGGTGAGGCGCAGCGCGAGCGGCATGTTGTAGAGGGCGCTCGGGCCCTCCATCCGGTCGATCAGCCAGAGCCGCTGCTGCGCGAAGGAGAGCGGCAGCCGCTCCGGGCGCTCGCCGGCCGTCAGGGCCGGCCGGGCGTCGGAGCCGTCCAGCCGCCGGTCCAGGCCCGCCACGGTCGGGGCCTCGAAGACGTCCCGGATCCCCAGCTCGGCGCCGAGCGCGGTGCGGACCCGGCTGAGCAGCTTGGTGGCGAGCAGCGAGTGGCCGCCGAGGGCGAAGAAGTCGTCGTCGACGGTGACCTCCGCCAGGCCGAGGACCTCGGCGAACAGCCCGCAGAGAATCTCCTCGCGCGCCGTCCGGGCGGCCCGGCCCCCGGTCGCGGCGGCGAAGTCGGGGGCGGGCAGGGCGGCCCGGTCGAGCTTGCCGTTGACGTTGAGCGGCAGCGCGTCCAGGGTCACGAAGGCGGCCGGGACCATGTAGTCGGGCAGGGCGGCGGCCGCGTGGGCGCGCAGCGCGGCCGGGTCGAGCTGCGGCGTGCCGACCACGTAGGCGACCAGCCGGGTGCCGGCCGCGCCGTCCCGGTGGGGCAGCACGGCGGCGCGCAGCACGTCGGGGTGGGCGGTGAGAGTGGTCTCGATCTCGCCGGGTTCGATCCGGAAGCCGCGCACCTTGACCTGGTGGTCGGTGCGGCCCAGGTACTCGACCCGGCCGTCGGGGCGGCGGCGGGCGAGGTCGCCGGTGCGGTACATGCGCTCCCCCGCCGCTCCCGCCGCTGCGCCGAAGGGATCGGCGACGAAGCGCTCGGCGGTCAGGCCCGGGCGGCCGAGGTAGCCGCGGGCCAGGCCCACCCCCGCCAGGTACAGCTCACCGGGGACGCCGACGGGCACCGGGTTCAGCTGCCCGTCGAGGACGTACGCGCGGAGGTTGGGCAGCGGGCGGCCGATCAGCGGGCGGCCGTCGGCGGTGAGCCGGTGGTACAGCGCGTCGACGGTGCACTCGGTGGGGCCGTACACGTTGAGGACGGCGGTGTCGGGGGCGGCGGCGAGGACGCTCCAGAGGGACTGGCCGAGGGCCTCGCCGCCGACCATCACGAGGGCGGGCGGGCAGACGGTGAGCAGGCCCTCCTCGACCAGCCGTTCGGCGTGGCCGGGGGTGATGTCGAGGACGTCGGCCCCGGTGCGCGCGAGGTGGCGGACGACGGCGGCGGCGTCGCGGCGCAGGTCGTCGTCCAGTACGTGCAGCTCGTGGCCGGCGACCATCCAGAGCAGCGCTTCGAGTGACGTGTCGAAGGACAGCGAGGCGGTCTGGGCGAAGGTGAACCGCCGACCGGGGCGGGCCTGTTCGGCGACGGTGACGGTCTCGGTGCGGTGGAAGGCGAGCAGGTTGGCGAAGCCGGCGTGGCGGACCACGACGCCCTTGGGGCGGCCGGTGGAGCCGGAGGTGTAGATGACGTACGCGGCGTTCTCGGGGCCGGCCGTGGCCGGAAGGTCACCGGCGGGCCGGTCGGCCCACGCCTCCGGGGCGGCGGGCAGGACGGGCAGGCCGTCCAGCACCTCGGGCAGCGGCCAGTCGTCGGTGGTGAGGACGGCCGCCGGGCGGGCGTCGGCGAGCAGGTAGGCGATCCGGTCGCGGGGGTAGTCGGCGTCCAGCGGCAGGAAGGCGGCACCGGCCTTGAGCACGGCGAGCAGGGCGACCACCGACTCGGCCGACCGGGGCAGCGCGAGGGCGACCACCGACTCGGGGCCGACGCCGGCGGCCCGCAGGCCGTGCGCGAGGCGGTTGGCGCGGGCGTTCAGCTCGGCGTAGGTCAGCCGGGTGTCCCGGAAGACCAGGGCGGTGAGCTCCGGCGTGCGGGCCGCCCGGTCCTCGAAGACGGCCGGGACGAGGGCGTCGGGCGCGAGGCCGTCGGGGACGAGGGCGTCCGGCCCCGGGCGGGCGGTGCCGTGCCAGTCGGCCAGGGCCGCCCGGCCGGCCTCGCCGAGCACGTCCAGCTCGGCGACCGGGAGGTCCGGGCGCTCGGCGACCTGGGCGAGGATCGCGGTGAGGGCGGCGGCGAGCCGCTCGGCGGTGCTCCGGTCGAAGAGGTCGGTGGCGAACTCCAGGCCGCCTTCCAGCCCCGCCGGGGCGCCGTCCGGGTGATGGCGTTCGGAGAGGTTGAGGGTGAGGTCGAAGGCGGTGGTCGGCAGGCCGAGCGGCTCGTAGGCGGTGCGGGTGCCCGGGAACTCCGGACCTCCGCCGCCGGTGGTGTTGTCGAAGGCGATCATCACCTGGAAGAGCGGGTGGCGGGCCAGCGTGCGGGCCGGGTTCAGCTCCTCGACCAGGCGCTCGAACGGCACGTCCTGGTGCGCGTAGGCGGCGAGGTCGGCCTCCCGGACGCGGGCCAGCAGCTCGGCGAAGGTGGGGCGGCCGGCGAGGTCGGTGCGCAGCACCAGGGTGTTGGCGAAGAAGCCGACCAGGTCGTCGAGGGCCTCGTCGAGGCGGCCGGCCAGCGGGGTGCCGATCGGCAGGTCGTCGCCGGCGCCGAAGCGGTGCAGCAGGGTGGCGTACGCGGCCTGGAGCACCATGAACAGGGTCGCCCCGTGCGCGGTGGCCAGGGCGGCCAGCCGGGCGTGGAGGGTCGCGTCCAGCTCCAGCGGGACGACGTCGCCGCGGTGGGTGGCGACGGGCGGGCGGGGGCGGTCCGCGGGGAGCGGCAGCTCGTCCGGCAGGCCGGCCAGGGCCTCGCGCCAGTGGGCGAGCTGACGGCCGAGCGGGCTGTGCGGGTCGGTGTCGGAGCCGAGCAGCCGGTACTGCCAGAGGGTGTAGTCGGCGTACTGGACCGGCAGCGGTTCCTGGACCGGCCGTTCGCCGCCGAGCCGGGCCGTGTAGGCCTCGGTGAGGTCGTGGAAGAGCGGCCGCAGCGACCAGCCGTCGCCGGCGATGTGGTGCAGGACCAGCAGCAGGACGTGCTCGTCCGCGCCTTCGGGCCGCAGGTAGGCGTGCAGCGGGACGTCGGCGGCCAGGTCGAAGGTGTGGCCGGTGAGTTCGTCGACCGGGCGGTCGGTGACGGTGAGCAGCGGGCCGGGCGGGGCGGGCAGCACCCGCTGGTGGGGGACGCCGTCGTGCTCGCCGAAGACGGTGCGCAGGGCCTCGTGCCGGTCGACGACGTCGCCGAGGGCGCGTTCGAGGGCGGCCGGGTCGAGCGGGCCGGTCAGCCGCAGGGCGAGGGTCACGTTGTAGGTGGCGGCGGGGCCCTCGGCCCGGCCGAGGAACCAGAGGCGGCGCTGGGCGAAGGACACCGGCAGCCGTTCGGGGCGCTCCTCCCGGCCCAGCACGATCCGGGCGGGGCCGGCGGCGGACCCTGCGGACCCGGCACGGCCGACGGAGGCGGTGGCGGCGGCGGGCCCGGTCGGGCCGCTCGGCCCGGCGGCGAGGCGGGCGGCGAGGGCGGCCACGGTCGGCGCCCGGAAGAGGTCGCCGATGGCGAGTTCCGCGCCGAGTTCGGTGCGGGCCCGGCCGACCAGGCGGGTGGCGAGCAGGGAGTGGCCGCCGAGTTCGAAGAAGTCGTCGTCGACGGTGATGCCGTCGATGCCGAGGATCTCGCCGAAGAGTGCGCAGAGGGCGCGCTCGCGGTCGTCGCGCGGGGCGCGGCCCGCGGTGTCGGCGGCGAGGTCGGGGGCGGGCAGGGCGCGCCGGTCGACCTTGCCGTTGGCGTTGAGCGGCAGGGCGGGGAGCACGACGACGGCGGACGGGACCATGTACGCGGGGAGCGTCCCGGCGGCGAACTGCCTGAGCTCGGCGGCGAGTCCGGACGCGCCGTCCGGGGCGGCGGCGCAGTAGCCGACCAGCCGGGTGTCACCGGGGCGGTCCTCGCGGGCGATCACGACGACCTGCCGGACGGCGGGGTGGCGGGAGAGCACCGCCTCGATCTCGCCGAGCTCGATCCGGAAGCCGCGGATCTTGACCTGGCCGTCGATCCGGCCGAGGAACTCGACCGCGCCGTCGGCCCGGCGGCGCACCAGGTCACCGGTGCGGTACATCCGCTCCCCCGGCGTGAAGGGGTCGGCGACGAACCGCTCGGCGGTCAGCGCGGGCCGGCGCCAGTAGCCGCGGGCCAGGCCGGCCCCGGCGACGTACAGCTCGCCGGGGACACCGGCCGGGACGGGCTGCAGCCGCGCGTCCAGGACGTGGGCGCGCATGTTGTCGAGCGGGCCGCCGATCGGTGCGCGGGGGCCTGCCAGGTCGGCGGGGGCGAGGTGGTGGAACGTGGCGAACGTGGTGGCCTCGGTGGGGCCGTAGACGTGGGCGAGCAGCAGGTCGGGGCAGCGGTCGAGGACGCGGCGCAGCAGGGTGCCGGAGGCCGCCTCGCCGCCGGTGCAGACGGTGCGCAGGGCGGTGAAGGTCTCGGGGGCCTGCTCGGCGACCAGGTCGAAGAGCGCCTTGGTCAGGAAGACGGCGGTCACGTCGTGCCGGGTGGCGACGGCGTGCAGGGCGGCGGCGTCCAGGGTGCCGGGCGGGGCGACCACCACCGTGCCCCCGTTCAGCAGGGGCGTCCACAGTTCGTAGGTGGCGGCGTCGAAGGCGTGCGGGGAGTGCAGCAGGATCCGCTCGTGCCGGCCGTCCTGCCAGCGGCGGTCGGCGGCGAGGTCGACGACGTCGCGGTGGCGGACGGCGACGCCCTTGGGGGTGCCGGTGGAGCCGGAGGTGAACATCACGTAGGCGAGCCGGTCGGGGTGGACGGGCAGGCCCGGGTCGTGGTCGGGGGCGTCGCGCCCGTCGCCGGGCCGGACCACGGCGGCGGTGTGCGGGAAGCCCGGGTCCGCGCGGTCGGTGAGCAGGACGGGGGCGCCGGTGTCGGCGAGCAGGGCGGCCATCCGCTCGGGCGGCAGGCCGGCGTGCATCGGGACGTAGCAGCCGCCGGCCTTGAGCACGGCGAGGGTGGCGACGACCAGGTCGACCGAGCGCTCCATCAGCAGGGCGACCGGGGACTCGGGGCCGACGCCGCGGGCGATCAGGTGGTGGGCGAGCCGGTTGGCGCGGGCGTCGAGCTCGGCGTAGCCGACGGTGCCGCCGTCGTGGGCGAGCGCGACCGCGTCGGGGGTGCGGGCGGCCTGCGCCGCGAACAGGGCGGGCAGGGAGCCGGTCCGGACCGGGGCGGCGGTGGCGTTCCAGGTGTCGACCAGGAGGGTGCGCTCCTCGGGGCCGAGGACGTCGAGGGCGCCGATCGGGGCCGCGGGGTCGGCCGCCGCGGCGGCGAGCAGCCGGCCGAGCCGCTCGAACAGGGCGGCGACGGTGGCCCGGTCGTAGAGGTCGGCCGCGTACTCGACCGAGCCGGTGAGGCCCGCGGGGGCGCCGTCCGGGCCGTGCCGTTCGGTGATGCCGATGTTGAGGTCGAACTTCGCCACCCGCAGGCCGAGCGGCTCGGGCTCCGACTCCAGCCCGGGCAGGCCGAGTTCGCCCTCCTCGTGGTTCTGCAGGACCAGCAGGGTCTGGAAGAGCGGGTGGCGGCCGAGCACGCGGGTCGGGTTGACCTCCTCGACCAGCCGCTCGAACGGAACGTCCTGGTGGGAGAACGCGTCGAGCTGGGACTCCCGGACCCGGCCGAGGAGTTCGGCGAAGGTCGGGTCCCCGGAGGTGTCGGTGCGCAGGACGAGCGTGTTGACGAAGAAGCCGACCAGGTCGTTCAGCGCCTCGTCGGAGCGGCCGGCCACGCCGGTGCCGAGCGGGATGTCGGTGCCGGCGCCGAGGCGGGTGAACAGGGCGGCCAGACCGGCCTGGAGGACGGAGAACAGGGTGGACCGGTGGCGGCGCGCCAGATCGGCCAGCGCGGCGTGCAGGTCGGCGCCGTAGACGAACGGGACGGCGTCGGCGGCGCCGGTCGGGACGGGGGGCCGGGGGCGGTCGGCCGGGAGCTCCAGTTCCTCCGGGAGACCGGACAGGACTCCTCTCCAGTAGTCGAGTTGACGGGCCATCAGGCTCTCGGGGTCCGACTCCTCGCCGAGCAGCTCGCGCTGCCAGAGGGTGTAGTCGGCGTACTGGACCGGCAGCGGCTCCCAGGCGGGGGCGGAGCCGGCCAGCCGGGCCCGGTAGGCGGTGGCGAGGTCGCGCAGCAGGGGGCCGAGCGACCAGCCGTCACCGGCGATGTGGTGGAGCACGACGAGCAGCACGTGCTCGGTGGGCGAGAGCGAGAAGACCGTGACCCTGAGGGGGAGTTCGGCCGCCAGGTCGAAGGTGCGGGCGGCGGCCCGGTCCAGCACGGCGGGGTAGTCCCCGCCGTCCGGTCCCGGTGCGCAGTCCACCGTCTCGAAGGCGATCGACGCCTGCGCGGACGGCAGGATCCGCTGCACCGGGACTCCCCCGACCACCGGGAACACCGTGCGCAGGGCCTCGTGCCGGGCGACCACGTCCGCCGTCGCGGCGCGCAGCGCGGCGGTGTCCGGCGCACCGCGCAGCCGGACCGCGAACGGCAGGTTGTAGAGCGCGGTCGGCCCTTCGATCTGGTCGACCAGCCAGAGCCGCTGCTGTGCGTACGAAACCGGGATCACGGTGCTTCCTCTACTCACGTCTGCTCACGTCACGGCGTGGGAAATGGGTGGCGGCCTCAGGCCGGGACGGCGGTGGTGGGCAGCACGCCGGGTCGGCAGTCCAGGACGTCGACCGGCCGGCCCATCGCGACGACGATCTTCCGGTCGCCACGGAACGGGTCGCGGCCGTGCGCACAGAGCACGTTGTCCACCAGCATCACGTCGCCGACCTGCCAGGTCTCGCGGACGGTCGCGGCCTCGTACGCGGCGTTGAGCGCGTCCACGTCCTCCCGCGGGAGCGGTTCGCCGTCGCCGAAACCGGTGTTGAACGGCAGGCCGTCCGCGCCGAACTCGTCGACCATGGCCTCCCGGATGTCCGGGTCGAGCGACCACTCGTTCCAGAAGGCCAGGTGGTTGAACCAGACCTCCTCGTCGGTGTGCGGGTGGTGGACGGTGGCCGGGCGCAACTGGCTGGTGCGCAGGTTGCCGTCCGGCAGCCACTCCCAGGAGATGCCGTTCTCGCGGCAGTACTGCTCGACGTCGGCGCGGTCCTCGGTGCCGAAGGCGGTCCGCCAGCCGAGCGAGACGTAGTCGGAGTAGGTGCGGGTGAGCGTCCAGCCGGAGGAGCGCCCGCGCTCCGCCAGGTGCGCGGGCAGCCCGGCGAGGACCTTGCGGACGTCGGCCGTCGGGGTGGCGCCGCCCTCCTCCGGGGCCGTCAGGCAGGCGAAGAGCAGCCGGCCGGGGAAGGTCAGGGTGTAGCTGTTCTCGTTGTGCATCCGGATCGACTGCGCGGGCGGCAGGTCCGTCGACGAGAAGACGCCGTCGCCGAAGTCGCTGCGCGGGGTGGCCTTCTCCCGGTACGGGGTCGGCTCGGGGATCAGCACGTCGCGGACGGCGGCGACGTCCGCGGCGGTGGCCACCGGCAGCCCGCGCAGGAAGATCGTGCCGTGCTCGTGCAGGGCGGCGGTCAGCTCGGCCTCGTGGTCCCGCAGCCAGGCGCAGGCTCCGGCGAGGTCGGCGGCGGCCGGGACGCGGGTGAGGGCCGGACGGCCGGGGTTCAGCTCCCAGGTCGGCATGGCGGCGCTCACCGGGTGCCGAGGGCGGCCACCAGGCCGGCCGGGCGGATGTCGGTCCAGTTGGCCTCGATCCAGTCCAGGCAGTCCTGGCGGGTGGCCTCGCCGTGGACGGTGGTCCAACCGGCCGGCACGTCGATCCAGACCGGCCAGAGCGAGTGCTGGTTCTCGTCGTTGACCAGCACCAGGTAGCCGGCGTTGTCGTCCTCGAACGGGTTGCTCACGGTGGTCTCCTCGAAGGGGGTGTGGCCTGGGGTGTGGTTCGAAGGTATCGGCGCCGTACGGGCCCGGGCGGCACAAGGCCCGGCAGGTGAGCGGCAGTTAGCCACCTGCCGGGCGGGGGCCCGGGACCGGGGTCCGGTCGGTGCGGGAGGAGGGTCGTGGGCGGGGTCGTGGCGGGGTCGTCGGCCGGGTTCGGGAGCGGCAGCGGGGTCGTGCGTGGGGGCCGGGGCGGGGGGCCGGGGCGGGGGCCGGTCAGCGCGGGGTGAGGCGGACCGGGAGGTGGTCCAGCCCGAAGTTGATGATCGACCGGTTGTACTGGACCGGCCCCGCCGGCTCGATCGCCGCGGCCTTCTCCAGCGCCGCCGAGAACAGCGCGCCCAGCTCGGCCTTGGCCAGCGGCGCACCGATGCAGTAGTGGGCCCCCAGGCCCAGCGCGAGGTGTTTGTTGGGCGAACGGTCCAGCCGGACCTCCTCGGGCCGGTCGAAGGTCTCCGGGTCCCGGTTCGCGGACCAGACCCAGACCGCCACCCGGTCGCCGCGCCGGATCTGCCGCCCGGCCAGCTCGATGTCCCGGGTCGCGGTGCGCAGCGTGTGCAGGCCGACCGAGGTCCACCGCAGCAGCTCGTCCACGGCCGAGTCCATCGACACCTCGCCCTGCTGCAACCGCCGCCACAGGTCGGGCCGCTGGACCAGGGTGTGCAGGCCCATCGCCGCGGTGTGCCGGACCGTCTGGACGCCGCCGACCACGATGTTGTCCAGGTTGAGCACCACGTCCTCGATCGGCATCAGCCGCCCGCCGACCTTGTAGGTGGCCATCATGGAGATCAGGTCGTCCCGCGGGTCGGTGCGGCGCAGCATCACCTGGTGCATCAGGTACGGGATCAACTGCTGGTGCCCGGCGCGGCGTTCCTCCGGCGTGCTGCCGAGGAAGGCCACGTCGCAGACCCGGACCATCATGTCGCGGTCCTGCTCGGGGACGTCCAGCAGATCGCACATCACGGCGAGCGGCAGCGCCGAGACCACGTCGACGAGGTCGGCCTCGCCCTGCTCCACGGCCCGGTCGAAGAGCTCCCCGGCCCGCTCGGCGATCGACCGGGAAGCCCCGCGCACCCCGCCCTTGGAGAAGAACGGGTTCGCCGGAGCCCGCAGTTCACGGTGCCGGGGCGGGTCCGTGAGGGCCATCATCCGGCCGGAGCCGACCGGCACCTTGCCCTCGCCCGAACCCAGCAGCGAGCCGGACTCCGAGCTGAACACGGCCGCGTTGCGCAGCACGTCCGCCGACTCGCGGTAGGTCATCACCGACCAGACCGGCCCGTCGTCCATGGTGTCGGTGCGGTGGACGGGCGCCTCGCGGCGCAGCTCGTCGACCAGGGCCGGGGTGTCGGGGCGGGCCCAGAGGGCCGGGTCGGTGAGGTCGACGGCGGTGGTGGTCACCATTGCTGCTCCCTGGTGTCGTGCGCGGGGACGGAGGTCTGGCGGCCCGCCAGGAGGGTGGTCAGGAGGCCGACCGGACCGGGGCGGTCGACGGTGGCCAGGAGGTGCCCGCCGGGGACGACGTGGTGGCCGAAGTCGCCGCGGGTGTGCGCGGCCCAGCCGGTGAGGTCGGTGGCGCCGAGCATCGGGTCGTCGGCGCCGGCCACCGCGTACAGCGCGGAGCCGATCGGCGCGTGCGGGCGGTACCGGTAGGTGGCGCTGACCGCGAGGTCGGTGCGGATGCCGGCGAGTGCCAGGTCGACGAGTTCGGGCTCGGCCCGGACGACCTCCTCCAGGCCGGTGAGCCGCAGCAGCTCGGACGCGTCGAGGTCCCGGGACTCCCGCTCGGTCCACGCGGCGGGGCTGGGCGCGGCGGCGGCCACCACCAGCTCGGGGCGGCGGTCGGCGGGCAGCGCGCGGGCGGCCTCGTAGGCGAGCAGGGCGCCGAAGCTCTGCCCGTAGAAGCCGAACCGGCCACCGTCCAGGTGCGGGGCGATCGCCCCGGTCACGGCCGCCACCAGGGCGTCGAAGTCGGGCGGCATCGGGTGCCGGCTGCGCCCGCCGCGGGCCGGCGGGCGCAGCGCCCAGACCTCCGCGGCCGGGGCGAGCGCCCGGGCCAGCGGGGTGTAGGCGGTGGCGTCGCCGCCGGCGTGCGGGAAGCAGAACAGCCGGAACGGGCGGTGGGGCTGGGGCGCGGGGACGAGGAGCCAGTCGCCCTCGATCCGCGGGCGGGCGGTCGGCCGGACGGCGGTGCTCATCGGACGGCCTCCCGGCGGGCGGTGAGCGCGGGGCGCGGGGCGGCCGGGCCCGCCTCGGTGGCGCGGCGGACGGCGGCGGTGAACCCGGCGAGGTCGTCGGCGTCCAGCAGGTGCCGGAGCTGGAGCTCGACGTCGAGCTTGCGGCGCAGCAGGTGGACGACGCGCAGGGCGGCGAGCGAGTGGCCGCCGAGCGAGAGGAAGTCGTCGGTGGGCTCGACGGAGGGGACGCCGAGCACGGTGCGCCAGACCTCGGCGACCAGCTCGTCCACTCCCCCGGGCCCGTCGGCCGCGGCGCTCCCGGCGGTGTCCGCCGACGGCGCGGGCAGGGCGCGGTGGTCGACCTTGCCGTTGGGGGTGAGCGGCAGCGCGGCCAGCACGGTCACGGTGGCCGGCACCAGGTGGGCGGGCACGGTGCGGCGCAGTTCGGCGAGCAGCTCGGCGGGGCGGGCCCCGCCCGTGACGTAGCCGGCCAGCCGGACGTCCCCGGGGGCGGCCTCGTACACGGTGGCCGCGGCCGCCGTGACCCCGTCCAGGGCGGCCAGGGCGTGCTCGACCTCGCCCAGCTCGACCCGGAAGCCGCGCAGCTTGACCTGCCGGTCGACCCGGCCGACGTACTCCAGCAGCCCTTCGGCGCTGCGCCGGGCCTGGTCGCCGGTCCGGTACATCCGGGCGCCCGGCTCCGTCGTGAACGGGTCGGCGACGAACCGGCCCGCCGTCAGGCCGGGGTGGCCCGGGTAGCCGTGTGCCACGCCCGGCCCGGCCAGGTACAGCTCGCCGACGGCGCCGGCGTCGGTGACCGGGGCGAGCCGGTCGTCCAGCAGGTAGGTGCGGACGCCGGGCAGCGGCTCTCCCAGGTGCGGGCCGGGGCCGGTGATCCAGGTGGTGACCGCCTCGACGGTGCACTCGGTGGGCCCGTACAGGTTGAGCGCCTCGATGCCGCCGTCGGCCAGCTCGCGCCAGGTGCGCCCGGGCACCGGCTCGCCGCCCATGAACAGGCGCGGCACCCGGGCGCCTGCCAGCGGCTCGCGGAGCAGCTGCCAGTGCGAGGGGGTCAGGTCGAGGTCGGTGACGCCGTACTCGGCGAGGAGCGCGGCGAGCCGGAGCGGGTCGGCGCGCCGGGCGTCGTCGATCACCACCAGGGTGTCGCCGCGGCAGAGCCGGGTCCACTGGGGGACGGAGGCGTCGAAGGAAACGCTGGCGTTCCAGCCGACCACGGCCGGCTCGGGGCGGTGGGCGCCGCGCTGCGCCAGGGCGTCGGCGAGGTTGGCGACGCCGCCGTGGGTCACCTCGACCCCCTTGGGGCGGCCGGTGGAGCCGGAGGTGTAGATGACGTAGGCGGAGTCGGCCGGGTGCGGGGTGAAGTCGGCGAACGGCGCGTCGCCCTCCGGTCCGTCGGCGGACGGCGCTTCGGTGTCGGGGCGGAGCACCGGGACGCCGGCCGGGACCGGCGGAGCGGTGTCGGTACTGACCACGGCGGCGAGGCGGGCGTCGGCGGCCATGAAGGAGATCCGCTCGGCCGGGTAGGCCGGGTCCAGTGGGACGTACGCGGCGCCGGCCCGCCAGGTGGCGAGCAGCGCGACCGGCAGGTCGGCGGTCCGGGCGAGGTGGATGCCGACCCGGTCGCCGCGCCGGACGCCGTGTGCCCGGAGGGCGCGGGCCAGGGCGGCGGTGCGGCGGTCCAGGGCGGCGAAGTCGAGGCTGCCGTCGACGCCGTGCACGGCGGGCCGGCCGGGGTGGGCGGCGACCGCGGCGCGCAGCCGGATCAGCAGGTCGACGGCGGCGGCGGGGGCGGCAGCGGGAGCGGAGGCAGCGGCGGGGGCGGGCTCGGTGGGGGCGGCCGGCTCGGCGAAGGTGGTCATGCGGGGGCACTCCTCGGTCAGGTCGGGCAGATCACGTCGGGTGGGGCGCGCAGGCGGGCGCGCGGGAGCGGCGGCAGCGCGCGGCGAAGGCGGGTAGGCGGGGCGGGCGTCAGACGGGCGGGGCCAGCCGGGCCAGGGCCGCCGCGTAGGCGTCGATGAACTCCTCCGCGGTGGCGTCGTCGACCAGCGCGCGCTGGTGGTCCACGGCGAGCAGGACGCGGTCCGAGACCGGGTCCTGGATCAGCGAGGCGCCGAACGCGAAGCTGTTGGGCTCGTGCCGCAGGGTGGGTTCCGAGCCGATCCGGCCGTCCTCGATCCGGGCCGGGCCGAGCCGTCCCAGGGCGTGGAACCGCAGGTAGCCGAACTGGCTGTCGAGCGCGGTGTCGGCCATCATGCGGGCCAGCCGGGCGAACGGCACCCGGCGGTGCGGCATCATGTCCAGCTCCTCCCGGTGCACGTGGCGGACCAGCTCGGCCAGGTCCTCCCCCGGTTCGGCGACCAGCGGCACCGTGTTGAGGAAGAGCCCGTACACCTCGGTGCCGCCGAGCCGCTCCAGGCGGCCGTTCATCGCCAGCCCGGTGGTGACCCGTTCCCGGCCGGTGATCCGGGCGAGGGCGTGCAGGTGGGCGGCGAGGGCGACCGACTTGACCGGGACGCCGAGCGCGTCGGCGGCCCGCCTCAGCTGGCCGGGAGCGTCCGGGAGGACCCGTTCAACGGTGCGCGGCAGCTCGTGGACGTCCTCGCTGCCGGGCCAGAGCTGGCCGGTGGCGCCGTCGAGCCGCTCGTGCCAGTACGCCAGGGACTCCCGGTCACCGGCCGCCGCGCGTTCGACGGCGACGAAGTCGCGGAAGGCGGTGCGGGGCGGCGGGGTGGGCGCGGAGACCGGGTCGGCGGCCAGCGCGGCGTGCCGTTCGAGGAGTTCGGCGAGCAGGGAGGTGAAGCTCCAGCCGTCGAGGATCGCGTGGTGTTCGGAGATCGTGAGCTGGAAGGCGTCGTCCGCCAGCCGCTGCACCGTGATCCGGAAGAGCGGCGGGGTTGCGAGGTCGAACGGCCGCTCGCGGTGGTCGTCGAAGACGGACCGGACCGCCGCGTCCTGCTCCTCCCCGGTCGCACCGCGCAGGTCCGTGAAGGAGACGGGGGCGGGCAGGATCCCGTGCACGAGCTGGAGCGGTTCGCCGTAGCCGGAGATGTCGAGCCCGGTCCTGAGCACGGCGTGCCGGGCCATCGCCTCGTTGACGGAGCGGCGGAAGGCGGTCTCGTCGAGGTCGCCGCCGATCCGGTAGGAGTTGACGTTGTGGTAGCTGTCGGTGCCGCCGGCGACCTCCATGTGGAAGATCATCGAGAGCTGCATGGAGACCATCGGGTAGGCGTCGACCACGTCGGACGGCAGGTCGGCCCGGTCCTCCTCGGTGATGAGCGCGAACGGCCGGTCCGCGCCGGGGTCGGCCGCCGCCGGGCGGGCCAGCGGCAGCAGGGCGGCGACGGTGGGGGCGTTGAAGACGTCGCGCAGGCCGACCTGCCAGCCCCGGTCGTGCAGGGCGCCGGCCAGCTGGACGGCCCGGATCGAGTCGCCGCCGAGGTGGAAGAAGTCGTCGTGCACGCCGATCCCGGGGACACCGAGCACCTCCGTCCAGACGCCGGCGAACAGCTCCTCCTCCGGGGTGCGCGGTTCGACGTGCCGCCCGGCCGCGACGGGCGAGGGGCGGCCCGGGGCGGGCAGCGCGGCCCGGTCGACCTTGCCGTTGACGGTGAGCGGCAGCGCGTCCAGCAGGGTGACGCTCGCCGGGATCATGTACGCGGGCAGCGACCGGCCGAGGAACCCGCGCAGGTCGCCCGGTTCGCGCCCGGTGACGTACGCGGCGAGGCGGTCGTCGTGCACGGTGACCACGCAGGCGTCGACGTCGGGGTGGGCGGCGACGGCGTTCTCGATCTCGCCGAGCTCGATCCGGAAGCCGCGCAGCTTGACCTGGAAGTCCGCCCGGCCGACGTACTCCAGTCCGCCGTCCGCCAGGCGCCTCGCCACGTCGCCGGTCCGGTAGAGCCGGGCGCCGGGCGGGCCGTACGGGTCGGCGACGAAGCGGCCCGCGGTGAGGCCGGGCCGGCCCCAGTAGCCGTGGGCGAGGCTGCCGCCGCCGATGTACAGCTCGCCGGGGACGCCGGCCGGGCACGGGCGCAGCCAGTCGTCCAGCACGAGCGCGGTGAGGTGCGGCATGGGCTCGCCGATCAGGCTCCGCCCGAAGCCCGCGCCGCCGTCGGCGACGTCGTGGGTGGTGACGTGGACGGTGGTCTCGGTGATGCCGTAGAGGTTGCAGAGCCGGGCGGGCGGCAGCGGGTCGAGGTCGTGCCAGCGCTGAACGACGCCGGGGTCGAGGGCCTCGCCGCCGAGCATGATCCAGCGCAGCGCGGGCAGGGCGCGGGGGTGGCGGCGCAGGGCCGGTTCGAGCTGGCGGAGCGCCGACGGGGTGAGGCAGAGGTGGGTGACCCGCTCCTCGTCGAGGAGTCCGGCGAACTCGTCGGGCGAGCGGCTGGTCAGGTAGGGGACAATGACCAGGCGGGCGCCGTGCAGGAGCGCGCCCCACAGCTCCCAGACCGTCCAGTCGAAGGCGTAGCTGTGGAAGAGGGTCCAGACGGAGTCCGGGCCGAAGCCGAAGTGCGGCCGGCCGGAGGCCAGGAGGCGGCTGACGTGCTCGTGGGCGACGGCCACGCCCTTGGGGCGGCCGGTGGAGCCGGAGGTGAAGATGAGGTAGGCGAGGTCCCCGGGGCGGCCGACCGCCGGGGGGCGGCTCGCCGGGTGGGCGGCGATCTCACCGGCGCCTGCGGTGAGGTCGAGGGTCTGCCAGGGGCCGGTGGGGGCGCGGTCGGGCCGGTCCGTGACGACCGCGGTGACGGCGGTGTCGCCGAAGACCAGGGCGGCCCGGTCGGCGGGGGCGGCGAGGTCGACCGGCACGTAGGCGGCGCCGGTCTTGAGGACGGCGAGGATCGCGACGGGGACGGCGGCGGTGCGCTCCAGCAGCAGGCCCACCCGGTCGCCGGGGCGCACCCCGCGGGCGATCAGGGTGTGGGCCAACCGGTTGGCGCGGCGGTCGAGTTCGGCGTACCCGAGGGTGCCGTCCGGGCCCCTGACGGCGGGCCGGTCGCCGTACGCGTCGGCGGCCTGTTCGAAGAGGTGGTGCAGGCAGTGGCCCCGGTCGAGCACGGCCGGGCGGTGCGACGGCCCGGCGGAGGTGAGCCGGCGCACGGTGGCGTCCGGGTCGGTGAGCGCGGCGTCCAGCAGCTCGGCGTAGTCGGCGGCGAGGCGGCGCACGGTCGCCGGGTCGAAGAGGTCGCTGCTGTACTCGGCCTCGCCGCGCAGCTCGCCGCCGGCGCCCGGGCCGCCCGGCGCGGCCGGGTCCTGCGCGGCCGGGTCCTGCTCCGCGCCGCCCCGGGATCCGGAGGTGTCCTCGAAGACGGACCAGGTGAGGTCGAACTTGCTGGTGCCGTTGGAGCGGACGGTGCGTTCGGCGGTGGCGGCGCCGAGGACGAGCGGTGTGCGGTCCTCGCCGTGGGCGCCGAACACCACCTGGACCAGCGGCGGGTGCTGCGGGCTGCGGTCGGTACCGAGCAGGTCGACCAGCCGGTCGAACGGCACGTCGAGGTAGCCGTAGGCGTCGAAGGCGCCGTCCTGGACGTCGGCCAGCAGGCCGCGGAACGTCGCACCGGGGGCGAGCCGGATCCGCAACGGCAGCAGGTTGACGAAGTACCCCAGCAGGTCGGCGAGTTCGGGCCGGTTGCGGGTGGTGACGGGGGTGCCGACGAGCAGGTCGTCGGCGCCGGTCCAGCGGCCGATCAGCAGGGCGAAGGCGGCCAGTTGGACGGTGAACGGCGTCACGCCCTCCTGCTCGGCGAGCGCCCGGACCCGGGCCGCGCTCCCCGCCGGCAGCTCGAACGGCTCGGTGCGCCCGCGCCGGCTCCGCTCGGCCGGCCGGGGCCGGTCGGCGGGGAGCTCCAGCAGGGTGGGGGCACCGTCGAGGCGGTCCTTCCAGTAGGCGAGGTGCTCCTCGTAGGGGGTGTCCTGCTCCTCCAGCGCGTAGTCGGCGTACTGGGTGGCGAGCTCGGGCAGCGCGGCTGCCCGCCGCTCACCCGACGCGCCGTACAGCTCGACGAGTTCACGTTCGAAGACGTCGGCGGACCAGCCGTCCCAGACGATGTGGTGGACGACGAACAGGAGCGTGGTGCGGTCGTCGGCGAGCCGGATCGCCTCGGCGCGCAGCAGCGGGCCGGCGGCCAGGTCGAAGGGTTCGGCGGCCCGGTCGGTGACCAACCGGGCGGCGCGGTCGGCCCGTTCACCCTCGGGGAGCCCGCGCAGGTCGGTGACGGCGAGCGGGACGGC
This sequence comes from Streptomyces sp. BE303, assembly GCF_036290945.1. Lineage (NCBI taxonomy): Bacteria > Bacillati > Actinomycetota > Actinomycetes > Kitasatosporales > Streptomycetaceae > Streptomyces > Streptomyces sp. BE303. The sequence continues at coordinate 41,318 of NZ_JAQYWZ010000382.1, forward strand.
CAGGGTGCGGTGGACGTGCTGGCGGGGGCCGTCGGGGTGCAGCGCGAAGGTGGTGCGCAGCGCCTCGTGCCGGGCCGACACCCCGTCCAGCGCCCGCCGCAGCAGCGCGAGGTCGAGCAGGCCGGTGACGTCGTACGTCCAGGGGGTGGTGTAGGTGGCGGCCTGCGGGTTCCAGCGGTCGAGGAACCAGAGGCCGCGCTGCAGACCGGACGCGGGCGCGGTGCGGACCACGCCGTCGGGCAGGATCTCCGGGGCGGCACCGGCGGGGCGGGCGGCGGCGCCGGGAGGGGCGGCCGGCGCGGCGGCCGGCGGGGCGTCGGACGGGCTCACGGCCTCGTTCCCTTCGGTGGGGAGGGCGGTGGGGAGGGCGGTCGGGCGGGTCGTCGTCACGAGGCCAGCCGTTCGGCGATGGCACCCACGGTCCGGCCGCGGAACACCACGTGCGGCGGCACCCTGGTCCCGGTGTCCTGCGACAGCCTCATGGCGACCCGGACCGCGGCCAGCGAGTTGCCGCCGATCCGGAAGAAGTTGGCGTCCGGCCCGAGGTCGTCGGCGAGCTCCAGGACGGCCCGGACGGCGTCCGCGACGAGCCGCTGGTCCGGGGTGAGCGGGTCGGCCGGGGCGTCCGCGAGGCGCGCGGCGGGGGCCGGCAGGGCGCGCCGGTCGACCTTGCCGTTGGGGTTGAGCGGCAGGGCGTCGAGGACGTCCAGGGTGGCGGGCACCATGTGCTCGGGGAGCAGCGCCGCCAGGTGGTCGAGCAGCGCGTCCGGGTCGGGCGCGGTGCTGCCCGCGGTGACGTAGGCGGCGAGCCGCCGGTCGCCCGGCGCGGGTTCGTGGACGGTGACGGCGGCCTCGTGGACGGCCGGATGGCGGGTGAGGGCGTCCTCGATCTCGCCGGGTTCGACGCGGAAGCCGCGGATCTTCACCTGGTCGTCGATCCGGCCGGTGATCTCCAGCAGGCCGTCCGCGTTCACCAGGCCGAGGTCCCCGGTGCGGTAGAGCCGCTCGCCGGGCGCCCCGAACGGGGAGGCGACGAAGCGTTCGGCGGTCAGCCCGGGCCGGCCGACGTACCCGTGGGCCAGGCCGCCGCCCGCCGCGTACAGCTCGCCGGTGGTGCCGGGCGGGACGGGGTTCAGCCGGTCGTCGAGGACGTGGACGGCCTTGCCGTGCAGCGGGCGGCCGATCGGGACGGAGGTGCCGGCGGCGTCGGCGGCGGTGGCGCGGTGGCAGGTGGTCAGGCCGAGGCTCTCGACCGGGCCGTAGCCGTTGGCCACGACGAGGTGCGGGTACTGCTCCAGGGCCTTGCCGACGTGCGTGACGGAGGCCCGCTCGCCGGCCGTGAAGGCCACCTTGAGGTCGTCGTAGGTCTCCGGCATCTCCTCCAGCAGGAAGTTGAACAGGCTGGCGGAGAGCTGGAGCTGGGTGACGCCGTGGCGGCGGGTCAGCTCCGCGATCGCCTGCGGGTCGGGCCGCCGGCCCGGCTGGAGGACGCAGGCGCCGCCGAACGCCAGCGCGCCGTACAGCTCCAGGGCGAAGGCGTCCCAGGAGACCGGGGAGCACTGGAGCCAGACCTCGCCGGGGCCGAACCGGGCGTAGTCCTGGCCCAGGTAGGTGGTGGTGAGGGCGCGGTGCGGGACGGCGACACCCTTGGGGCGGCCGGTGGAGCCGGAGGTGAACATCACGCAGGCGAGGTCGGCGCCGGTGACCGGCAGGCCCGGGTCGTGGCCGGGGCGGGCCGCGACGGCGGCGGCCTCGGCGTCGAGGTCGAGGTGACGGGCGACGGGGAACGGCGGCTGGGCGTGCCGGTGGGTGACCAGCAGGGCGGCGGCGCTGTCGGCGACCGCGCCGGCCAGCCGCTCGGCCGGGAAGTCCGGGTCGAGCAGGGTGTAGGCGGCGCCGGCCTTGAGCACGGCGAGCAGGGCGGTCACCAGGTCCGGTCCGCGTTCGACCAGGACGGCGACGGTGTCGCCGCGGCCGATCCCCTGCGCGGTCAGGTGGTGGGCCAGGCGGTTCGCCCGGGTGTTCAACTCGCCGTACCCGAGGAGCTGTTCGCCGGAGATCAGGGCCGTGGAGCGCGGGTCCCGGGCGGCCCGGGCCTCGAACAGGGCGTGCACGGGCGCCTCGACGGCGGCGGCCAGGGTGCCGAGCCAGGCGTCGCAGAGCTCCGCCATGGTCGCTTCGTCGAACAGGTCGGAGTCGTACTCGAAGCGGCCGGTGAAGTCGGTGCCCCGGTCGTCGACGGAGATCGACAGGTCGAAGCGGGAGACCGGGTTGGAGTGGAGTTCGCGGGTGACCTCGGTGCCGCCGATCACCAGCGGCCGGGAGTCCAGCGGGTGCAGCTCCAGCAGCACCTGGCAGAGCGGGTTGCGGTCCTCGGTGCGGTCGTCCGGCCGGTCCTCCAGGACGGCGCCGGCGATGTCGTCGAACGGCGTCTCCTGGTGGCGGTAGCCGGCGATCGCCACCTCGCGGACGTGCCGGACCAGTTCGCGGAAGTCCCCTGCCTCGTCGAGCCGCACGCGCAGCGGCAGCAGGTTGACGAAGTAGCCGATCAGGGCGTCGAGTTCGGCCCGGCCGCGGAGACTCACCGGGGATCCGAGCACCAGGTCGCGCTGCCCGGTGCGCCGGTGCAGGGTGAGCGCCAGACCGGCGAGCAGCACCATGAACGGCGTGGCGTCCTCGCTGCGGGCCAGGGCCCGGACTGCCTCGGCGACCGGCCGCGGCATGGCGAACCGGTGGAAGGCGCCGCGGAACGCCTGCACCTCCGGCCGGGGGCGGTCGGCGGGCAGCACGGGCTCGGTCGGCGAGTCCCGCAGGTGCTCGCGCCAGTAGTCGCGGCGGCTGCCGGCGGTGGCGTCCTCGTACTGCCAGGCGCTGTAGTCGGCGTACTGCACCGGCAGTTCGGGAAGGACGGCGGGGCGGCCGGCCGCCAGGGCCTCGTAGAGTTCGGCGAGTTCGGACTCCAGGACGGGCAGCGAGCCCTCGTCCCAGACGATGTGGTGGCAGAGCAGCAGCAGGGTGGACGCGGCGCCGGACCGGTAGAGGTGGGCGCGGACCAGCGGCCCGGTCTCCAGGTCGAACGGGACCAGCGCGGCCCCGGCGAGCAGCTCGCCCACCTGCTCGGGACCGGCGTCCACGACGGTGAACGGCAGTTCCACCGACGGGTGGACCACCTGCCGGGGGCCGTCCTCGCCGAACGTGAAGGTGGTCCGCAGGGCCTCGTGGCGGTCCACCACGCCGGCGAGCGCCCGCCGGAGCAGCTCCGGGTCGACCGGGCCGGCGAAGCGGAACACCCACGGCACGACGTAGGTCGGCGCGCCCGGGTTCCACTGGTCGAGGAACCAGAGGCCGCGCTGGAACTTGGAGAGCGGCGCCTCGCAGGCCCCCGCCCGGGACAGGACCGGGCGCCCGCCGCCCGCCGAGGCGGTGACGGCGGCGGCGAACTCCGCGAGGGTCGGCGCGTCGAAGATGGTGTACGGCGAGATCATGCCGAAGACGTCGAAGACCCGGCCGACCACCCGCACGGCGGTGAGCGAATCCCCGCCCAGGTGGAAGAAGTTGTCGTCGGCGCCGACCTCGGGCACCCCGAGCACGTCCGCCCAGACGGCGGCGATCAGCTGCTCGGCCGGGGTGCGCGGCGGGCGCCGGCCGGCGGCCGGGGCGGCGGGCGCGGTCTGCGGCTCGGGCAGCGCCGCCCGGTCCACCTTGCCGCCGGCGGTCAGCGGGAACGCCTCCAGCGGGGTGACGGTGGCCGGGACCATGTGCTCGGGCAACCGCTCGGCCAGGAAGGCCCGCACCTCGGCGTAGTCGGGGGCGGTCCCGGTGGTGTAGGCGGCCAGCCGGCCCTCGTACGCCACCACGACGGCTCCCGCGACGCCCGGGTGGGTGGCCAGCACCTGCTCGATCTCGCCCGGTTCGACGCGGAAGCCGCGGATCTTCACCTGGTGGTCGGCGCGGCCGACGAACTCCAGCGGCGCCTCCGCCCCGGTGCCGTCCGTCGCCCCGGTGCCGTCCGCCGGGCCGGTGCCGTCCGCCGGGCCGGGCTCCGCCGCCCGCCGGACGACGTCGCCGGTCCGGTACATCCGGGCGCCCGGCTCCGGCGCGAACGGGTCGGCGACGAACCGGCCCGCCGTCAGGCCGGCGCGGCCGTGGTAGCCGGAGGCCAGCAGCGGCCCGCCCAGGTACAGTTCGCCGGCCGCACCGGGCAGCACCGGCCGCAACCGGTCGTCCAGCACGTACGCCCGCCGGTCGCCGAGCGGGCCGCCGATCGGCACCACGTCGCCGACTCCGGCGGCCGGACCCGCCGACGCGTGGACGGTGGCCGTGATCACCGTCTCGGTCGGCCCGTAGGCGTTCAGCAGCGGCACGCCGGTGGCGGCCCACCAGCCGGCGGCGGTGTCCGGGTAGAGCCGGTCGCTGCCGGAGATCATCAGGCGCAGGGTGCGCGGCGCCCGGCCGCGCGCACGGAGGGCGGCCACCACGTCCTGGAAGTAGCCGGCGGCCAGGTTGGCCACGGTCACGCCCTCGTCGTCCAGCAGGTCGAGCAGCGCGGCGGGTGCCACCAGCTGCTGTTCGGGGACGACGACGCAGGCGCCGGCCGTGAGGGCGGCGAGCACCTGCTCCACCGCCACGTCCACGGTCGGGCGGGCGAAGTGCAGCACCACGTCGTCCGCCGTGAGGCCGAACCGTCCGACCGCGGCGGCCAGGTGGCCGGTCAGCGCGGCGAGCGGGACGTGCACGCCCTTGGGGCGGCCGGTGGTGCCGGAGGTGTAGACGAGGTACCCGGCGGTGGCCGACGCGTCCGCTCCCGGGACGCCCGTGCTGCCGGGCGAGCCGCCGGACGCCGCCGGGCCGAGGTCGACGAGCTCCCCGTCGGTGTAGGCCAGGGTGGCGCCGGCGTCCTCGCGGATCCAGCGGTTGCGTTCCTCGGGGGCGTCCCGGTCCAGCGGCAGGTAGGTGGCACCGGCCCGGAGCGCGGCGAGCAGGCCGACCACGTGGTCGAGCCGGTCCCGGCCGGTGACGGCCACCGTCCGGCCGGGGGCGATCCGGGCGGCGAGGGAGCCGCTCAGCTCGTCCAGTTCCCGGTAGCCGACCGTCCGGCCGCCGAGCCGTACGGCCGGCCGGTCCGGGGACCGGCGTGCGACGGACGTGAAGGGGAAACCGCGAGATTCCATCATCCAACCCCGATGAATTAGCGAGTGAATTTGCGACGCTGCCGGTAGTGGTACCGACCTTAGGACGGCTTTTCCGGGCCGATCGGCAGAATGCGCGGAAGTGCATCGGCAGTTTCAACTGCCGCTTCTGGCATGCCTGTTGAGAAACGAAGGCAGCCCGTCGACACGCACGGGGGCGCGTCGGCGGGCTGCCGGGAACTACCGCTCTCCTAACCTGCCGCGGACATTCCGGGGAATACCGCGGACCACACGTCGTCGCCGTCCAGCGCGGCCGGCGTGTACTTCCCGAGTGCGCTGATCAGCAACCGGAGTTCGAGGGCGAGGCAGTCCGCGAACCGGACCAGCCCGGCCTCCGGGTCCTCGGCGGTGGCGAGCAGCGCCGCCCGGCCCAGCCCCACCGCGCGGGCACCGAGCGCCAGGCTCCTGACCGCCCGGCCGCCCTCCCAGATCCGCCCGGACACCAGCAGGCAGGGCGGCGGCCCGGCCAGCGCCAGCCGGCGCAGGCACTCCGCCAGCGGCAGGCCGACCTGCGCGGGGAAGACCCCGGGCGCCCAGCCCGTCCCACCCTCGGCGCCGTCCACCGTGACGGCGTCGGCCCCCGCCCCGGCCGCCACCCGGGCCGCCTCGGCGACGTCCCGGCCGGGGTGCAGCTTCACCCAGACCCGGGCCCGGGGGAAGTTGTTGCGCATCAGCCGGACCTGCTGGCGCAGGATCTCCGCGGTGAAGGTGCCGGGCGTGCTGGACCTCAGCACCCGCCCGTCGCCGAACACCCGGTCCAGCCCGTACCGGTCACCGAGCCGTTCGGCCGCCCCGGCGTCCAGCACGGTCATCCCGCCCAGGCCCGGCTTCGCCCCCTGTCCGACCTTCAACTCGAAGGCCAGGCGCCCGGATTCGAGCAGCGGAAGGGCCGCCGGGTCGCTGTAGACGAGGTTCCACACCTCGGCGTCGGCGTCCTCGGTGGACTGCTGGACGGCGACGCCGCCGAGCCCGTCCGGCAGCTCTCCGGCGTAGGCGCGCAACCGGCCGAGCAACGCCCGGTCGGCCGCCTCGCCGAGCCGGCCGTAGCCGTTCACCGGGACGACGTTCTCCCCGATCACCATCGGCAGGCCCAGCGCCCCGGCCTGCCGGCTGAGCGCGAGGCCGAGGTCCCCGCCGGCCGCCCGGGTGGACCCGAGGGCGGACACGTAGACCGGCAGGGCGGAGGTGAACCCGCCGACGGGAGTGACGAGTTCGACGTCCCGGTAGTCGGGCTCACGCCCCAGGTCGATCAGCTTGGCCAACCGCTGCGGCATGAAGACGGGCGGGACGAGGCGCAGCGCGTCCAGCGGGTCCCGCGGATCCCGCCGCCCGTCGTCGCGCTCGGCGCCGAACAGGACCCGGCCGTACTCGCCGGGCGGGGGGAACGCCGCCGCCGCGCCCGAGCGGGCGCGCTGCCGGACCTCCTCCTCCGGGAAGCCGGGCGCGGAGAGGTCGCTCACGGGGACACCACCCCGGCGATCTTCGGGAAGGCGCTGGCCTGCCAGACCTCGTCCAGCCCGGCGACGTAGCGGGTCAGCCGCTCGACGCCGATGCCGAACCCGGCGCTGCCGGGCACGCCTTCGCGGACCAGGTCCAGGTACCAGCGGTACTTCTGCGGGTTCTCGCCGGTCTCCCGCATCCGGGTGACGATCTCCGCGTAGTCGTTGGTGCGCTGGCTGCCGCTGCACAGCTCGCCGTAGCCCTCGGCCGCGATCAGGTCGAAGTTCCGCAGCAGACCGGGGTCGTCCGGGCTCTCGCGGTCGTAGAAGCCGCGGGAGCCCTTCGGGTAGTCGGTGACGAAGAACGGCCGGTCGCGCCGGGAGGAGAGCAACGCCTCGCCGGCCCAGTCGAGTTCGGCGTCCGGGCTCTGCGGGTGGCCGAGCTCCTGGAGTTCGGCCACCGCCCCGGCGTGCCGCATCCGGCCGAACGAGCCCTTCAGCAGTTCCGTGAACGCGGCGGTGTCCCGGCCGAGTTCGGCGAAGTCCTTCGGCAGCTCGCGGACCGCGCTGCCCACCATGTGCACCACCAGCTCCTCGACGAGCCGGACGGCGTCGTCCCGGCTCGCGCCGGCCACCTCCACGTCCAACTGGTGGAACTCGGCCAGGTGGCGGCCGGTCCCGGCGGTCTCCAACGGCTCCAACCGGACGTTCGGCGCGATGCAGAAGATCTTGTCGAAGGCCAGCAGCGAGGCCTGCTTGTAGAGGATGGCGCTGGTCATCAGCTTGTAGCGGTGGCCGTAGAAGTCGATGTCGACCTGCTTCGAGCCGCGCGAGCCCGGGTCGGTGACCGGGCCGATGATCGGCGGGAGCAGCTCGGTGAAGCCCTGATCCCTCAGGAACTCGCGCGCGGCGGTCAGGAGTTGGTACTGGATCCGGAGCGCGCTGCGGGTGGCCGGGGAGGTCAGGTGCCGCCCGGGGTCGACCGGCCCGGAGGCCGCGGAGGGGGCGGGGGAGGAGGAGGTGGCGGAGGTGGATGGCCCGTGGTCGGTCATGGCGAGGTGAGTCCCAACTCTCGTCGTGCGGCGGGTGTGCGGGGCGTTTCGGGGGTCGTGCCGCCGGAGCGCGCGACGGCACCGGCGGCGGCGCGGGCGTCGTACGTCCGCTGGACGTGGGAGAGCGCGGTGAGCAGCTCGGCCGAGCCGAGGATCGGCGGACGCGGCCCGCCCGACAGACCGGCGATCGGCATCGATCCCACACCCGACCAGGACAGCCGGCCGTCCGGACCGAGCGAACTGCGGGCCCGGCCGGCGTTGTCGGGGTGCAGGCAGTACGGAACGTCCAGGTAGCCGGCGGCGAAGGCCCGGACCAGCGCGCGCCCGACATCGGTGTCCAGCTCCAGCACGGCGCCGATCAGCGCCCGCGCCTCCGCCTCGATCCCGGTGTCCCGGCCGGCGACCCGCACGGCGGTGCTCGACGGTGGGGCGGCCGGGCGCAGGCGGGCGCGCTCGTCGGCGGCGGCTGCGGCGGCCGTCTCCAGCGCGGTGACGTTCTCCCCGACCGTCGGGATCCGGTGCGCCTCGGCGGTGGTCTTGACGATCAGACGGGCCGCCCCGGTCCGCACCGCCAGCCGGGCCGCCTCCTCCAGCAGCAGCCGGGCACCGCCCGGCGAGCGCGGGAAGACGCCCATGTAGGCGTAGAGGACGATGTGCCGGTCGACGTCCGGCAGCAGCTCGTCGGCGAGCCGGCCGAGCACCGTGAGCGCCTCCTCGTCCTGCCGCAGGTCGGCCTGCTGGGCGTAGCTGAGCGAGATGCTGCGCAGCCCGTGCTGCCGGAAGAACAGCCCCTCCAGCACGCTCACCGCGATCAGCAGGCTCGGCGGGCAGAGCTGCCCCATCAGACAGCCGCCGAACGTCTCCAGATGCGGCTCGGCGCCGAACTCGCGGATCGAGGCGAGCAGTTCGCAGCTGCGCTGCCAACAGGCCACCGCCTCGTGCAGCGGCGTCCGACTGTAGGGCAGGCAGTACGAGACGGGGCCGCCCTCGGTGGCGTCCAGACCGACCGCCAGCAGGGCCCGCACGATGTGCTCCGGCATCGCCGAACCGTGCCGGACCTGCACCGGGAAGCCCGCGTCCACGACCCCGCGGAGCACCGCGCGGGTGACGTCCGCCGAGTGGGTGGCGATCGGGTAGCCGTTCAGGCCGACCCCCTCGGCGAGGGCGCGCCGGGCGGCGGCGAGGTCGCCGGTCCGCGTGTAGCTGTCCAGGGTGAGGGTGCCGACCGTGACGGCCGCCGCGTCCCGGGTGGCGAGCAGGCCGTCGCGCATCCGCAGCGGGTCGGCCATGCCCATCCGCGGCTGGACCACCAGGGCGCCGGCCGCCCGGGCCTGGGCCACGAAGGCGCCGAAGCCGGTCACAGCAGCACCCCGATCGACAGCGACCGGAGGTAGGACCGGAACTCCGCCACCGAGCCGCCCTCCTCGAAGACCCCGTCGAACCCGGCGGCCAGCAGAGCCTGTTGCCGGGTCGGGTCCCCCGAGCCGGCGATGCCGAGCTTGCCGCCGATCACGGTCGGCGTGCGGCCCAGCTCCGGGCAGGCCCGCAGGGCGCCGATCACCCGCATGCCGTCGTTGAACCCGTGCCCGTTGACGCTGCTCAGGACGATGAGGTCCGGTTCGGCGCGGCGGCACTCGGCGACCAGCAGCTCGTCCGGCACGCAGGCGCCCAGGTTGGTGACCCGGTGCCCGAGCTCCTCCAGCAGCAACTGGAGGAAGACCAGGTTCCAGGTGTGCGAGTCCGAGGCCATGGTCGTCACGACGACGTCCAGGCCGGCGGCCCGGGCCGTTCCGTGCTGCTTCAGCTGCTCCACGGTGCAAACCTTTGGTGTCGGTAGGTGGTGGGGAGTCCCGGCCGGCGGTCGCGGGTGTCCGGGGCGGTGCGCCTCCGGGGAGGGGCTCGGCCGGCTCGCCCCGGCGACGCCGGGCCGGACGGCCGACCGGGCCGACCGGCCGTGAACAGAACGCTAGGGAGCATCGGCCCTCCGGACCGGCAGCTCGCCCGGCAAGAGACGGGCAGTATCGCCCCGCGCCGCACGTCGCGTCCGGCGCCCGACGGCGTCCCACGGGCGGCGGCCGGTGGGCGCCGGCCGGTGGGCGCCGGCCGGTGGGCGGCGGCCGGTGGGCGGCGGCCGGTGGGCGGCGGCCTGCCGGAAGGCGGCGCGGCCCGACCGGTCAACCCGCCGTCGCCAGCACCGGGTACGCGGCGCCGAAGAGTCTGCGGCAGAGGTTCAGCACGGTGAACCGGACGCCCTCACGGGCTTGGACGCTCCGGATCAGCCCGCTCGCCAGCAGCTCGTGCACCGCCGCGAAGCACTCCTGCGGCGGCCGGCCGGTGAGCTGGACGGCGTCCTCCCCCGACCAGTCCCCCGGCTCCGCCGCCAGCCGCTCCAGGAGGTCCCGCTGGCCGAGCGTCAGCCGTTCCAGTGCCGCGCCCAGCGCCGCCCCGACGTCACCGCGCCCGCCGTACCCGGCGGGCGGCGGCGCCAGGTGGAACGGCCCGTCCGCCAGCCGTGCCACCAGCTGGCGCGGCGAGAGCACCGTCGACCAGCCGGCCGCCAGTTCCAGGGCGCCGGGCAGGCCGTCGAGCTGGCGGCAGAGCGCGGCCACCGCGGGCGCCTCGTCGCGCTCCAGCCGGTAGCCGGGGCGCAGCCGCCGCAGGTGCGAGAGGAGCAGCCGGACGGCGCCGACCTCGGCCAGCGCGACCGGGTCGTGGTCGAGTTCGGGCCCGGGGGTGGGCAGCGGGGCGAGCGGGATCACCTGGCCGCCCGGCAGCGGCTGCGGCACCCTGGCGGTGATCAGCACCCGCAGGCCGGGGCAGTGCTGGAACAGCTCGTCCAGCAGGACGGCGTCCACCCCGGCGTCGGCACCGTCCAGCACCAGCAGCGTGGGACGGTCGCCGATGGCCCCGGCGAGGTCGGCGCGGCGTTCGGTCCCGGCGGCCGGGAGCCGGGCGCAGTCGAGCCACCGCACCGACCAGTGGGCCGTGAGGTGCAGCCGGCGGGCGACCTCCAGGACCAGCCGGGTCTTGCCGACCCCGCCGAGACCGGCCACGGTGACCAGCCGGTCACCGTGCACGGCGAGGGCGTCGGCCAGCACCTCCACCTCCAGCTCGCGGCCGACGATCGCGCCGCGGGCGACCGGCGGTGCGGTCGGTTCCTCCCGGGGCTCCTCGGCGAGCGCCTGGCGGCGCGCGGCCGCCTCGAAGGCCGTCCGGTGGCGGCCCTCCAGCCGCAGCGCGTCGGCCAGCAGCCGGACCGTCTCCTGCCGGGGGCGCTGTACCCGGCCGCTCTCCATGTCCCGGATCGCCCGGACGCTCAGGGTCGCGTGGTCGGCGAGCACCTGCTGGGTCAGGCCGACCCGCTCGCGCCGGATCCTGAGGACCTCTCCGAAGCCCGCCGTCGACTGCAGCGACTGACCGCCGTCCATGCCTCGTCCGCCTTCCGTGGGGTGACCGACTACCGGGGACCGGCGGTCCGCACGGCCGCCGGGCACGCCGGGGGCGGCGCCGACCGGACCGGCCGTCGAACCGTGTTCCCCCCTGGCGCCGATGCTCCACGGCGCGGTTCTACGGCCGATCAACGGCCGATCACCGCATGTTCACAAGACGTCCGCATCGCCCACGAACCCTCCGGGGCCGGGTCCCCGGACCGTGGCGCGCCGCGCGGACCGACGCGACCGGCCCGGCCGGACCGCGGCGGGAGGCTGCGGCGGGCGCGGCCCGCCCGAACGCGCCCGTCCGAGACGGCGTCAGGTACCGCGGGGCGCGTGCCGCCGACGGCCGGACGGCGCCCGCCCGGTCACCGGGAGAGCGAGGCCAGGCTGAGCAGGAGGTGCGCGGACTCGGGGTGCTGGAAGTCCGAGTGCGCACCGGCCGGCGCCAGCCGGCGGCCCGCCCGGCTGCCCCGGTACACCTCACCGGCGTCGATGTTGACGATCGGGTGGTCGAGCGCCTGCCGCGGATAGGGCGTACTCGTCGCCCGCAGCCGCTCGGAGTACTGCGCGACCGGCGCCGACCCCGTCCCGGAGTGCCCGATCCCCGGCCGGCCCTCGGCCCGCAGGTGCCAGAAGCCGGTCGCCCGGTCCCAGCGCGAGTGGGTGAGCACCACCGGCCCGCGCAGGGGCGCCCCCGACCGGCCCGCTGCGGCGAAGAGGCGCGGGAACAGCCGGTCGAAGGCGTCCCGCGGCGCCGCCATCTGGAAGATCAGCGCGCTGTCCGCCGTGAACGGCCGCGCCGGATCGGCCTTCCCGCTCCAGCCCAGCACCTGCGGCCCGGCGGCGGGCCGCTCCGCCGCCCACTGGACGGCCTCGCAGAGGAACCGGCCGCCGAAGGAGTGCCCGACCAGGTGCAGGTACTGCCCCGACCGGTTGGCCAGGACCGCCGGATCGGCCGGGTTCCCCCGCCCCGCGTCCAGGTACCCGAGCAGGTGACCGATCACGTAGCCCGCCTGTCCCCGGCCGGGCCCGCTCATGGCGTGCGCGCGGTCGCGGATCCGCCGGTAGCCGCCGAGCGACGGCACGCTCGACGACGGCCAGCGCACCACCACGCACCACGGCCGGTACCCGCGCGCCAGTCCCGGGTACGCCTCCGGCGCCCGGCCGCGCAACCCGGCCGCCCGTTCGACCAGTCCGGCCGCGGTTCGGGTCGCCGCCGACCGGCCGGTGTTCCAGCCGTGCACGTACACGTAGATGTCGGTCGCCCGTGCGGGCACCCGCAGATACCGGGCCAGGTGCTCGGCGACCCGTGACTCGGGCACCGGCGTCCGCGTCCCGGGGACGAGCAGCCGGCCCCGCTCGTCGAGGTCCACCACGGCGGGGGCAGTCATGTCGTGAGCTCCAGGATGCTGTCGATGCCGCAGTGCAGGGAGTAGGTGAGCGCGAGCGGATTGCCGTAGTCGTCGACGAACCGCCGGGCCAGTTCCCGGGTGATCTCCCCCGCGGTGAACTCGCCGGTGAGGTACAGGTCGAGGAAGGCGAAGGCGTACTCGGCGGCGAACACCTGCGGGATCTCGATCTGCGGTCCGAGCACCCCCCTCGCCCCCAGTTCCACCAGGGCCCGGCCCAGGTGCTCCAGCTCGGCCGCCGCCGACTGCCCGGCGTGGCAGGCGTTGAGCAGCACGAACGGCCGGAACAGCGCCTCCGGTTCGTCGAGGTGCGCGCGCCGCTGACGGCGCACCAGGTCGGCGTCGATGTCCCGGGTGTCGGAGAGCCGGACGGCGAGCTGGGCGAACGGGGTGCCGTTGTCGACGAACTGGCCGTGGCACCAGAAGTACATCAGGTCCTCGTCCAGGACCGCACCGGCGAGCGCCTCCAGGAAGCGGGCCGACTCGGTGCGCACGGTCAGCTCGGTCCGCTCCTCCAGCAGCTTCCGGACCTCCGGCGCCCGGCCGACCGACTCCAGCGTGGCATCGGTGTTGAGGCTGGTCACCGCCCGGGCGCGGGTCGGGTGGGCGACCTGGATGCGCTGGTAGGACGAACCGGTCTGCTCGACCTGGTGCCGGTGGCCGAGGAAGTCCTTCCAGGGCTCGCCCGGGCCGCTGTCCACCGCCATCATGGGCCAGGGCAGGTGGAGGTCCGAGTCGAAGCTGACCCGCAGCGGCCCCTCCTCGGTGAGCGCGCCGACGAGGAACGCCCTGAACTCGGCGAGGTTCCGGTCCGGTCCCTCCAGCATCGTCTCCAGGAGGTAGCGGCCCTCCTCCGCGAGCTCCGTCATGCGGTTCTCGGCCAGCTTCACCTGGTCGGACAGGTCGACGGCCGACGCGAACGGGTACGCCAGGGGCATCCCGTCCTCGTCCGTCGTCTGGTAGTTGACCAACTGGTCCCGCCAGGCCGCCCGCAACCGGGCCGCCCTCTGCAGCAACCGGGTGGCCGGGACGTCCAGGAAGGCGTGATGGCCCCGGGTCAGCGGCGAGCGCTCGCCCGGCCGGTTGGCGGACATGTGCAGGAGGTCGGCGGTGCCGTGCCGCCGCAGCGACACCTCCAGGTCCAGCGGCTCCGGGCCGCGCTGACCCGGCCGGTACCCCGGATCGCCCCGGTCCGGCAGCAGCGGCTCCGGGCCGCGCGGACCCGGCCGGTACCCCGGGCCGCCCTGGCTCGGCAGCAACGTGAAGTCGGCAGAGGGGTTCTGCCGGATCTGGACGACGAGATCCCGGGGCACGGGCTACTCCTGCTCCTCTTCCTGGACGGTGACGGCGGGGGTGACGTCGACGGCGGTCTCCAGGTCCTGGAGGGCGACGCCGTAGCCCCGGTCGTAGACGGTGATCCGGATCCGGTGCCGGCCGGACGCGGCCGGCGTCAGGGCGAACTCGGCGGGCGGACCGGCCGGGTCGTAGACGGTGACCGGCGGGTCGATCACCGCGTCCGAGGCGACGGCCGCGACCAGGTGCAGCTCCGGCAGCCCCGGCGCCCCGCCGGGGTCGGCGGGGTCGGTGGGCTCCGCGCGGTCGGCGGGGTCTGCGGGCGCGGCCCCGGACGGATCCACGTCCGGCTCGAACCTCAGCTCCAGCCGGGCCGGGACGCCCACCGCGGGCTCGTCGAGCAGGGTGATCCGGGGCCGCCAGGCGACCCGGGCGGCCGGTACGCCGACCGGACCCGCCGGGTCGCGCGGGGCGACGGCCGCCCCGAAGGGTTCGGCGGGGGCGGCTTCGGCAGGGGCTTCCTCGTCGGGCACCGCCTCGACGGGGGCTTCCCCGCCGGGCGAGACGAGGCCGGGGGCGGGCCCGCCGGGCGCGACCGGCTCGGACACGGCAGGGCCGGTCGCGGCCGGGTCGGGCACCGCGGGGCCGGGCTGGGCCGGGCCCGGCCCAGCCGGGGCGGTGGGCTCGGCCGGACCGGGTTCGGTCGTGTCCGAGCGGGCCGCCGGCAGAGCGGCCGGGGCCCGCCGGGACGGCAGCGGCGCGGCCGGCTCCGGGGCGGCCCCCGCCCCGGCCGCCGCCCGGCTCTCCACGGCGATCGGGTGCCCGGCCCCCATCACGGCGTCCCGCCCGGCGCGGACGGCGGCGAGCAGGTCCGCCGCGGCCTCGTGCCGCCCGGCCGCCGCCAGCGCCCGGGCCAGGCCGACCGCCAGCGTGGGGAACAGCTCGGAGTCCCCCGTCCGGCGGCCGGCCACGGCCACGATCGGCTCGTCGGTGTCACGGTGCCCGGCCGCGAGCAGAGCGGGGACCCCGGAGGACAGGCCCTCGCGCCGGAGCCCGCGGTCCTCGACCACGGCCTCGTACACCCGCACCGCCCCGGCGTGGTCCCCGGCCCGGTGTCGGGCGAAGGCCAGATCCTGGCGGATGCCCAGGGTGCGCGGGTGGTACGGCCCCCGGTTCCCGGCGCTCTCCTCGGCGAGCTCCCCCAGCAGGACCACCGCGCGGAACGGCCGCGCGCCGAGCGCCAGCAACAGGGCGTGCGCCACCCGGCACTCCACCGTCTCGGTGTGCGCGGCTCCCAGCGCCTTCGCCGCCCGGTCGACCAGGGAGGCGACCAGGGTGACGGCCGTGCCGGTGTCACCGGCCAGATGGGAGGCGTAGGCGAGGCGGCGTCCGGTCAGGAAGACCCCGGGGTGGTTCGGTCCGAGCGCCCGCACCCAGTCGGGCACCAGCGCGGAGAGCTCGTCCACCGCCGCCCGGTAGTCCCCCGCCCTCCGCAGCGTGACGCCGAGGCTCGAACGGGCGTCCAGCACCGTCCGGTGGTCCGGGCCGAGCGCGTCGGCGGCCACCGCCCGCAGGTCGCGGTACCGGGCCGCGGCCTCCGGGTACCGGCCCGCCTCGCGGAGGGTGTACGCGATGCTGTCCAGGACGCCCAGGGTGACGGGGTGGCCGGCCCCTCGCAGCCGCGTCAGGTCGTCCCTGAGGGACTCGAAGAGCTCGACGGCGGCCGTGTGGTCCCCGCTCCAACGCAGGGCGTGCGCCAGGTCGGAGCGCGCGATGAGGCTGTCCAGGTGGTCGGGGCCGTGGATCCGGGCGACGTCGGCGACCAGGAGCTCCCGCTCCGACACCGCCTGGCGGTAGCGGCCCGCCTCCCGGTGCGTGAGGGCACGGTGGCGGCGTTCGTCGAGCGTGGCGGGATGGTCGGGCCCCTGGACCCGGGCCCGGTCCGCGATCAGCGCCTCGTAGAGGTCGGCGGCCACGCGGTACGCCCCGGTGTTCCGGTGGAGGGCGGCCACCCACGACCGTGCGTCCAGGGTGTCGGGGTGTTCCGCGCCCTGGAGGCGGAGGCGGTCCTCGACGAGGCTCGTCCGCTCGGCCAGGGCCTCGCGGACGCGTCCGTTGTCCTCCAGGGCGTACGCCACGGCGGCCCGTGCGCCGAGGGTCTCCGGGTGCTCCGGGCCCTTGAGGCGGATCCGGTCCCGGAGCAGCGTCTCGCGGACCGCCAGTGCCCCCGGCCCGTCCCCCGCACGGCTCAGCGCCCAGGCCAGTATCGAACGGGCCGCCAGGGTCTCGGCATGGTCGGGGCCGTTGATCCGGAGGCGGTCCGCCAGCAGTGCCTCCTGCCCGGCGAGTGCTTCGCGGAACCGGCCGGCGAGAACGAGCGCGTGCAGCAGGCCGACCCGCCCGGCCAGTGTCTCCGGGTGGTCGGGCCCCTGGAGTCTGAGCCGATCCCGGTGGAGGGCCTCGTGGAGCGCGACGGCGCGGAGCGGGTCACCGGCTTCCAGGTGGGTCCAGGCCAGACCGTACCGGGCGACGAGCGTCTCGGCGTGGTCCGCGCCCGACACCCGCGTCCGGTCCGCCAGCACGGCCCCGTAGAGCTCCAGCGCGCGGGCGTGGTCCCCGGCCTGCCGACACGCCAGGGCCAGCCACCACCGCGCGCCGAGCGTCCCCGGGTGGTCCGGCCCCTGGACACGGGACCGGTCCGCGGCCAGGTCCTCCAGGAGGAGGACCGCACGGCCGTGGTGGCCGGCGTCCGTGCAGGCCCTGGACAGGGCCCACCGCGCGTCGAGCGTGTCGGGGTGGAACGCCCCCTGCACCCGGGTGCGGTCGGCGACGACCTCCTCGTGCAGGTCGACGGCGCGCCGGTGGTCGCCGCTCCCCTGGACGGCGGAGGCCCTGCCGGAACGGGTGCTCAGCGTCGTGGGGTGGTCGCCGCCCTTCAGCCGCAGGCGGTCGGCCAGCAGCAGGTCGTACAGCTCGACCGCGCGGCCGTGGTCGCCGGTCTCCCGGCAGGTCCACGCGAGCCACCCCCGGGCGACGAGCGTCTCGGGGTGGTCCGCCCCCTGAAGACGGGTCCGGTCGGCGACCAGGGATTCGAACAGGCCGATCGTCCGGCGATCACCCGCCGCCTGGTGCGCGGTCGCCAGACCGGACCGGGCGTTCAGCGTGTCCGGGTGGTCGGAGCCGAACAGGCGCGTCCGCGTCGCCACCAGTGCCTCGTACTGCTCGATCGCGCCGCGGTGCCGGCCGGCCTCCCGGAGCGCGAGGGCGAGGTCGGCCCGCAGACCGAGGACGTCGGGGTGCGTCGGACCCTGGAGGCGGGTCCGGTCGGCCACCAGGGCCTCGTAGGACTCGACGGCCCGCCCGTGCCGCCCCGCGTTGCGGAGCGCCAGGGCGAGGCTGGCCCGGGCGACCAGGGTCCCGGGGTGGTCGGGGCCGTGAAGGCGTTCCCGGTCGGCCAGCAGGGCCTCGTACAGGTCGAGGGCCCGCAGGTGCTCGCCGGCGTCGCTGCACGCCCAGGCCGTGCCGCCCCGGGCGGACAGCGTCTCGGGGTGGTCGGCCCCCGACACCCGCAGCCGGTCGGCGACCAGTTCCTCGTAGAGGCCGATCGCCCGGCGGTGCTCGCCGGCGCTCCGGCACGCCCAGGCCCACCACCACCGGGTGTCGAGCGTCTCGGGGTGGTCGGCCCCCTGGAGCCGGGTCCGGTCGGCCACCAGCGCCTCGAACCGGTCCACCGCCCGGCCGTGCAGGCCGGAGACCGAGCAGAGCCAGGCCAGCGTCCACCGCGTACCGAGCGTGCCGGGGTGGTCCGCGCCCTGCACGCGCGTCCGGTCCTCGACCAGCGCCTCGGCGAGGTCGACCGCCCGCCCGTCGTCCCCGGCCCGCTGCCACGCGCGGGCCAGGTGGGACCGCTCCGCGAGGGTGTCCGGATGGTGCGGGCCCTGGACGCGCAGCCGGTCGGCGACCAGCGCCTCGCGGTCGGCGAGCTCCTGCCCGGCTGCGCCGGCGAGGCGGCGGGCCTCGGCCAGCTCCGAGCGCTCCTCCAGGGTGTCCAGGTGGTCAGGCCCCTGGATCCGGCGGCGGTCCTGGACCACGGCCTCGTGGACGGCCACGGCGCGGCGGTGCTCGCCGGCCTTCTGGTACGCCCACGCCAACCGGGAGCGGGCGTCGAGAGCGTCCGGGTGGTCGACGCCCAGCACCCGGATGCAGTCCGCCTGAAGGCTCGCCGATTCGGCCACCACGCCCGTCGGATCGCCGGCCTCGACGCGTGCCCTCACCAGCCGGCCCCGGGCGTCCAGGGTCTGCCCGTGGTCCGCGCCGAGGGTGCGCGTGAGGTCGCGGACCACGGCCTCGTGCTCGTCGACGGCGGCGCGGTGGTCGCCGGCGGCCGCGTGGGCGGCGGCGAGCCAGCCCCGGCTGGTGAGCGTGTCGGGGTGGTCGGCGCCGAGCACCCTGGTCCGGTCGGTGACGGCCTGCGCGTAGAGCGTCAGCGCGAGCCGGTGCTCCCCGGCGGTGAGCTGGGCGTAGGCGAGGCTGTTCCGGCCGGCCAGGGTGTCCGCGTGGTCGGGACCGAGGACCCGTACGAGGTCCTCCTGGAGGAGCTCGAACTCCGCGACCGCCTCCAGGCGGTGGCCCGACACCTGGAGCGCGTAGGCGAGCCCGGCGCGGCCGGCGAGGGTGTCCGGGTGGTCGGCGCCCAGGACCCGGGCGCGCTCCGTCACCACCGTCCGGAACTCCTCGACCGCCCGCCCGTGGTCGCCCGCCTTCCGGTAGGCGTGGGCGAGGGAGTGCCGGTCGGCCAGGACGGCGGGGTGGTCGGGGCCCTGGGCCCGGCTGCGGTCGGCCACCACGGCCCGGCAGAGCTCGACCGCCCGGGCCGGATCGCCGACCCGGGCGTGGAGTTCGGCGAGCCTGCCCCGGGCGGCGAGCGTCTCGGGGTGGTCGGCGCCCAGCAGCCGGCGCCGGCCGTCGGCGACCGCCGCGACCAGGGGGATCACGAAGACCCGCTGTTCCGGCTCGGGGAGTTCCTCGGCGGCCAGCCGGTAGAGCTCGATCGTCTCCGGCGTGGGGCGCGACGAGGAGTCGACGGAGGACGCCAGCTCCCTGATGTGCGGCAGCAGTGCCCGGCGGGCCTCCTGGTCGGCCTCCGGCCAGAGGCGGACCACCGCGGCGGCGAGGTTCCGCTCGGCCCGCGAACGGACCCTCCGGTCCTGGTCGCCCGCCCGCAGGACGCTCCGGAGCAGCCGGTGGACCGCCACCGTCTGCGGCCCGAGGGTGATGAGGTGATATCCCGCCAGCACCTTCAGGGCGGTGTCCACCTCCTTCGGACTCCGGGAGCCGAACGGCCGCAGCGCCTCGCTCGGCAGGGCCTCCGGGGCGTACCAGGCCAGCGTGCGCAGCAGCTCGACGGCGAACGGGGCGGTCCGCCCGACGGTGTGCAGCGTGGTGCGCCAGAGCCGCGAGACCGTGTCGAGGGCCGAGGGCATGGCGGGCGACTCGGACGGGGCGACGGCGCGCAGCAGTTCCCGGAAGGCGCCGAAGGTCGTCCGGGCCTGCTGGACGTGGGCGCCCGCCTGGGAGAGGGCGAGCGGCAGGTGCCCGAGCTCGTCGGCCAGCGCCCGGGCCTCGGCCTGCTCGACCTCGTCGGCCCCGGCGGGCTCCTCACCCGGCCGGGCGGTGCCCCAGAGCAACTGGACGGCGAGCGGTGCGTCGAGGACGTCGATCCGGATCGGGCGGATGCCCTGGTGCCAGCCGTCGGCGCGTCTGCTGGTGACCAGTTGGTGGCCGCGGCCGAGCAACCGGCTCAGGTAGGGCGCCAGGTGGACCGGGTCCTCGACGTTGTCGAAGACCAGCAGCCAGTTCTCGTGCGCGCGCAGCCAGGCCACCGCCCACTCGGCCTGGCGGCTCAGGGGCTCGGTCAGCGCCCAGTCGCGGTGCAGGTGGACGGCGAGGTCCGCGAGGGCCTCGGCGATCTGTTCCTCCGACTCGGCGGTGATCCACCAGATCAGCCCGTAGGTGTTCACGTGCTTGTAGGCGTAGTGCAGTGCCAGCGCCGTCTTGCCGACGCCGCCCAGGCCGTGCAGGGTGGCCGCCTGGGTGACCAGACCGCCGCCCTCGGCCAGGGCCTCGCCGATCGCGTCCACCTCCGCTTCCCGGCCGACCAGTTCACCGGTCGGCCGGGGTGGCAGGTGGTGGGACTTCGGTGCGGCCTCGACCGTCAGGGCCGCGGCTTCGGCCTCCGGCGTCAGCACCACCGCCCGCTGCTCGGCGTGCGGGTTCCCGTCGGTGACCGCCGACGAGACCGCTCGGGGACGCTGCTCGAACGGCTCGTGGCCGGGCACGCCGTCCTCGGGACGGACGTACGTCGTCATGGAGATGTTCACGTCGGCGCCCGCCCCCCGGTTTCGGCTGCCGCCCACCGTAGCGGCCGCGGGGCGCGCCGTCTGCGCGTTCGGCCGGCTCGCGGCGACCGAGGCCCAGTTGTGACGTTCCGTCAGGCCCGGTCCTCGGTGGCCGCGTCCGCACGCGGGTCCGCGAGCACGTTCACCGGCGCGTCCGGCGTCCACGACCGCCCGTGTCGGCCGGGACCGGTCCGCACACGAATGCGGGTGCGCACGTACGCACCCGTCCGACCCGGTCATGGTATTTTCCGTCGACCCGTGCGCACTATTCCACGGCCCCGACCGGCACATTTCCCCAAGTGGCGGGCATCATTCCGGTTTGTCGAACCGACTTAATGCGGCCGCAACAGCACAAGCTTTCTTCGGCGCCGACCGGGTGCTAGCCTCGCTTCAATCTCGCGCCGCTTGAATCGCCCTTTACCAGGGGATTCCCGCCGGATATTCCCGACCGCCCTGCGGCGTTCCGGCCCGTCACCCCCAAAGCACGCCGTCCCGTTTCGGTAATCCTGAAAGGGTTCAGCATGTCCGTCTCCCCCGCAGCCACCGCCGCCACCGGCCTGCTCGCGCCCCGGCCGATCGTCGGGCTGCTCACCGACTTCGGGCTCGTCGACGACGCCGTCGGCATCTGCAAGGGCATGGTGCTCAGCATCGCCCCGCACGCCAACATCATCGACGTCACCCACGACGTGACGCCGTTCGACATCTACGAGGCCAGCCTCTACATCCGCGACTCGTTCCGGTACTTCCCCGGCGACGCCGTGTTCGCGTGCGTCACCTTCCCGCACACCGGCGTCCAGGACAACGCGATCGGCCTCCGCACGCCCCAGGGGCACACCTACTTCGCACCCGACAACGGACTGCTCACCCGCATCGTCAAGGAGGCGGGCGTGGCCGAGGTGCGCCGCATCACCTCCGAGAAGGTCCGCCGCCCGGTCATCGACCCGACGTTCTACGGTCGCGACATCGTCATTTCCGCCGCCGCGCACATCGCCAACGGAATATCGTTCAGCGAAATCGGCGACGAGATCGAAGTTTCCGACATCACGCTGCTGGACGTCGCCGAACCCACCGTGGAGGACGGCTGGATAGTCGGCGAGGTCGCGATTCTCGACAAGAACTACGGAAACGTCTGGACCAGCATCACCCGGGAATTCCTGGACAGCCAGGGCGTCGATTTCGAGGCCGCCCTGGAGATCGAGATCGGGGGCGCCCGGCTCTCCACCCCGCTGCGCCGCACCTTCGGCGAGACCGGCGAGGGCGAGCCGCTCGCCTACATCGCCAGCCGCGACCAGCTCGGCCTCGCGCTCAACCAGGGCAACTTCGCGGCCCGGTACGGGGTCGAGCGCGGCCACACCGTCCGGGTGAAGGTCCGCTGACCCCCGCCCCCGCGGATCCCGCCCCCACCCGCCCCATCGACCGGAAGGGCCCACCACCGTGCGCGCGCAGGGCTACCTATACGCGCTGCTGACCGCCGCCTTCTTCGGCGCCGGCGCCGTCCTGGCCAACCGGGTGACCCGCGAGATCGATCCGTTGCTGACCACCGAGCTCAACCTGTCGATCGGCGCCGCGCTGCTGGCCGGATACCTGGTGGCGCGCCGCCGACCGCTGGTCCCGCGCGGGCTCTCCGCCCGGGACTGGGCACGGGTCGGCTTCGTCGCGGTGGTCGGCACCGGCCTCTCGCTGGCCCTGGTGATCACCGGGCTGAGCCGGACCACCCCGGTCAACGGCGGCTTCCTGATCCAGCTCCAGGGCCCGACGGCGGTCCTCGCCTCGGTGTTCCTGCTCGGTGACCGGCTCCGCTGGTGGCAGTCCACCGGTCTCGCCGTCACCCTGGCCGGCGGCGTGCTGGTGGTGCTGCGCGAACCCGGCGCGGGCTTCACCGCCGTCGGCAGCGGCGACCTGCTCGTCCTGGCCGGCGCCGTCCTGGCCGGTCTCGCCTTCCTTCCCGCCAAGTCCCTGATGGCCCGGGTGCCGGCGCTCCAGCTGAGCCTCTGGCGGCTGGTCCTGGCGACGGTGGTGCTGCTGCCGGTCCTGCTGCTCGCGCCCGGTCCGCTGCGCTGGCACCCCGGCACGGGCACCCTCCTCCTCCAACTCCTGCTCGCCGTCACCAACTTCTGCCTGGCGTACGTGACGCTGCACCTGGCCCTGGACCGGCTGCGACCCTGGGAGACCGCGAGCGTGCTGCAGCTGGAGCCGGCCTTCACGGTCGTCGTCAGCCTGCTGGCCCTGTCGCTGGCGCCCACGCCGCTGCAACTGGCCGGCGGCGTCCTGATGATCGCCGGCGGCCTGGTGTCCAACCGCCCCGCACGCCCTCCGGCCACCGCGCCGGCCACCGAACCGGCCCCCGAACCGGCCTCCGCGCCGGCCGCCGACCCCCTGCCGATCCCGGACGGCGGCAGCCTGCCGTCGCCCGTACCCGCCAACCCCGCCTACCAGAACAGCCGAGGTACCACCCCATGAAGGCGATCCGCGTCCACGCCCACGGCGGCCCCGAGCAGCTGCGCGTCGACGACGACGTGCCGGTGACGGAGCCCGCCGACGGCGAGATCCGCATCCGCACCGAGGTCATCGGCGTCAACTACGTCGACGTCTACCACCGGCAGGGCGTCTTCCCCGTTCCGCTGCCCTTCGTCCCGGGCATGGACGCCGTCGGCACGGTGGACGCCGTCGGCCCCGGCGTCACCGAGGTGGCCGTCGGCGACCGCGTCGCGTACGGCGAAGTACCCGGCGCCTACGCCGAGTTCGTCACCGTGCCGGTCCGCCTGGCGGCGGCCGTGCCGGACGGCCTGGACTCCGGCCGGGCCGCCGCCGCGATGCTCCAGGGCCTCACCGCCCACTACCTGGCCCACGACTCGCACCCGATCGCCAAGGGCCAGGTGGTCGTGGTGCACGCGGCGGCCGGCGGGGTCGGGCAGTTCCTGGTCCAGTTCGCCAAGCGGGCCGGTGCCCACGTGATCGGCACCGTCTCCACCGACGAGAAGGCCGAGCTGATCGCCGGGCTCGGCGCCGACACCGTGGTCCGCTACGACCGGGAGAACTTCCGGGAGGTCGTCCACCGGGTCACCGACGGCGTGGGCGCCGACGCGGTGTACGACTCGGTCGGCAAGGTGACCTTCCTCGACAGCCTCGACTCGCTGCGCCCGCGCGGCACCCTGGTCGTCTACGGCCGGGCCAGCGGCACCCCCGACCCGATCGACCCGTTCCTCCTCGTCCAGAAGGGCTCGCTGCGGCTCACCTGGCCCAGCCTCACCCACCACGTCCGGACCCGCGAGGAGTTCACCACCCGGACCGGCGACCTCTTCTCCGGCCTGATCGACGGCTCACTGCGGGCCCGGATCGACCGCGAGTACGACTTCGCCGACGCCCCCGCCGCGCACGCGCAGCTGGAGCGCCGCGAGAGCCTCGGCAAGATCCTGCTGCGCCACCCCTGACGCACGGGTTCCGGCGCGCGAGGTTCCGGCGCGCGGGATTCGAGGCGCGAGGTCCGGCGCACGGGTTCCGCACCGCCCCCCGGGAACGGCCGCGTCACGCCGCCCCGGGCCCGTCACGACCGCGTCACCACCGTCGCACCACACCTGCCCGACGCCCCGCCGGACTCCGCCTTCGCCGGCGGGGCGTCGACCCAGAACGGGAGGACATCGACCATGGCTCCCCACTCCCCCGGCCCGTCGGCCCGGCACCGGCAGATCGCCGTGGTCGGCGCCGGCCCCCGCGGCCTCTCCGTCCTCGAACGGCTGCTGGCCAACGAACGGTCCCGCCCGTCGGCCGCCGCGCTGACCGTCCACCTCGTCGACCCCTACCCGCCCGGCGCCGGGCGGGTCTGGCGGACCACCCAGTCCCGCCTGCTGCTGATGAACACCGTGGCCTCCCAGGTCACCGTCTTCACCGACCCGAGCGTCACCATCGACGGCCCGGTCGAGGAGGGCCCGAGCCTCTACCAGTGGGCCAAGTCGACCGTCCCGCACGGCGGTCCGGGCGAGTACGACGTCCCGGTCCGGGCCGAGGCCCGCGACCTGTCGCCGGACGCCTACCCGACCCGCGCCTTCTACGGCCGGTACCTGGTCGACGTCTACCGGCGCGTCCGCTCCACCGCCCCGGCACACTGCCGGATCGTCGAACACCGCACCCGCGCGGTCGAGTTGGACGACACAGACCCGCTCCCCGGAGCGTCCCAGGTGCTCACCCTCGCGGACGGCCGGCGGCTCGTCGGCCTGGACGCGGTCGTCCTCGCCCTCGGCCACGTCCCGGCCGGCGCGACCTCCGGCGAACGCGCCCTGGCCCGCGCCGCCGCCGCACACGGCCTCACCTACCTCCCGCCCGCCAACCCCGCCGACGTCGACCTGTCCACCCTGCCGCCCGGCCGCCCCGTCCTGGTCCGCGGTCTCGGACTCAACTTCTTCGACCACCTGGCCCTGCTCACCCGCGGCCGCGGCGGCCGGTTCGCCGAACACGGCGGCCGGCTGGTCTACCACCCCTCCGGACGCGAGCCGCTGATCGTGGCCGGCTCCCGCCGCGGCGTGCCGTACCACGCGCGCGGCGAGAACGAGAAGGGCGCCCACGGCCGCCACACCCCCCGGCTGCTCACCGAGGAGTACGTCGCCCGGCTGCGCAAGCGGGCCGAGGCGGGCGAGCCGGTGCGCTTCGCCGACGACCTGTGGCCGCTGGTCGCCCGCGAGGTGGAGGCCGTGTACTACGCCACGCTGCTCGCCGCGACCGGCCACCCGGAGACCGGCGCCCGGCTGGCCGAGGAGTACCTCGGCACCGACCCCGACCGGCGGGCCGCCCTGCTCGACCGGCACCGGATACCCGAGACGGAGCGCTGGGACTGGCACGCCCTCGCCCACCCGCACGCGGACCGGCGCTTCGGCGACCGGGCGGAACACCGAGCCTGGCTCCTCGGCCAACTGGCCCGGGACGCCCGCGAGGCCCGGTCCGGCAACCTCAGCGGACCGCTCAAGGCGGCCCTCGACGTGCTGCGCGACCTGCGCAACGAGATCCGGCTCGCCGTCGACCACGGCGGCATCGAGGGTTCCTCCTACCGTGACGACCTGGAGTCCTGGTACACCCCGCTGAACGCGTTCCTCTCCATCGGCCCGCCGGCCTCCCGGATCGACGAACTGCGCGCCCTGATCGAGGCCGGCGTCGTCGAGGTCCTCGGCCCGGACGTCCGGATCGGCCTCGACACCACCGGGCCGCAGCCCTCCTTCACCGCCCACTCCCCCGCCGTCGACGCGCCGCCGGTGCGCGCGCGGGCCCTGATCGAGGCGCGGCTGCCCGAACCGGACCTCCGCCGCACCGGCGACCGGCTGCTGCGGCGGCTGCTCGACGCCGGACAGGCCCGCACCTACCGGATCCGGGACACCTCCGGCGCGGCGTACGAGACCGGCGGCCTGGCCGTCACCGAACGCCCCTACCGGCTGCTCGCCGCGGACGGCCGCGCCCACCCCCGGAGGTTCGCCTACGGCGTCCCGACGGAGGCCGTGCACTGGGTCACCGCCGCCGGCATCCGGCCGGGCGTCAACTCGGTGACCCTCGGTGACTCGGACGCCATCGCCCGCGCCGTCCTCGCCCTGCACCCGCTCCTGCCGGCCGCGGCGCCGGCGCCCGTGCCCGCACCGGTCTCCCAGGCCACCGCGCCCGCCCCGCACACCGGCGTGGCGGTCTGACCGCCACCCCGTACCACCGCCCCGCCCCGCACCGGCCCCGCACCGGCCACTGCATCTGCGCCCTCCGCCGCCCCCTGCACCCGCTGTTCGCACCCGCTGTTGCCCCCGCCCCGCTCCGCCCGCCCGCGGTCCGCCCGGACCGCCGACCTTCCAGGGATTCGCCATGTCCAGGCGGCTGTTCACCTCGGAATCCGTGACCGAGGGCCACCCCGACAAGATCGCCGACCAGATCAGCGACACCATCCTCGACGCGCTGCTCCGCGAGGACCCGGCCTCCCGGGTCGCCGTGGAGACGCTGATCACCACCGGCCAGGTGCACATCGCCGGGGAGGTGACCACCACCGCCCACGCCGACGTCGCCGCCCTCGCCCGCGCGAAGATCCGGGAGATCGGCTACGACTCCTCGGAGAAGGGCTTCGACGGCACCTCCTGCGGCGTCTCGGTCTCGATCGGCGCGCAGTCCCCCGACATCGCGCAGGGCGTCGACAGCGCCTACGAGGCGCGCGTCGGAGGGTCCTCGCCGGGCCGGTCCGCAGCCGACGGCGACGCCGACGACCTGGACCGGCAGGGCGCCGGCGACCAGGGCCTCATGTTCGGCTACGCCACCGACGAGACACCGACCCTGATGCCCGTCCCGATCGACCTGGCCCACCGGCTCTCCCGCCGCCTCGCCGAGGTCCGCAGGAACGGGGCGATCCCCTACCTGCGCCCCGACGGCAAGACCCAGGTCACCATCGAGTACGACGGCGGCCGGCCGGTCCGCCTCGACACCGTGGTGGTCTCCGCCCAGCACGCCGCCGAGATCAGCCTCGACGGCCACCTCACCCCCGACATCCGCGAGTACGTGGTCGAGCCCGTGCTCGAACTCCTCGCCGAGGACGGCATCAAGCTGGCCACCGACGGCTACCGCCTGCTCGTCAACCCGACCGGCCGGTTCGAGATCGGCGGCCCGATGGGCGACGCCGGCCTGACCGGCCGCAAGATCATCATCGACACCTACGGCGGCATGGCCCGCCACGGCGGCGGCGCCTTCTCCGGCAAGGACCCGTCCAAGGTCGACCGCTCCGCCGCGTACGCGATGCGCTGGGCCGCCAAGAACGTGGTCGCCGCCGGGCTGGCCACCCGCTGCGAACTCCAGGTCGCCTACGCGATCGGGAAGGCCCAGCCGGTCGGCCTCTTCGTCGAGACCTTCGGCACCGAGACCGTCGCCCCGGAGCGGATCGGCGCGGCCGTCGCCGCGGTCTTCGACCTGCGACCGGCCGCCCTCATCCGTGACCTCGACCTGCTGCGGCCGATCTACGCCGCCACCGCCGCGTACGGGCACTTCGGGCGGGAGCTGCCGGACTTCACCTGGGAGCGCACCGACCGCGCCCAGGCCCTGCGCGCCGCGGCCGGCCGCTGACCCGCGGGCGGTCAGCGGCCGGCAGAGAGCGGGCGGCAACCCGCCCTCCACGAACCACGCCTCCGACCCACGAACCACGCACCTGAACCACGAACCGTGAACCGTGAACCGCGCCTCCGACCCGGGGCGGGTGCACCCCGCACCCGCCCCCCTCCCCACCCTGGCGGACGACCCATGCGCTTCCTGGAACCGGGCACCGGCCGCCCGTCGGCCACCCCTCCGACCGGTCACGACCTCACCTACGACGACGTCTTCATGGTCCCCGGCCGCTCCGCCGTGGGCTCCCGGCAGGAGGTCGACCTCTCCTCGAACGACGGCACCGGCACCACCGTCCCGCTGGTCGTCGCCAACATGACCGCCGTCGCCGGCCGGCGGATGGCCGAGACGGTCGCCCGCCGGGGCGCGCTCGCCGTACTGCCGCAGGACGTCCCGCCGGCCCTGGTCGCCGACACCGTCGCCTTCGTGAAGAGCCGTCACCTCGTCCTGGACACCCCGATCGTCCTCGGCCCCGCGCAGACGGTCGGCGAAGCGCTCGCCCTGCTCCCCAAGCGGGCCCATGACGCGGGCGTGGTGGTCGACGACGCCCACCGGCCCGTCGGCGTCGTCACCGACCGCGACCTCACCGGCGTCGACCGCTTCACCCCGCTGGACCGCGTCATGTCCCGCGACCTGCTGCTCCTCGACGCCGACACCGCCGCCGCCGACCCGCGCGGCGCCTTCGCCGAGCTGGACGCGGCCAACCACCGCTACGCCCCGGCGGTCGACCGCGCCGGCCGGCTGGTCGGCATCCTGACCCGTACCGGAGCGCTGCGCGCCACCCTCTACGCACCCGCCGTCGACGCCGCCGGCCGGTTGCGGGTGGCGGCCGCGGTCGGCATCAACGGCGACGTGCCCGGCCGGGCCGCCCGCCTGCTGGAGGCCGGTGTCGACGCCCTGGTCGTCGACACCGCGCACGGGCACCAGGAGGCCATGCTCAAGGCGCTCGGCCTGGTCCGTGCGCTCGACCCGGGCGTGCCCCTGATCGCCGGGAACGTGGTCACCGCCGAGGGCGTGCGGGACCTCGTCGAGGCGGGCGCCGACATCCTGAAGGTCGGGGTCGGGCCGGGCGCGATGTGCACCACCCGGATGATGACCGGCGTGGGCCGTCCGCAGTTCTCCGCCGTCCTGGAGTGCGCCGCCGAGGCGCGCCGGCTCGGC
>NZ_JAQYWZ010000383.1:0-100475 GCF_036290945.1 Streptomyces sp. BE303
GCACAGCCCGCTGTTCCGGTTGACCAGGAACCCGTTGCTGTTGGCCGCCCACTGCTGGTTGGCCCCGCCCGTGCAGGTCCACTGGCGGACGGGCGCACCCGCGTCCCTGCGCCAGTCGGAGACCTCCAGGCACTTGCCGGTCGAGTGGTTGAAGAGCTCGAAGTAGGGGGTGTAGCGCGGGATCTGCTCCGAGGCGGCCGCCGAGGCCGACCCGGTCACGGCGAGGCCGGACGCGAGGGCGAGGACGGCGGCGCCGGAGGCGAGCCGGCTGCCGAGGGGTGCGCGCATGGGGTGGTCCCTTCGCTGTCGAGACGGGGTGCTGGGGTTGTCTAGCGGACGCTGCCGGCCGGCCACGGCGAGTAGAACCAGACCTGGTTGAGGCCGTTGTTCTTCCCCCACTGGGCCACGGGGGTGCCGTCGTCGGCGCTGGAGCCGGTGAGGTCGAGCAGGAGACCGCTGTGACCGTTGGTCAGGGTGCGGATCCCGCTGTGGTGGACGACGGTCTCGGTCCAGGTCTGGTTGAGCCCGCCGTTGCAGGTCCACTGGCCGGCCCGGGTGCCCCAGGTGGTGCTGTATCCGGGGATCTCCAGGCACTTGCCGCTGCGGACGTTGACGAACTCGCCGCGGTCGGTCCGGACCCACTTCTGGTTGTCGCCGCCGGTGCAGGTCCACTGGCGGACGGGTGCGCCGTCGTCGGTGCGCCAGTCCGCGACCTCCAGGCACTTGCCGGTGGCGGCGCTGTTGATCTCGAACGGGGTGCTGTCGGCGGCCCCGGCCGGCGCCGGTACCGCCAGTGCGAGCGCACAGGCGAGGACGGCGGCGGGGCCGAGGCGGACGGCGAGCGTACGGCGGGCGGTGCCCATGGTTCCTCCTGCGGTGGGGTGGGTTCGCGAACGGGGGAGGACGGCCCGGACGGCTCCGGGGTCAGTGGTGCGGGCCGGGCGGGAACGGCGAGGGCGCCCAGACCTGGTTGTAACCGCCGGTCGGACCCCACTGGATGACGGGCGTGCCGTCGGCCGGGTCGGAGCCCGAGACGTCGAGGTTGAGGCCGCTGTTCAGGTTGACGATAGTGCGGCTGCCGCTGTGGAGCCGGTTGGCGTCGCTCCAGGCCTGGTTGCGTCCCCGGTTGCAACTCCACTGGCCGCCCGGGGTGCCCCAGGTGGTGCTGTATCCGGGGATCTCCAGGCACTTGCCGCTGTGGACGTTCACCAGCTCGTCGCGGTCGGTCCAGTACCACTTCTGGTTGTCGCCGCCGGTGCAGGTCCACGTCCGGACCGGGGCGCCGTCGTCGGTGCGCCAGTCGGCGACCTCCAGGCACTTGCCGACGGCGAGGTTCCCGAGCTGGAAGTGCGCGGAGTCCGCGGCGTGCGCGGGCGAGGACGGGGCGGTGACGGCCAGTCCGACGGCGAGGGCGAGGCAGGCGGCGGTGGAGCCGGCCCGCCGGGCGAGTGCGGTGGGAGTGCTCACGGTCTTCTCCTGACGGTGGGTCGGGTCGGGTGGTCGCGGTACCGGAGGGGACCGGTGCGGGGCGGGGCGGCGGACCCGCCCCGCCCCGGCGCGGTTCACCGGTTTCAGAGCGGGGTGCTGCCGTCCTTCCAGACGAAGAAGAACTGGTTGACGACGGTGCTGCGTGGCCACTGGATGGCCGGGGCCCGGGGTCGAAGGAGACCTCGGCCACGTCGAGGGCGAGCCCGCTGTGGACGTCGACGAACTCCCGGTAGGTGCGCACCCCGTAGTACGGCGGTCGTGACGAGGGCGAGGACGGCGGCTGCGGAGGCCGAGCCGGGACGACGCTTCACGATGGTGCGACGGGTCATGGGGTCCTCACGGCGTGTTCGAATATGGACATACCTGGGACACGGCGGTCCGTGCTCGCCACGGAGCGCCGGGAGTGAAGGGCGGGTGGTCGGATGTACCCGGTCCCCCCGACCGGTTCGCAGGGTTCGACTGAGGATCATTCGAAAGGGTTGTGCGGCACCTGAGGAAAGTTCATGAACCCTGAGAAGTAGCCGGGTTCGGTGGCCGAGGGTGTGCGGGCGGGGCGTGCGGGGGAGCGGCGGAGGGCGCGAACGCGTGCGCCCCGGCCGCGGGGTGGCTGCGGCCGGGGCGTTGCGGGGGTCGGGTGGTGCGCGCCGGAGGACGGTGCCGGCAGGGTGTTCAGCCGTCCTGCCGCTGCCCGGTTCCGGTGCGGCCGGTCCGGCCCGGGACGGCGGCCGGTGCGGGGTGCGGGGTGCGCTCCGGAGCGGGCTTCGGGGTGGTGGCCGGCGCCCGGTCGGGCTCGGCCCGGCGCAGGGCGCCCGCGCTGAGGAACAGGGCGACGGAGAGCGCGGTGACGACCCCGAACGAGACGGTGAGCGAGGTGGCCTGCGCCAGCCCGCCGACGATCGCGGGCGCGATCAGCCCGGAGGTGTAGGTGACGGTGGCGACGCCGGCGATGGCCTGGCTCGGGTTGGTGCCGATCCGGCCGGCCGCGGCGAAGGCCAGCGGCACCACCACCGCGACGCCGACCCCGATCAGCGCGAAGCCGGGGATGGCCAGGGCGGGGCTGTCGGCGACGACGACCAGCAGGCCGCCGGCGGTGGCGATCGCCCCGCTGAGCCTGGTGGCCCGGACGGCGCCGAGCCGGCGGATCGCCGCGTCGCCCGCGAGCCGGCTGACGGCCATGGTGAGGGAGAAGGCGGTGTACGCGGCGGCGGCCACGGTCGACGAGGCGCCGGTGACGTCCCGGAGGTAGACGCCGCTCCAGTCCATCGACGCGCCCTCGGCGAACACCGCGCAGAAGCCGACCAGTCCGATCACCAGCGAGCTGCGCGGCGGCAGTGCGAACCGCGGCGGCTCCTCGGCCCCGTCCGGCGCCCGCAGGTCGGGCAGCGCGCGGCAGACCGGCTGGCTGACGGCCAGCAGGACGAGCGCGGTGACGGCGAGCTGGAGGCGCGCGTCGAGGTCCTGGTGGGCGGCGACGATGCCGAACCCGGCGGCCAGCAGCCCGCCGGCGCTCCACATCCCGTGCAGTCCGGACATGATCGAGCGGCCGAGCCGCTGTTCGATCTCCACGCCCTGGGCGTTCATCGCTACGTCGGCCATGCCGGCGCTGGCCCCGTAGAGCAGGAGGGCCGGGCAGAGGAGCGGCAGCGAGGGGGCGAGGGGCGGCAGGATCAGGGCCAGGCACCAGAGCGAGAGCAGCCCGCGGACCGCCGCCCGGCCGCCGTAGCGGTGGACGAACCGCCCGGCCAGCGGCATCGCGAGGGACGAGCCGATCGCGGGCATCACCAGGGCCAGGCCCAGCTGGCCGGGGGAGAGGTCGAGACGGTCCTGGATCCACGGGATCCGGCTGACGAACGTGCCGCTCACGGCCCCGTGCACGGCGAAGACGAGGGAGATGGAGGCCCTGGCCCGGCGTGGTGAGTCCAGTGTGTCGAGGGGTGGTCCTGCGGTCGAGTTGCTGGTCATCCGGCTTCTTCCCTCCCGGCCGCGCCGGAGGCGCGGCGGTGCCCTGAGGTGGTGGTTCCTGGTGGGTGGCTGCTGCTGAAGGTGGTACCCGTCGAGCGGTACCTGTGACCGGTGCCCGCGCGGGGTCGTCGGTGTGCGGCGGCGACGTGGGATAAATTATCAGGAAGGGACCCTGATAGAAACACTCTGGAAGGATGTCCGCCCATGACCACCGCGCGTACGGCCACGCCGAGCACCGCCCGGGCGATCAACGACCGGTTGGCGCTCAACCTGCTGCTCGACCAGGGACCCCTCACCGCCACCGAGCTGCGCGACCTCACCGGCCTCTCCCGGCCCACCGTCGCCGACCTGCTCGAACGGTTGCAGCGCACCGGGCTCGTCGCCGTGGTCGGCGAGCGCGGCGAGCAGCGGCGCGGCCCGAACGCCCGGCTCTACGCGCTGGTCGCCTCCCGTGCGCACCTCGCGGCCGTCGACGTCCGCGAGGGCGGCGTCTCGCTGGTCGTCGCCGACCTCGCCGGACAGGTCCTCGCCTCCGCGGACATCCCGGTCGACGTGCCCGGCGGCGACTCCGCGGCCGACGGCCCCGCCGCCGTCGACCGCCCCGCCGCCGACCGTGCGAGTGCCGACCGCGACACCGCGGCCCGGATCGTCCGCACCCTGCTCGACACCGCCGCCCGGGCCGGCGCAGGCCACCTGCACACCGTCGCCGTCGGCGCCCCCGGCCTGGTCGACCCCGCCACCGGCCGCCTCCAGTCCACCGGCGAGCTGCCCGCCTGGCACGCCGAACTCCTCGCCGCCCTGCGGGCGCTCCCCGGCACCGACGTGATCCTGGAGAACGAGGTCAACCTGGCCGGCCGCGCCGAGTACCGGACCGGTGCCGCCCGCGACCGGGAGGACTTCGTGCTCATCTGGCTCGGCCACAGCGTCGGCGCCGCCGTCGTCCTCGACGGCAGGCTGCGCCGCGGGGCGAGCGGCGGCACCGGTGAGATCTGCTTCCTGCCCGTTCCCGGCTCCACCGGCCTGCCCAGTGCGACCAGCTGCGAGGGCGGCTTCCACGGGCTGGCCGGCAGCGCGGCCGTCTGCGCGCTGGCCCGCGCCCACGGGTTGCCCGCCGACCCCGCCGACGACGCCTCCGCCGCCGAGGCCGCCGTCCGGGCCGCCCTGCGCGCGCTCGGTGACGATCAGCCGGGCGGGCCCTTCCTGGAGGAGCTGGCCGAGCGGATCGCCGTCGGGGCCTCGGCCGTCTGCGTCGTCCTGGACCCGGGCTGCGTCGTCCTCGGCGGCGAGATCGGCCGGGCCGGCGGCGCCGAGCTCGCCGCCCGGGTGGAACGCCGGCTCGCGATGCTCTCCCCGCTGCGCACCGAGGTCCGGGCCGGCGAGGCGGGCGGCGGCGCGGTGCTCGGCGGCGCCGTCCTCACCGCCGGTGACGCCGTCCGCCGTGACCTCTTCGGCGAGCCGTAGGCACGCAGGGGCGGCGGACGCCCTCCGGCGGGCCGGCCGTCGGGCGGGCGGGCCGGTCGTCGGACCCGGCCGGACCGGCCGTGCCGTCGCCGGCGGTGGCCCGGCCGGGCGCCGCTTGGCCGTGCGGGCACCCGGTACGGCAGGATGGCCGCGGGGGCTCCGGCCAGGGCCCGCCGTGTCCGCACCGCGTCCGCCGTCACGCGTACCGGCACCCGAACGATCGTCAGGAGTCGCACCATGGGCCAGCCCGGGGCACCGGTCAACCCGTACCGCATCAGCGAGGCCGCGGCGCTGCTCGGCGTGAGCGCCGACACCATGCGGCGCTGGGTGGATGCCGGCCGGGTCGTCGCCGAGCGTGACGAGCACGGTCACCGGATCGTCCCCGGCGCCCAGCTGGCCGCCTTCGCCCGCGAGCTGGCCCGCCCGGAGAATGCCACCGAAGGCCGTGCCTTGTCCGCGCGCAACCGCTTTCCCGGCATCGTCACCGACGTCGTGCTCGGCGACGTCGCCGCCCAGGTGGAGATCCAGGCCGGGCCGTTCCGGGTGGTCTCGCTGATCAGCCGGGAGTCCGCGGAGGAGCTGGAGCTGGTGCCCGGAGCGCCTGCCACTGCCGTCATCAAGTCCACCAATGTGATGATCGAACGGCGCTGAGCGCGACCCGAGAACCCGTCAGGAGAGGATCGCCCGATGTCCCACCCCCCGCTGCCGTCCACCCAGAGCGCCGTCTTCGCGATCGAGGCGATGGCCGCCCGGCACGGCCGTGCGGTGAGCACCGATCACGACATCGGACACGACCGGACCTTCGCCGGTCTGGTCGGCACCGGCGGCGGTGGTGACGAGCTGGCCGCGATACCCCACGAGGCCCTGCTGGAGATCCCGGGCCGGCCCGGGATCACCGTCCGGCTCTTCGTCCACGACGAGGCCGTGGTGACGGTCGACCACATCGCCTTCGACGTCCCGCGCGACAGCGTGCCGGCCTTCCTGAACTCGGTCTGGTCCGATCTGGTCCACCTCAAGCGGCGGGCCTTCCCGCCCGCCTGCACCATGATCGTCACCGTGCCGGGCGAACCCGCCTACCGCGAGGCCGTCACCCTGCCGGTCCTCACCCCGTGGCTCGCGGGGAAGATCCGCTGACCACCCGGCCGACCCGGCCGGTGCCCGCAGTGTCCGCGGTGCCCGCCGGCCCGGCGAACCCCTCGACCGCGCACCTCCCACCGGCCGACGACCGACCCGACCACCGACCCGATGATCGACCTGATGATCGACCCGATGAGCGAATTGATGCGCGCACCGATGAGTGAACCGATGAACGGACCGATGACCGACTCAGCC
Source organism: Streptomyces sp. BE303 (assembly GCF_036290945.1). NCBI lineage: Bacteria > Bacillati > Actinomycetota > Actinomycetes > Kitasatosporales > Streptomycetaceae > Streptomyces > Streptomyces sp. BE303. The sequence goes on from NZ_JAQYWZ010000383.1 coordinate 6,244, forward strand.
CGCCCGCAGGGCTCCGCCCCCCGCCCGGTGCTCGCCGTCGCCCACCGGGGCGACCCGTACCGGTACCGCGAGAACACCCTCCCGTCGATCGAGTCGGCGCTCGCCGCCGGGGCCGACGCCGTCGAGGTCGACGTCCGGCTCACCAGGGACCGCGTCCCGGTCCTGCTGCACGACGCGACGCTGGAACGGCTCTGGGGTGACCCGCGCGCACTCGACCGGGTCACCGCCGAGCAGCTCGACGACCTGGGTGACGGGCAGTACGCCGTCCCCACCCTCGCCGAGGCGCTCAAGGCCGCGGAGGCGTCCCCGACGGCCAGGCTGCTCATCGACCTCGACGACCCGACGCCCGCCGCGGCGGCCTGGGATGCCGTCACCGGGCTCGGCGCCGAGCAGCGGGTCGCGTTCTGCGGCCCGGCCACCGCGATGCTCGCCGTCCGCGCGCTCGCCCCCGGGGCGGAGATCGCGCTCACCTGGAAGCAGCCCCGGCTGCCCGTCCGCGCCCTGCTGGACGACCTGCGCCCGCACTACCTCAACCCGCCGTTCGGCCTGGCCACCCCGGAGTTCACCGCGGCCGCGCACCACGCCGGGCTCGCCGTCTCCACCTGGACCGCCGACCTGCGCCGCACCATGCGCAGGCTGCGCGCCGCAGGTGTCGACTCGATCACCAGCAACCGGATCGCCGTCCTGCGCTCCGTCCTGGACGGCCGCCGGTGAACGACGGCGAGGTCCTCGGGCCGAGAGCGCTCGGCCGCGCGCTGCTGGCCCGGCAGCACCTGCTGACCCGTACCGCCGCCACCCCGGCCGCGATGATCGGGCACCTCGGGGGCCTCCAGGCCCAGGCCGTCCCGCAGCCGCCCTACCTCGGGCTGCTCGCCCGGCTGGACGGCTTCACCCCGGACGCGCTCGACGAGCTGATCGAGGGGCGGCAGGCCGTCCGGATCGCCCTCCAGCGCGGCACCATCCACCTGGTCACGGCGGAGGACTGCCTCACACTGCGCCCGTTGCTCCAGCCGGTGCTGGACCAGGGGCTGCGCGCCACCTTCGGCAAGCGCCTGGACGGTCTCGACCTCGACGCGCTGGCCGCCGAGGCCCGCGCCCTGGTGGAGGAGGAGCCCCGGACGTTCCAGCGGCTCGGCGTCGAGCTGGCGGCCACCCGCGCCGACCGCGACCCGGCCGCGCTGGCGCAGGCGGCGCGCTGCCTGCTGCCGCTGGTGCAGGTCCCGCCGCGCGGCCTCTGGGGCCGTGGCGGCCCCGCCGCGCACACCACCGCCGAGGAGTGGCTGGGCCGTCCGCTCGATCCTGCGCCCTCGCTCGACGACCTCGCCCTGCGCTACCTGGCGGCCTTCGGTCCGGCCACCGTCGCCGACCTGCAGAAGTGGTGCGGCCTCAGCCGGCTCGCCCCGGTGCTGAAGCGCCTCGCCCCCGGTCTGGTCACCTTCCGCGACGTCCACGGCCGGTTGCTCCACGACCTGCCCGACGCGCCCCGGCCCGACCCGGGCACCCCGGCGCCGGTCCGGCTGGTCGCGCCGTTCGACAACCTGCTCCTCTCGCACGCCGACCGCACCCGCGTGCTGCCCGAGGAGTACCGGGGCCGGGTGATGACGCAGAACGGCATCGTGCTCGGCACCCTGCTGGTGGACGGACTCGTCGCCGGGAGCTGGCGGCTGGCCGAGGACCGGCCCGGTGAGCGGGTGGTGACGGTCCGCCCGTTCGTGCCGCAGGCCCGGGCCGACCGGCGTGCGGCCGAGGCGGAGGCCGAGCGGGTGCTGGCGTTCGCGGGCGGGGGCGGGGCGGTCCGCTTCGAGGAGCCGGAGTAGGGGGCGGGCGTTCGACGGTCGGTCCGGTGTTCGGGGAGGCCGACTCGTTCGAGTGGCCTGCGGCGGGTGGTCCGTGCACGGAGCGGCCGGCCTGGCTTGAATCGACCCACCCGTCGGACGGCGGCGCCGCACGCGGCGCCGCCCCGTGAAGTGGAGTCGACAATGGCAGCACCTGTACCGGACGGCGTCTACGCCATCGGCAAGCCGGAGGAGCAACTGCTCACCCTCCAGGAAGCGAAGGAGTTCGTGGTCGTCCTCCCGCCGACCGGTGGGCCCGGCGAGCAGGAGTGGGAGGTGGCCGCGCAGAGCAACGGGAACGTCGTCGTCAAGAACCTCCGGCACGGCAGCTTCCTCGGCCTGGAGGGCCGGCCGGAGGTGAACCAGCAGGTCGTCGGTGCCGCCGAGCCCTTCGAGTGGGTGCTCTACCAGGCCGCCGAGCCGTACTCCTTCCACGTCGTCCTCCCCGGCGGCCCGGTCGACGGTGAGGAACTGGCGCTCGACCTGAGCGTGCTGCGGATCTTCCCGCCGCGCACCGCGCTGCGGCCGTTGGACGTCGAGGACCAGGCGCAGACCTGGTCGTTCAGGTTCCACGAGTGACGGAGGGGCGTCCGGGCCGGTACCGCCACGGCCGGCCCGGGCGCGCCCGAGAGGGAACAAAACGCGCAATTGATCGGATCATCTGCTGAGATGGGGCAGACCTGGACCGATCGACCGGACGGAGACGCGGATGCCGGGGGAGCCGGGGAAACCAGGGGCGCAGCCGGGGGAGCCGGGGGAGCGGAAGGAAGGCCCGTCCGGCGACGGCTCGCAGGCGGAACGGCGCGCGACCGAACGGCGCGGGCCGGTCGACGTCCTCGAAGCGAGGCCCACGGACCACCGCCGTCCCTACCTGATGCTGCCGCCCCCGATCCGGGCCGCGGCCGCGTGGTCGGTGGCGGTCATCCTGCTCATCACCGTCGCCTCGCTGGTGGTCTACGCCCTCGTCGAACTGCGCGCCGCCACCGTCCCGGTCATCCTGGCGCTGCTCGGCACCTCGCTGCTGTACCCCGTGATGCCCTGGATGGTCCGACGCGGCGTCAGCCGCTCGGTCGCCTCCGGGCTCACGTGCGCGGTGCTGGTGGCCGCCGTGGGCGGGGTGATCGCCCTCCTGGTCAACTCCCTGGTGCACAGCGCACCGCAGATCGCCGCCTCCCTCCAGGAGGCCGGCGACCGGATCGCCGCATGGCTCGGCCCGTTCGGCGAGAAGATCCGGCACGCCCTCGACAACGCCCAGGGCGAGACCAGCTCGCTGCTCTCGACCGTCACCGACGGCGTGCTGTCCGGGCTCGGCCTGGCCACCCAGATCGTCACCGGAGCCGTGCTGGCACTCGCGCTGGTCTTCTTCTTCCTCCGCGACGGCCACCGCACCGGCGACGCCATCCGCTCCTACCTGCCCGGCCGCACCGCCGACACGGTCGTCGCCTGTGCCGAGCGGGCCTTCGAGGCGATGGCCGGGTTCATGCGCGGCACGACCCTGATCGCCCTGATCGACGCCTTCTTCATCACCGTCGGCCTTCTCGTGCTGAGCGTCCCCGGTGCACCCGGCCTCGGTGCGCTGGTCTTCATGGGCGCCTACATCCCCTTCGTCGGGGCCTTCCTCTCCGGTGCGGTCGCCGTCCTGGTGGCGCTCGCCGAAGGCGGCTTCGGGACGGCGCTCTGGGCGCTCGGCATCGTGCTCGCCGTCCAGGTCATCGAGGGCAACGTCCTCCAGCCGCTGATCCAGAGCCGCACCGTGGAACTCCACCCGGCCACCATCATGGTCGCGGTGGTGGCCGGCGCCGGGATCGCCGGCATCCTCGGCGCCCTGCTCGCGGTGCCGATCTGTGCCGCCGTCCTGGGCGTCGTCTCCGTCCTGCGGGGCGATCCGAACCGCCGGGCGCGCGGCGGGCGGCGGAACGGCACGGCCCCCGCCGAGGTGGCCGTACCGGAGTAGGCGGCCGGGCGCCGTCCTCCCGGCCGCCCCGGTTGCCCGGGCGGCCGCCCTGCCCGTCCGTCCTGCCCGATCGCCCGGAACCCGGTTGCCGTGCGTGTGCCGAGTAGTGGAGAGTGCCGGGTGCGGGGGAGCCGCCGAGGTGTCACGAGAGAGGGGCGGGGCTGCTGATGACGGTCGAACGCATCAAGGTGTCGGACGGTGAGGCCGGTCCGTACGGCGTGACGGTCGGTCCGGACGGAGCGATCTGGTACACGCTGGTGCACGCCGGGGAGATCGGACGGCTGGCGGCCGACGGCACGGTGACCGGGTACGGGCTGGGCGCGCCGGAGTGCGGACCGTCGGTGATCACGGCCGGCCCGGACGGCGCGCTCTGGTTCACGCGGATGCGCGACCACCGGATCGGACGGATCGGCACCGACGGGACCGAGCGCTCCTTCGCGCTGCCGGGCGAGGGCGCCGGTCCGTACGGGATCACGGCAGGCCCGGACGGCGCGCTCTGGTTCACCGAGCTGAGCGCCGACCGGATCGGCCGGATCACCGTGGACGGCGAGGTGACGGAGTACCCGCTGCCCGTCACCGGAGCCTTCCCGTCGATGATCGCCGCCGGCCCGGACGGGGCGCTCTGGTTCACCCTCAACCAGGCCGACGCGGTCGGCCGGATCACGGTCGAGGGCGAGGTGACGATCCATCCGCTGCCCACCACCGGCACCGCGCCGGTCGGCATCGCAAGCGGTGCGGACGGCGCGCTCTGGTTCGTCGGGATCGGCGCCGGGCTGGTCGGCCGGATCGAGGTCGACGGCAAGGTCACGGAGTACCCGCTGCCCGACCGGGCCGCCCGACCGCACGCCATCACGGCCGACCCGGACGGCCGGCTCTGGTTCACCGAGTGGGGCGCCGGCCGGATCGGTTCGCTCGGTCCCGGGGGCGACTACCGGAGCCACGAGCTGCCGGTGCCCGGCGCGGAGCCGCACGGCATCGTCGTGGGCCCGGACGGCGCGGTGTACGCGGCACTGGAGATCGGCGAGATCGCCCGCCTCGCCCGGTAGCGGAGCCACCGGGCCGGCAGCGGCTACGGCGGGGCGGTCAGCGCGGTGAGTCCGTCCGGCGGTGGTGGGCGGCGGGGGTGTGGCCGAAGACCCGGCGGAAGGCGTCGATGAAGGCGCCGGCCGACGCCCAGCCGCAACGGTGCGCCACCGCCGTGACCGGCAGGTCGTCGGCCAGCAGCTTCAGCGCGTGGTGCAGTCGCAGCTGGGTGCGCCACTGGGGGAAGGTCATGCCCAGTTCGTCGTGGCAGAGCCGGCTGAGGGTGCGGGCCCCGGCCCCGGCGGCCCGGCCGAGCTCGGCGAGGGTGCGCCGGTCGGCCGGATCCCGGTCGAGGAGGACCCCGACCGCGGCGAGCCGCGGGTCGCGCGGCACGGGCAGGTGCAGCGGCTGCTCGGGGGCGTGCCGCAGTTGGTCCAGCAGGACGGCCAGCACGCGCCGCCCCTCCTCGGTCCGTTCGGTGCCGGGGCTGCTGTACGCGATCAGGAGCTCGCGCAGCAGCGGGCCCACCGCCAGCACGGCCGGGCGGGTCAGCCCGAGCGGGTTCCGGTCCAGCGGCAGGCCGACCGTGTGCAGCACCGTCCGTCCGTACGCGCGGTGTCGGTGGAGCGTCCCGGCCGGGATCCAGAGGGCCCGCGTCGCCGGTGCCACCCAGGTGCCCGCGTCCGTGGTCACCGCGAGCACGCCGCGGCCCGCGTACACGATCTGGTGCACCTCGTGCCGGTGCGCGGCCACCTCCGAGCCGGCCGACAGCGGGCGCGTGGTGGTCGGGTGGTCCGTCGGGCCGTGCTGCGCACGGTCGGGACCGGGCGGTCGGTCGGGTGAGGGGGCGGTTGACGGACAGGGCGTCTGGTCGGGCGTCTGGTCGGGCGGCGGGGGTTGGCGAGAATCCGGCATCGATCGGCACTTTATCGGAAGTACGCCACCGGTCCGGTCCCCGATGATCGGCTCGTGACCTCCCAGACCTCGTCCCGAACCGCCCGAACCGCCCGAACCCGCGGGGCCGGCCGGCCCCGCGGTGCCGCTCCGATCGCCGCGCTGGCCGCCGGCCATGCGGCCGTCGACTTCTACCAGGGCGTCGTCCCCGCCCTGATCCCCTTCCTCGTCGCCGGCCGCGGGCTGGGCTACCTCGCCGCATCGGGGATCATGCTGGCCGCGACGTTGCTCTCGTCCGTCGTGCAGCCGCTGTTCGGCGTGCTGACGGACCGTTGGGCGATGCCCTGGTTGATCCCGGCCGCGACGGTGACGGCAGGTGCCGGAGTCGGCGTGGCCGGGCTGTTCGGGACCTACCCGCTGGTCTGCGCGGCGGTCGCGGTCTCCGGGATCGGGGTGGCCGCCTACCACCCCGAGTCCGCTCGGCTGGCGCGGGCCGCGAGCGGTACGGGCCACACCCGGATGGGCTGGTACTCGCTCGGCGGCAACATCGGCTTCGCTCTCGCCCCGCTGCTGACCGGCCCGGTACTGGAGGCCGGCGGGCTCGGTGCGACGCCCTGGCTGGTGCTGCCCGCGCTGGCCGCCGCCGTGCTGACCGGCCCGGTGGTCCGCAACCTGGCCACCCGGACGGCCGTCGCGCAGTCCGCCGCCCCGCGCGGTGGCGGGCACGACGACTGGCCCGCGTTCCTGCGGCTCTCGGCGGTGGTCGGCTGCCGGTCGGTGGTCTTCGTCGGGTTGAGCGCCTTCGTCGCCCTCTACGCCCGGCAGCGGCTCGGCGGCGGGACGGGCGGCAGTTCCGGCGCCGGGACGGTGGCGCTGTTCGCCCTGTTCGCGGGCGGCGCGGTCGGCACCGTCCTGGGCGGGTGGCTCGCCTCGCGCTGGGGCCGGGTGCGGACCGTCCGGTGCGCGTACGCGGCCGCCGTCCCGGCCGTGGCCGGACTGCTGCTGGTGCCCGGGCCGGCGCTGTACGGCTTCGCGGCGGTCGTCTCGCTGGCCCTGTACGTGCCCTTCTCGATCCAGGTGACGCTCGGCCAGGACTACCTCCCGAGCCGGATCGGGACCGCCAGTGGCGTCACCCTCGGCCTCGCCGTCAGCGTCGGCGGGGTCGCCGGCCCGGTGATCGGGCTGCTCGCCGATCACGTGGGTCTGCGGGTCGCGCTCGCGCCGCTGGCGGCCCTGTGCGCGGCGGCGTGGTGGATCGCGCGCCGACTGGTGGAGCCCGCCGGGGCGGCGGCGGTGGCGGTGGCCGGCACGGAGCCGCCGGCCGAAGCGGCGGGGCTGCCCGGGACGGCCGGCGGTCCGGTCCGGGAGTCCTGAGGGCGGAGCCCGCCGGGTGCGGCCCCGCGCGGACACCGGTACAGGCTCCGCCGGGCGCCCGGGTCAGCCCTCGCCGCAGAGTTCGGAGGCCAGGTCGCAGAGCCCGGCGCGGTCGGTGCGGCCGGTCTTGGCCAGCAGGTTGGCCATGTGCTTCTCCACCGTGCGGGGGGAGATGGACAGCTTCCGGGCCAGCTCCTGGTTGCCCGGGCGGGCGGCGAGCAGGACGAAGACCTCGTACTCGCGGACCGTCACCCCACAGGTGCGCAGCCGGGCCGGCACGGCGTCGCGGCCTCCCCGGTGCTGGGCGACACTGGCGCCGGCCCGCCGCAGCAGTGTCCGGCAGGCGGCGGCGACCGGTTGCACCTCCGCCTGGTGGAAGTACTCCTCGGCGGTGCGCAGCCAGGTCACCGGATCGCCCCATCCGTCGGCCAGCGCGGCCTCCGCGGTCAGCCGCAGGGCGAGGTGGTGGGCCAGCGGGAACGGTGCGGCGGTCAGCCGGGCCTCCGTGACCGCACGGGTGGCCTCGGCCGGCCGGCCCTCACGGCCCAGCAGGACCGCCTCGGCGAAGCCCAGGAACTGACGGTTCCAGGCGAGTTCGGCGGCAGGCGAGGCCACGGCCCGGTCGAGCTCGGCCCGCCCCCAGCGGCCGTCGGCCACCTCCAGCAGCGGATGCAGGCCGTGCCGGCCGGCCAGGTAGAAGACGCTGGGGTGCTCCTGCTCCCAGACCAGGCCGGCCGCCAGCTCGGCGGTGGCCCCGGCCCGGTCCTCGGCGAGCAGCGCGCCGACGGCCCGGCAGAGCCCGTACCGCAGTGGCATCAGGAACGACTCCTCGCCGCCGGCCTGCCGGAACCGGGCCAGTTCGCGTTCCGTCTCCCGGCCGCGGCCGCGGTGCGCGGCCAGGGTGGCGGAACAGAGCAGCAGGTAGCGGTGGGCGGCGAGGTTGCGCAGCCGGGCGGTGGCGTCCAGACACCGGTCGACGATCTCCCGGGCGGTGTCCCACTCGCCGCGCAGCACCGCGTTCATCGCGAGCAGTCCGTCCAGCGTCTGGGTGAGCATGATCGCGCCGAGCCCGGCGGCGGCCTCGCGGGCCCGCTCCAGCCGGGTACCGTCGCCCGTGCGCATGAAGGCGTTGGCCCCCAGCCGGAGCAGCGCCTCGACCCGCCAGACCGGCAGGGCGTGGGCCTCGGCGACGGCCAGCATGCGTTCCAGGCAGGCGTCGGCGGCGTCGAAGCCGCGTTCGCGGGCGAGCAGGGCGAGCAGTTGCCAGGCCTGGCAGGCGACCACCGGCAGCCCGGCCCGTTCGGCCACCTCGGCGGCCTGGCGGGCGCGTCGTTCGGCCTCGGCGAGGCGGGTGGCGGTGTCGGTCCGGTCCTGCGGGTCGTGGACCGGCAGCAGGGCGAGGTGTCCCTCGACGACCGCGAGCGCGGCGTCCTGCTCGGGTCGTGGGCGGTCGGCCGAGAGCGTGCGTACGGCGGCGACCTGGGCCACCGCGTCCGGGCCGCGCTCGGCCATGACCGCCGCCCAGGCGAGGCGGGTGTGGAGGTCGATCCGGCGCTCGACGGCGGGGGTCCGGGCCGGTCCCCGGTCGGCGTGGACCGGGGGCAGCGTCCGGGCCAGCTCGAATGCCCGGTCCAGCTGGCCCGCCTCGGCGAGTGCGGGCAGCAGCCGTTCGGTGACGGTGGTCCGTTCGGCGTCCCCGGCGAGCTCGCGGGCGCGTTCCAGCAGGATCACCGCCGAGCTGGCCGCGCCCGCCTCCAGCATCCGCCGTCCGGCCTCCGCGAAGTGCACCGCCGCGCCCGCCCGGTCGCCACCCGCGAGCAGCAGGGAGGCAACCAACTGGCGTCTTTCGTCGGCGAGTTCCGGATCCGTTCGGACGATCGCCCGGGCCGCCCGGCGGGCCAGCGCGGCCCGTTCGGCGGGGGCCAGGGCGGCGGTCACCGCGTCGGCGGTCAGGGCGTGCCGGAACGCGTAGCGGTCGGGGGCGGCGCTGTCCGGCACGATCATGTTGGCCTCGGACGCCGAGCGCAGGTGGCTGAAGAGGGTCCGGTCGTCGTACCCGGTGATCAGCTGGACGGTGGTCACCGAGAACCGGCTGCCCAGGGTGGCGGCGGTCAGCAGTAACTCTCGGACCTGAGGGTCGAGTTGGTCGATCCGGCGACTCCAGCTGCGGACGATGGTGCTGGGCACGCCGGTCCGCGGTCCGCCCGGCAGGGTCCAGCGGCCGTCCTCGCCGCGGTGCAGCGCGCGGGAGTCCAGCATGTCGGCGAGCAACTCCTCGACCAGGTAGGGGCAGCCGTCGCCACGAGCGGCCAACTGGTCGATGACGGCCGCCGGTACGTCGGCGACCTCGCTCTCCAGGATCGCCGCGGCCAGCGCGGCGACCTCGGCGGGTGGCAGCGGGCGCAGTTCGGCGACGGTGGCGGCGCGCCGGCGCTCGGCGGTCCGGACCAGGTCCAGCGCGGGGCCCGGTTCGGCGCGCAGCGTGCCGAGCAGCAGCACCGGCAGGCCGTCCAGGTTGTCGACGAGGTACTCCAGCACGGCGACGGTCTCCGCGTCGGTGTCGTGCAGGTCCTCCAGCAGCAGCACACAGCCCTGGTCGCGGCCGAGCACGGCGAGCAGCCGCAGCAGCGCCTCGGCCAGCTCGACCACCGTCTCCGGGTAGGCGCCCGTGCCGGCCGCCGACGCCCCGTCGCGCCACTCCGGCACCAGCCGGGCGAGCGCCGGGCGGTACGGGGCGAGTTCGGGGTCGGCCGGCGGGCCGGCGGCCCGGAACCGGGAGGAGAGCGCCTCGATCAGCGGGCGGAAGGGCGTCACCGTGCCGGTCGAACTGCCTCGTCCGCGCAGGACCGGAAGGCCCAGCCCGTACGCCTGGTAGGCGCATTCGCCGGCCAGCCTGGACTTGCCGATACCGGCCTCGCCGAGCAGGAAGACCGCCCCGCCGGCCCGCTGCCGGGCGGCGGACAGCACATCGCCGAGCAGCCCGATCTCGGCTGCCCGGCCGACGGTGATCGACGACGTGGTGCGCATGGCCGCAGGCTACTTGACGTGGCATCTGTTCTGAAGGGTGGCGAATCGGCCACGAAGCAGACACGGTACGAACACGGGAGGATTACGGCTCGACCACATGGATGGGGCGGTGGTCCGGCGGGGCGACGGGTGTGACGGATGTGATCACTGGGTCGGGTGGGGTGTCCGGGAGTGGGGAGGCCGGGGTGCGGAGCGGTGTTCCGGAACGGTGCGGCCGGTTCCGGCGGGGCGGCGGGGGCGGGTGGCACGGCCGTCCCGCCGGGTGGTGCAGGTGGGGCGCACAGGAGCACGGGGTGCGGGCGGACGGCGGCGGGTGCGGGCCGGTCGGCTTGCAATTCCGGGGCGCGGGGCGCGCCGGGAGGGGCGCACGGGCGCACGGCGCGGTGCGGCGGCGCGCAGTGGCGCGGTCCACCGCCGGGGGGCTGCCCGTACCCCGGCGGTGGACCGTCCGGCCGTGTCAGGGCCGGGGAGGGACTGCTAGAACGGGGTGGTCATGGTCGGGAACTCGAAGATCGGCGGGACGACGCCGCCGGTGCCGGCGAGCAGCTGCGAACGCAGGCCCAGGCCGCCGCCGGTGCGCAGCCGGATCTCGCCGGCCGGGTGGTCGGCCGCGTCACCGGGGCGGGCGACGGGCTGGTTCCGGTTCGGCTGCTGGTCGTTGGTGTGCATCGGGTGGTGCTCCTTCGCGGTCGGTGCGGACAGTGCGGGGGTGGCGCCGGTTCGACAGGGGCGGAAGGGGTCGGCGGACAGGGCGGGCGGTGCGGTCCGTCCGGCCGCACACGGAGTGCGGCGAACGGGCGTGTGCGGGGCGGGCGGAGGCCCGCGCGGGTCGGATCGGGTCAGGTCGGGTCGGGTCGGGTGCCGGGAACGGTCGGAGGGCGTGGTCGGCGGAGCGCGGGAGGCCCGCCGGAGCGGAGCAGCAGGGCGGGCGGCACGAGGTCGGGGAAGCCGAGGCGGAGCAGGCCGTGGCCGATCCCGGCCAGGCCGGTGAGCAGGCCGGGATGCGGGACGTGGTCGGGGGTGCCGCAGCGGGCCCCGTCGTGGTCGATTCCGGCCAGTAGCGCCCCGGCCCGGCGGACCCACGGCGTCCGGCCGGACGCGGGGCCGTGCCGGCCGAGCAGTTCCAGGACGCCGAGTTCGCCGTGGCAGAGGCTGTGGTCGGCGATCGGTATGGCGCGGGCGGTGTTCCGGACGGCGCGCTGGGCCCACTCGGCGAGCCGGCGGTCGGCGAGCGCGAGCGGGCTGTCGACCACGGCGAGCGCGACACCGGCCCGGCCCCGGCACCAGGAACCCTCCCGGGAGCGGGCGGAGGTGGCGGCGTGCAGGGCGGCCAGCCCGGCCCGGTGGTGCGGCCCGTCGGCCGCCTCGCCGATGGCCTCGGCGTACCGGAGCAGGGCCCAGCCCGTGCCGGCCGTGCCGTGCGCGAATCCGGTGGCGGGCGGCACGGGTCCGTCCACGAGCCGCTCGGCGCCGAGGGCGGCGGCGCGCAGTGCGGCGGTGGCCTGTGCGGCGGTGGCCTGTGCGGCGAGGGCGTCGGTGCCGGGCGTACCGGCGGTGCGGGCGCCGGCGGCGTGCGGCGGCCGTCCCGTGGCGTGACCGGGGTGGCCCGCGCGGCCGGTGTGTCCGGGGGAGGCGAGCGCGGAACGCACGGTCGAGGCGTGCACCGCGAGCAGGGCGGCGACGCCGCCGGCGGTGCCGCTGTGCACGCCCGGGTCGCTCTCGCGTTCGATCGCGGACGCGACGAGTGCCACCGCCGGGCCGGTCCACTGCCTGATCAGGGGGTCGTCGAGGATACGGGCGATCTCGGTGAGCGCGTAGGCGATGCCGCCGAGGCCGGCGAAGCCGCCGGAGCCGACGGCGGCCGGGAGGTCGGGGTGGGCGGCGAGGGATTCGAGCAGGCCGGGCACGGGTGTGAGGGCCTGACGGGCGACCTCGGCGTAGCGGTCGGAGCCGGTGAGCGCGGCGAGTTGGGCGAGGAAGAGCGCGGCACCGGTGTAGCCGCCGGCCAGGTCGGCGCCGAGCGGCCGGACCCGCCAGTACCGGTCGGCGAGCAGCTCCAGGCCGAGCCAGTTGGTGCGGGACCGGGCCCGGTAGGCGTCGGCGACCAGCTGGTCGCCGACGCCCCGGGCGGCGGTGAGCAGCTGCTCGGGCTCCGGCGCGGTGGCCCAGACGTTCTCGGGGACGGGCCGGCCCGGGCGGTGTGCGGGCGTCCCGGCGGCGCCGACCATGGCCGCGCGGATGATCCACTCCTGGTCCTTGCGGTCGACCCCGCCGAGCCCCGCGAGCTTGGACTCCGCCCGGGCCAGCCCCGCCTCGGCGAGTTCCCCGGGCAGCCGCCGGCCGCCGGAGGTCCACAGATCGCGGGCGCCGGGGCGGGCGGTGAAGAGCGGGACGTCACCGCTCCAGAGGTCGGCGATCTCGTGGTCGGCGAGTTCGGGCCGGCCGGGATCGTCGACCGCGTCGGTGCGCAGCAGCTCCAGGACGGCCTGGCGCGCGGCGGCGTCGCGCAGCACGTCCGGGTGGGTGGACTCGTCGAGCAGGCGTGCGTAGACCCGGGTGGCCCGGGGCACCACGCGGACCTCGTCCTCGGCGAACGAGCGCAGCAGGCCGCGCGGGCCGACGAGCCGGTCGCGCCCGGCGGCGAGTGCGGCGTACCCGGCGCGGAAGCCTTCGACCAGGGCCTCGGTGTGGCCGGCCGGGTCCACCGGCGCGCCGCCCAGGCGGGGGCGGTTGTGGGCCTCCCCGAACGGTCGCGGGCGCCGGACCAGCCGCATCTCGTCGGTGCCGGCGCCGGCCCAGTCGACGCCCTCGACGGGGGAGGTGAGCCGGCCCGCACCGCCACCGCCGATGCCGGAGACGTCCACCGCGCCGTCGTCGCCGACCAGCAACTGCGGCAGCAGGCCGACCCGGTGCACGGACTCCTGGAGGGCCAGGACGGCCGGGTCCTCTGCCGGGTCACGCCGGGCCGGCGGGTGGAACAGCGTCTCGACGTCCACCAGCACCGGGTGCTCCCCGCACGCGACGAGGTTCTCGAAGTGCAGGTCGGTGCCGTCCAGGACGTGCAGCAGCGCGAGCAGCGCGCCCTGCCGGCGGTAGAAGCGCTCGACCTCGAAGCCGGTCAGGCAGGGGCGTGCCTCGGCGTACTCGGTCCAGCCGTGGCCGCCGCGGTCGAGCAGGCCGAGCGCGCGCAGCCGGGGCACCCCGGGCTGCGCGGTGTACCAGGTGAGCAGGGCGTTGAAGTGCCGGTGCGCGGCGGGCGGCCGGGGCCGGTGGACGACGGCGCCGCCGTCGGCGAAGTGCAGCACGGCCACCGCACGCCCGCGCCGGTGCCGGTCGCCCGCGTCGGCGGCGACCGCGACCAGCGCGCCCGGGTCGCGTCCGCGCAGCAGGCCGGCGACCAGGGACGGACGGTCGCCGGCGAAGCGGTCCAGCAGCTCGGCGAACGCGTCGGCGGCGTCGAGGCAGGCGCGGGCGAGCAGCCGGGCCAGCACCGGGTACTCGCGCAGCAGCGCGGCCAGGCCCTCGCGGCGCGCCGTGAGCGCGAGGAACGAGCGGAACCGCTCGTGCGGGCTGCCGCCGGCCAGCCGCCCGCCCGCCCGTGCCACGTTGAGCTCCAGGACCAGCGTGCGGGCCGCGATCCGGGCGAGCCGTTCGGTCAGGCGGGCGGTGAACCCGGTGCGCAGGGCGGCCAGGTCGATCCGACCCAGCTGCTCGGCGGCCCGCACGCCGGGGGAGAGGGCGGTCAGCAACCGGACCTGGGCGCGGTCGGCGAACGGCTGCAGGACGAGCGCGAAACCCGTCAGCCCCGGGTAGGCGGCGCGCGGCACCACCGGGCGGACCGGGGCGGCGGCGACGGCGGCCTCGGTGAAGGCGGCCCAGTCGGGGCGGGCGGCGGGGGCGGGCCGGCCCGGCGTCAGGCCGCGCTCCCACCAGGGGGGGCCGCCGGAACGGGCCGCCCGGAGGCGGGAGCGGTGGAGGCGGGAGGCCGGGCCGGGGTGCGCCGGGCCGGGGCTCGGCGCGGCGAGGTCCGGTGCGTCGGGGGCCGGCGCGGCGAGGTCCGGCGCGGCGGGAGGGGGCGCGGCGGGCGTCTCCCCGGGGACGTGCGGGGTTCCGGATGCGGATCCCGGCCCGGACGAGGCCGGGGCTCCGGTTCCGGCCGGCGCCCGGTCGGGACCGGCCGGTTCGTCCGGCGAGGTGGCATCACCGGGCACCGGAGAGTGCGGGAACGGTGCGGTCGAGGAGATCGCCGGTGCGACCGGGCCCTGAACCGGTCCGGCGCCTCCGTCGAGGCGCGTGCTGCGCACGGCGTTCACCTCTGCCACCACCGCACCTCCGATGCCGGGAGAGGGCTGCGCTGCCGTCGAAGGCGCCGCCCTCGGTGCCGATCCTGGCGTCGAGGCGGCCACCGGGGCATGGGGGGAGGGCCCCCATCTTTGTGGCGGTCGGCCCGCATGATCCGGGCCGACCGCCGGGGCCGGGGGAGGCGCCGGGTGCGGGGCCGGTGCGCGATCGGGTGCGGGGCCGGTGCGTGGCCGCCGCGTTTCCGGGTTCCGGGGAAGGGACCTACCGTCTGGCGAACAGGAGCCGAGTGGCGACCGCGGGGCGGCCGTTCATCGTGAGCACCGGGAGTTCGTGCTCGGCCACCGCGTCGAATTCGCCGAACAGTTCGCCCAGCCACGCCCGGGTGTGGTGGCGGCAGACCGCGCCGTCGCCGGTCTCGAACACGCCGAACCGGCCGTACCGCGGCTCGAACCGCCGGTAGCGCTCGCGGTTGCGTTCGTCCGGCTGGAGGCAGTAGTCGCTGACCTGGAGGAGCGCGCCCGGGCGCAGCACCCGGTGGAGTTCGGCGACGAGGGCGCGCTGGGCGTCGTCGCCCGGTACGCAGGTGAGGACGGCGAACAGGAAGGCCGCGTCGTAGGAGGAGTCCGGACGGTCGAGCCGGGGCGGGTCGGTCAGCACGTCGAACCGGGCGGCCGGTTGCTCGGCGCGTGCCCGGGCGACCGACTCCGCTGCGACGTCCACGCCTTCGACGTCGGTGAAGCCCAGGCCGGCGAGTTCGCCGGCGAGCCGGCCGTACCCGCAGCCGTAGTCCAGGAGGGCGGCACCCCGGTCGATCCGGGCGGTCCAGCCGGGGTGCAGCGGGTGGCCGAAGGTCTTCCCGGTGCCGGTGGAGTTCCAGTACGCGGACTGGTCGTCGGGGATCGACATGGCCCGATCATGCCACGGCCGGGGCGCGGTCCGGCATCCCGCGACGTCAGAGAGCGGGTGTGGCCCGGCCGTCCGGGGATTCCCGCACTCCCGGCGCCCGGGACGGCCGGCTCGCCCCGGCGGGAGCACCACGCCCGGACGAGCCGGGTCGTCCCGGCGGTGGGGGCCGGACGGCGGGCGCCGATGGGGCCGTTCGGCCCTTGTGACGGCTGTGCGGTGGCGGGATGGTGATCGACGCGCCGGTGTGTGCGGGCCTGCCGGAGGCGGGTGGCGCGGTCTGACGAGAACGCGGAACGGGAAGAGGCCTGAGGTGGGCGAGTTGGTCACGGTGCGGGTGTGCGACGGGATTTCGCGAGGTTTCGCGGCCGACGCCAGGGCCCGGATCGCAGCCGTGGTGAGCGGGGCGGACGCCCTGGTCGAGTTGCTGCGGGTCCGGGTCGGACCGGTCGGCCCGACCGGCGTCCTGGCCCAGGTCAACGCGGAGGTGGACGGCCGGCGGATCCGCGTCCAGGAGGTCGCCGTCGATCTGGGGGAGGCTCTGGACCGGCTGGCCGACGGCCTGCGCGGCCGGATGGCAGCCGTCGCCTCGGGGTGGGCGCCCCGGCCCTGGCCCCGCCGGGCCCGGAGCCGCGGGCCTGCCGCGGCCCCCTCGTCGGTCGAGGCGCCGCCGGCCGGGGTTCCGGAGGTCAGGGCCCAACAGGTCAGGGCCCGGCAGGTCAGGGCCTCGGAGGTCAGGGCCCGGCGCTGGGCGGATCCGCAGGCCGCCCGTACCGAACTCCCCTGCGCCGCCGGGCCGCAGGACATCGTCCGGCGCAAGCAGGCCCACCTCGTGTGGTGCTCGCCGGACGCCGCCGCCCGGACGATGGACGCGATGGACTTCGACATCCACCTCTTCACCGACCCGGCCACCGAGACCGACGCCGTGGTCTACCGGGTGGGTCCGACCGGCTACCGGCTGGCCCGTACGGCCGCGGCCGGTCCGCCCACCCGGCCGATCGCCCCGCTCACCCTCAGTCCGAGCGGTGCACCGGAGTTGACGGAGGATCAGGCCGTCGAACGGCTGGCCGCCGCCGAGCTGCCGTACCTGTTCTTCGCCCAGCCGGGTTCGCGGCGCGGGCGGGTGCTCTACCGGCGCTTCGACGGCCGGCTCGGCCTGATCGCGGGCGCCTCGTGAACGACGAGTCCGTCCGTCGCCGCCTGCGCGCGCTGCGCCGGCCCGAGGGCCTGCCGCCGCCCGCCCGACCCCGTCCGGCCTCCGACGCCCCGCCGCGCGAGCTGGTCCCGCTCGAACGGGCCGAGGCCCTGCGGCTGTTGGGACGTGCGCCGTTCGGCCGGATCGTCTTCACCGTGTCCGCGCTACCGGCGATCCGCCCCGTGAACCACCTCCTGGTGGACGACGTCATCGTGATCCGGACCCACGACGGCGCCGCGCTGACCACGGTCGCCCAGGGCGGGGACGACGCCGGCGTGGTGGTCGCCTACGAGGCCGACGCGATCGACCCGTCGACCCGGCTCGGGTGGAGCGTGGTGGTGACCGGCTTCGCGCGGCCGGTCACCGATCCGTCCCTCCTGGCCCGCTACCGCGGGCTGTTGAGCCCGTGGGTGAACGCCTCGATGGACCACACGGTGGCCATCCGGCCCGACCTCGTGACCGGCTACCGGATCGCCGCGGTCGGCACCGCCGCCGCCTCCTGACGCTCCCGCGTCGGCCCCGGCGGCCGGGGGCGCGGCCACCGCGGACGTGAGCGGCCGAGGCCCGCGGGCGGCCTTCGCCGACGCTCCGCCGTCCCTCGGCCGACGGCTCCCGAATGCGCCGGCGCGACCGGGGAGAACGTCAACTCACCGGCTGCGACCGGTGCTTCGTCGTCTCCGGGGGCCGGTGACGGTGGTCCCGGCCGGTGGTCCCGAACCGGGGCCCACCGGCCCCGGCCGCTGGGTCCAACGGCCCTGGGGCGCAAGGGTGTCGCGTTCCGATCATGGATCGCCACCCATCCGCAGTAGTTTCGAAGGAGTGCGTCCTTGAGCGCCATCGAGGCATGGGGCGACAACGCGCCGCCGCCGTCCGCCGCCCGCCCGGAAGGAGTCCGGGCCGCGCGGCCCGGCTCGGCCCTGGTCCGGCTGCTGACGACCACCGATCACAAGACGATCGGCACCATGTACCTGGTGTCCTCGTTCGGGTTCTTCCTGATCGGCGGCATCCTCGCCCTGGTCATGCGCGCCGAACTCGCCCGGCCGGGGACGCAGATCCTCTCCAACGAGCAGTTCAACCAGGCCTTCACCATGCACGGTTCGGTGATGCTGCTGCTCTTCGCGATGCCGCTGTTCACCGGCTTCGCCAACTGGATCATGCCGTTGCAGATCGGCGCACCCGACGTCGCCTTCCCCCGGCTGAACATGCTCGCCTTCTGGCTGTTCCTGTTCGGCTCGCTGATCGCCGCCGCCGGCTTCGCCACCCCGCAGGGGGCCGCGGACTTCGGCTGGTTCCTCTACGCGCCGCTCTCCGACGCGGTCCACTCGCCCGGCGTCGGCGCCGACATGTGGATCATGGGCGTCACGCTCTCCGGCTTCGGCTCCATCCTGGGCGCGGTCAACTTCATCACCACGATCATCTGCATGCGGGCCCCCGGCCTGACCATGTTCCGGATGTCCATCTTCTGCTGGAACGTGCTGCTGACCTCGGTCCTGGTGCTGCTGGTCTTCCCCGTGCTGGCCGCCGCGCTGCTCGCCCTGGAGTGCGACCGCAAGTTCGGCTCGCACGTCTTCGACCCCGCCAGCGGCGGGGCCATGCTCTGGCAGCACCTCTTCTGGTTCTTCGGCCATCCCGAGGTGTACATCCTGGCCCTGCCGTTCTTCGGCATCGTGTCGGAGATCATCCCGGTGTTCAGCCGCAAGCCGATGTTCGGCTACGCGGGTCTGATCGCCGCCACCGTGGCCATCGCGGGCCTCTCGGTCACCGTGTGGGCGCACCACATGTACGCCACCGGCCAAGTGCTGTTGCCGTTCTTCTCGTTCATGACGTTCCTGATCGCGGTACCGACCGGCGTCAAGTTCTTCAACTGGGTCGGCACCATGTGGAAGGGCTCGCTGAGCTTCGAGACGCCCATGCTCTGGACGGTCGGCTTCCTGGTCACCTTCCTGTTCGGCGGCCTGACGGGCGTGCTGCTGGCCGCGCCGCCGATCGACTTCCACGTGACCGACTCGTACTTCGTCGTCGCCCACTTCCACTACACGCTGTTCGGCACCGTGGTCTACGCGATGATGGCCGGCTTCCACTTCTGGTGGCCCAAGATGACCGGGCGGATGCTCGACGAGCGGCTCGGGCGGATCTGCTTCTGGACGCTCACCATCGGGTTCCACTCCACCTTCCTCGTCCAGCACTGGCTCGGCGCGGAGGGCATGCCGCGCCGCTACGCCGACTACCTGGCCTCCGACGGCTTCACCGTGCTCAACACGGTGTCCACCCTCGGCTCCTTCCTGCTGGGCCTGTCGATCCTGCCGTTCCTCTACAACATCTGGAAGACCGCCAAGTACGGCGAGCGGGTGACCGCCGACGACCCGTGGGGCTACGGCCGCTCGCTGGAGTGGGCCACCTCCTGCCCGCCGCCCCGGCACAACTTCGTCACCCTGCCCCGGATCCGGTCCGAGTCCCCGGCCTTCGACCTGCACCACCCGGAGATCGCGGCCCGCGACTTCCTGGACCACAACGGCGAGCCCGCCAGGCACCTGGCAGGCGTCACCCCGGCGGCGTACGACGCCCCCGCACCGCGACGCGGCCGCGCGCTGGGGAGTTCCGCCGCCGGTTCCTCCGGGGCGTCCTCCGAGACGTCCCCCGGCGGGTCCCGTGCCGGGTCCTCCGGTGGGCCCGGCGCGGGCCGCTGACGGCCTGCCCCCTGAACGCCGCTCCCGCCCGCGTCGCTGCCCCCGGGCGGGCGGGAGCGGCCCTCCGTCCCGGGCCAGTCGTCCCGGGCCAGTCGTCCCGGGCCCTCCGTCCCGGGCCCTCCGTCCCGGGCCAGTCCACACGTCGTCCCCGTCTTCGTCCGACGCCTTCCCGAATCCACGTCGAGCCCCACCGGCTGAGGAGCGCACGGAACCATGTCCCACACCGTTCTCGCCATCGGCACGGCCGCGACCACCGCGTCCGGCTGTGTCTGGTACCTGCCCGCCATCGCCGACCTCCAGGCGGGCGACGACCGCCCCCGCTCGGCCCGCACCGCCGCTGCCGCCTGCGTGGTCTGGTGGGCCGGCCTCGCCCTGGGCGGCGTCCTGTTGCTGGCCGTCCCGGACTGGCAGCCCGCCGCCCGGATCACGCTGGCCGGCCTGGTCGCCGGGGTCCTCCTGAGGGTCCGCGCCCACCTGCAGAGCCGGTCCGAGCGGCGCGAGGACCGCCTCCGCTGGGCCCTGCTCGACCCGGACCCGGACCCGGACTCCGGGGCCACGCGCTCCCCGCGCCCGGCGGCCCGCACGCTGCTCGGCTGGCTGCTGGTGGGACTGGCGGTCGCCTCGCTCGGCGCCGCCTCCGTCCTGCTGACCGGTGGCGGCCCCCTGACTCCGCGCCTGGCCGCCGCGGCCGGAAGCGCCGGCGCCGTCTCCGCCGCCTTCCTTCTCATCGGCCTCGGCGACGTCCGTCGGCACCGCCGCTGAGGCACCGCCGTGAGGGCTCCGCCCCGCCGACGGCGACTGTGTTGCTCACCTGCCCGGTAGGGGTGGGGCGGAGGATCCAAGTCGACCTTTGAGCAGGGACTTTGAAAAGCAGTCAGGTCGACCCGTATCTTCGGGCGCGACACCGGGGGAACCGCCCCGGTGGCGTCGAAAGGGGTGTCCCATGACCACTGCCTCACCGCGCGAGGTCCTCCAGCGCTTCGTCGACTACATGGCCGACGGTCCCGACGAGGCGGCGGCGGACCTGTGCACGGAGGACGCCGCCTTCGAACTGCCCTACCTGATGCCGGGCGTGCCCGAGCAGAAGCCGGGGCGGGAGGCCTTCCGGGCCCACCTGCGGCACGGCGCCACGATGCAGAAGTCCGAGAGCGTGGACCCCGTGAGCATCCACGAGACCGCCGATCCCGAACTCGTCGTCGTCGAGTACCGCCTCCAGGGGCACGTCCTGGCCACCGGACGGAAGTTCGCCTTCGACATCGTGATGTTCGCCCGGGTCCGGGACGGACTGATCACCTGGTCGCGCACCTACTCCAACCCGCTCGACAGCGCGATAGCCTTCGGCGCCGCCGAGCGGCTGCTCACCGCGATCGCGGCCGGGTAGGGGCACACCCGGGCCGGGACCGGCGCTGTCCTCGGCACCGATCCCGGCGGCGGACCGTCCCGGGCCGATGGGGTCGTTCGACCCTGGCCGGGGGCGCGGCGCCGGGGCATGATGCGGTGGACCCGGCGTGTGGTGTGCCGGGCGTGGAGAGGGTGGAGCCGCGAGATGGCGAGCGAGACGGCCGGTACCGAGACGCCGGCACCGGTCAGGGTGTTCCTGCTGGACGACCACGAGGTGGTGCGCCGCGGCGTGCACGACCTGCTGGACTGCGAACCGGACCTGGAGGTGGTCGGCGAGGCGGCCACCGCCGAGCAGGCCCTCGTCCGCGTCCCGGCGCTGCGGCCCGACGTCGCCGTGCTGGACGTCCGCCTGGGCGACGGCGACGGTGTGGCCGTCTGCCGCGAACTGCGCTCCCGGATGCCCGACCTGGCGTGCCTGATGCTGACCTCCTTCGACGACGAGGAGGCGCTCCTCGACGCCGTGATGGCGGGCGCCGCCGGGTACGTGCTGAAGCAGATCAGCGGGACCGACCTGGTGGCCGCCGTCCGCACCGTCGCCTCCGGGCGTTCGATGCTCGACCCCGGCGCGGCGACCCGCCTGCTGAACCGCCTCCGCAGCGAGGCCGAACCGGCCCAGCCGTCCACCGGAGGACCGGAGCTGACCGTCCGCGAGCAGGAGGTGCTGGCGCTGATCGGCGAGGGCCTGACCAACCGGCAGATCGGGGAGCGGCTCTACCTGGCGGAGAAGACGGTGAAGAACCACGTCTCCCGCCTCCTGGCCAAGCTCGGCGTGGAGCGGCGCGTCCAGGCCGCCCTGATCGCCACCGAGCTGCGCCAGGCCGCGGCCGCCCAGCCGACCTACCACCCGCGCATCCTCGGCGGCGGCCTGCGCGGCTGACCCGCGCCCTGAGCCCCGGCCCCAGGCCCCCGGCCCCCGGAGATCGGTGGGAGCCGGGGGTGTCGGCGCTGCCGCGGTGCGGCCCTCCCTCCGTCCGGCAAGCCCGTCCGGGGCCGCCCCTCGCCGCGCCCGTACCGTCCGCCGCGCCCGGTCCGGGCGCCTCTCGACGCGGCCCCGCCGGCCGGGGGCGGTGGACGGGACCATCGGCCCTCGCCCCGCCGCTGCCCGGCGAGTGACCATCGCTCGCATGAACGTCGATCCTGAAGCCCCGGCCGTGGTGCCGGTCGAAGCGTCCGCAGGGCCGCCGGCGGGCGGTTCCCGGGACCTCGACGAGGCCCGGGCACTGGAACTGCTGGGCGGCACCGACGTGGGCCGGGTCGTCTACACGGTCCGTGCGCTGCCGGCGGTCCTCCCGGTGCGGTTCCGGTTGGACGCGGGCGGCGGCGTGCTGGTGTCGGCGGCGGCCGGATCCGAGCTGGCGCGGGCGGTGGACGGCGCGGTGATCGCCTTCGAGGCCGACGAGGTGGACGGTACCGACGGCACCGGTTGGTGCGTCACCGTCCTCGGCCGCGCGGAGGTCCGCCGACCGGCGAGGGGGCCGGGCACGGCCCGGGTCGAGATCCGGATCGGTGCCGAACTGGTCGTCGGCCGGCACCTGACCGCGGACCTGTTGTGACCGCCGACCTGTTGTGACCGCGGACCGTCCCTGAGACCGGGCCTGAGCTCGGCCTGAGCGCGGCGGGTCCGTAGGCCCGCTGACCCTGCTCCCCCGGGGCGGGCTACAGCCCCAGCGGGGCCTCCCAGCGCAGGACGGTCCCGCCGCCGTCCGCGGGGCGCAGCTCGAAGCTGCCGCCGACCCGCTCGGCACGTTCGGCGAGGTTGCGCAAACCACTGCGCCGGCCCCCGGACGGTACGCCGACGCCGTCGTCGGTGACCGTGAGCGCGACCACGCCGCCGAGGGCGCGCAGGGAGACCTCGACCCGGCCGGCCCGGGCGTGCCGGGCGGCGTTGCTGAGGGCCTCTCCGAGGACGGCCATGACGTGTCCGGCGAGTTCCTGCGGTACATCGGTGTCGAGCAGGCCCTCCATGCTGAGCCGCGGGGCGAAGCCGAGGGTGGCCTGGGCCTCGCCGACGGCCCGGGTGGCCCGGGCGCGCAGGCCCCGGTCGGGCTCGTTGTGGGCGCGCAGACCGAAGATCGTGGAACGGATGATCTTGATCGTCTCGTCCAGGTCGGCGACCGCCCGGCTGACCCGGTCGGCCGCGCTCGGGCTCTCGATCAGGCGGCCTGCGCTCTGCAGCGTCATGCCGGTGGCGAAGAGCCGCTGGATGGCCAGGTCATGGAGGTCGCGGGCGATCCGGTCGCGGTCCTCCAGCAGGGTCAACTGCTCCGCGTCGCGCCGCCGTTCGGCCAGCTCAAGGGCGAGCGCGGCCTGGTCGGCGAAGCCCAGGAGCGGGCCGGTCTCCTCGGCCGTGAACGGTGGCCGGCCGCTCTCCCTCGCGAGCAGCAGCACACCCCGTCCGAACCCCTCGCCGGTGCCCAGCGGCACCGCGACGGCCGGTCCGAGCCCGGTGAACCGTCCGGCCGGTCCGGCCGGGTACCGCCCGTCGTGCTCCAGCTCGTCGCTGGTGACGGGGGATCCGGACGCGTACGCGGCGCCGGAGAGCGTGCCGTCCACCGGCACGGTCACCCCGAGCCGCGCCTCCGGACGGCCGCCCAGGGCGACCTCGACGGTCAGCTCGGCCGCACGCTCGCCCGGTCCGGCGAGCGCCACCGAGACGTCGGCGAGCTCGGCGCCGGCGATCTCCCGGGCCCGGCGCGCGATCAGCTCGACCACCTCCAGCCGGGGGGCGCCGGAGAGGAGACTCCGGGTGATCTCGGCGCTCGCCCGCAGCCAGCGCTGCTGGCGCTGCGCCTCCTCGTACAGCCGGGCGTTGTCGATGGCCACCCCGGCGGCGACGGCGAGCGTGGAGATGACCGCCTCGTCGTCGGCGTCGAAGTCCAGGCCGCCGCGCTTGTCCGTGAGGTACAGGTTGCCGAACACCTCGCCCCGCACCCGCACCGGAACCCCGAGGAAGGTGTGCATCGGCGGATGGTTGGGCGGGAAGCCGACCGAGGCCGGGTGGTCCGAGAGCACCGGGCAGCGCAGCGGCTGCGGCTCACGGATCAGCTCGCCCAGGATGCCGTGCCCGGCCGGCAGCGGGCCGATCGCCTCGATCTCCTCCTCGGTGAGACCGACCGTCAGGAACTGGGACAGCGTGTGCCCGTCCGCGCCGATGACGCCGAGCGCCGCGTACCGGGCGTCGACCAGGTCGGCGGCGGCCTCGACGATCCGGCGCAGGGCCTGCGAGAGGTCCAGCTCGCGGCCGACGGCGAGCACCGCCTCCAGCAGGCTGTGCACCCGGTCGCGGGTGCCGCGTGCCGCGTCGATCCGCCACTGGAGTTCCTCCAGGAGCTCGTCCAGGCGCAGCTGCGGGATCCGTGCGCCCGCGCCACGCGGGTGCGGCCGGTCGGCGGCCGGGGTGGCGCCGGTGACAGCCGTGGCGGCGAGGCCGGGATCGCCGGGAGTGTCGAGGATGTCGGGAGCGCCGACGGCGCCGGGAGGTGCGGGAGTGGCGGGCTCGGCGCGGCTCCCGGGGGCCGGGGTGGCCCGGGGGCAGGCCGCAGGGGGCGCTTCGTCGTGTCCGCCGGTGCCCGTCCGCGTACCTTCCGCGCCGTTCACCGGCGTCCTCCTCGTCGTTCTGTCCTGCCCGGTCCGGTTCCGCCCCGGTCGTCGGACCGGTCGGATCGTCGGATTCACGTTAGTGCCCAGGGCGGCCCGTGCGGCACCCCGGGGTGGTCATGGACGCGTCTTCGGTCCTGCCCAGGGACCTATGGCCCTGCGGCGCGGGCCCTGCGGCCCCTGGCCCGGAGCCCGGCCGCCCGACCAGGGTGGGAACCGGCGGACGGTGCGTCAGACCGCACCGCCCGGAAGCCGGCCGGAAGCCGCCCGGCGCCCGGGCGGCCACCGTACGGCACCAGCGGCACGCAGTGGACCTGCGGCGGGACCGGCAGCGAACCCGGTGCGCACCCGCGGCGGGACAACGAGCGGAGAGGAACCTCCCATGACGCCCCCTGTTCTGGTCGGAGTCGACGGATCGCCCGAGAGCACCGCAGCCGCCCACTGGGCCGCCGAGGAGGCCCGGCGCCGCGGGGCCGCGCTGCGCCTGGTGCACGTCTGGCCGTGGCTCACCGACGGCCGTGCCGCGTTCGCCGACCCTGACGACCTGCCGGTCGCCGCCCAGCGGATGCTCGCGGGGACGGCGGAGGAGGTCCGCGAGGGTCACCCCGGCGTGGCCGTCCACACCGACGTGGTGCTCGACGCCGCGGTCGACGGGCTGGTGGCCGCCGCCGAGGACGCGGGTCTGCTCGTCGTCGGCTCGCGGGGCCTGGGAGGCTTCGCCGGATTGCTGGTCGGCTCGGTGAGCATGGCGGTCGCCGCCCGGTCGGCCGCGCCGGTGGTGGTCGTCCGCCCGGGACGTCCGGCCCGTCCGGCGGAGCCGCACCGTGACCGGGCGCAGGCCGCTTCGGAGACACGGCCCGAGGCGGTCCCCGAGACCGTTCCCGACGTGGTCGTCGGCGTGGACGCCGGTGCGCCCGGCGACGCCGTGCTGGCGTTCGCCTTCCAGGAGGCCGCGCTGCGCGGTGCCCGGCTCCGGGCGGTCCACGGCTGGGAACTCCCACCGGCGTTCGCGGTGGTCGGCTTCCTGCCGTCCGGTTCCGAGATGGCGCTGCTCCAGGCGGGGGAGGAGAAGGCGCTGGCCGCCGCTCTCTCGGCGCACCGGGAGCGGCACCCCGACACGGAGGTCGTCGAGCAGGCCAGGCTCGGCGCCGCCCGCACGCTGGTGGAGGAATCGGTCGGGGCCGGGCTGGTGGTGGTCGGGCGCCGACGCCGGCCGCACGACTTCGGCCCCCGGCTCGGACGGGTCGCGCACGCGGTGCTGCACCACGCCCACGCGCCGGTCGCGGTGGTCCCGCACGACTGACACGGTGAGGACGCGGGCGCGGCGCAGTGCGGCCGGTGGCCGTCGAGGCGCGGCGGGTGTCCGCCGCCCCGCCGCCCGACGACCCGCCCCGAGGCCCCGCTGATCCACCCCGCCCCGGGCCGTAGGCGCAGCGCCACCCTTCGCCCTCCGGACGCGGGCCGTTGGACCCTGCCGTCCGGCCGCCGGACGGGCGCAGGCTCGGAGTAGCAGCCGTCCCGCCCGCCACCGCCCCGACCCGGCCGTCCCGCCCGCGCGGTGGCTCCGCCGGGGCGTGGCGACGAGGCAAGGAGAGGATCACCATGACCGAGTCCACCCTCACCCCGGACGACCTGCGGCTGCTGGCCGTCGCCGGCGGCGCGGCCCCCTCGCTGCACAACAGCCAGCCGTGGCGGTTCCGCCCCACCCCGGACGGGTGCGGGATCGAGGTGCACGCCGACCTCGCCCGCGCCGTCCCGCTCGCCGACGCCGTCGGCTCCGCACTGCACGTCGCCGTCGGCGCGGCCCTGTTCAACCTGAGGGTGGCCGCCGTCCGGCTGGGCCGCGAGCCGGCGGTCCGGCTGCTCCCGGATCCGGTCGACCCCGGTCTGTCGGCCGTTCTCGACCTCGCGCTCCGCGCCGCTCCCGGATCCGCTTCCGTCGCCCCGCCGTTCGGCCGCGATCTCTATCCGGCGATCACCGAACGCCGCTCCAGCCGACGGCCGTTCACCAACCGGGACGTGCCCGAGGCGTGCTCGCGGAGCTGATCGCCGCCGCCCGGGAGGAGGGTGTGGCACTCGCCGTGCTGGAGGAGGCCGGGGTACGGCAGGTGCTGGCGCTCACCGCCGAGGCCGAGGACCGGATCGCCCACGACCCGGCCCGGCGAGCCGTCCGCCCACCCCGCCGAGCGACGGGTCGGGGGCCGCCCGGCCGCTCAGGTCGGTGGCCGGGCCGCCTCCCCTCGCTGCGGGCGGCCCGACCACCGGGCTTCTCCACCGGGCTTCGCGACCGGGCTTCGCGACCGGACGGCGTCGGCCGCCGGTGGTCGCCCCCCACTCCTGCCGCCCGTCGCCGCCGCAGGCCGTCCTCAGCCGCTGCGGCGTCCGCCCGGCTTGACGACCTCCGCCTTCAGCCGCAGCTCGGGGCTGTGGCGGAAGGTGAGCGTGAACTCCACCCACTGGCCGACCGTGAGCGCCGGCGGGTTCGTGATCATCAGGTCGGCGTCCTCCGGCGACATCACCAGCTCGCCGCGCTCCGGCACGGGCAGGGCCGTGACCGGCTCCCACCGGCCGGAGGCACCCTGGTGCAGATGGCGTTTCAGCGTCACCTTTCCGCCGAACTCCCAGCTGGCACCGGTGAGTTCGTCCGGTATGTCGCCGGGGTTGCGGACCGTGAAGAAGGCGGCCGTGGCCGTCGCCCCGCCCGTCGTCGGCAACAGCAGCCAGCCCGGACCGGCCTCCACCGGCTGTGGCCGCCCGGCTCCGCCGACCGCGGTCCACCCGGAGAGCAGCGCCAGTGCCACCACCGCCGCCGCGACCGGCGGGCCGACCACCTTCAGCCGCTCGGGGACGCGCCCCGTCCGTGCGGAGATCCTTCCCGGCCGTACCCCGCCCACCGCACCGCCGCCGCTCACCGCGCGCCCCCCGTACCCGTGCCTGCGCCCGCCCGCGCCGAGCGTCGCGCCCGGTCCGGCCGCCGCCCGCCGCCGGGGGCGCCGCCGCCCCGTCCGTCCGAGGCGCCCCGGCCGGGCCGCCAGGTCCGCAGCCGCAGGCTGTTCCCCACGACGAGCAGCGAACTCAGCGACATCGCCACCGCCGCCAGCATCGGGTTCAGCAGCCCGACCGCCGCCAGCGGGATCAGCACCACGTTGTAGCCGAACGCCCACAGCAGGTTGACCCGGATCGTGCCCAGCGTGCGCCGGGCCAGCCGGACGGCGTCCACCACCGCCTCGATGTCCCCGCGCACCAGGGTCAGCCCGGCGGCGCCGATCGCCGCGTCGCTCCCCGAGGCCAGGGCCACCCCGAGGTCCGCCGAGGCCAGCGCGACCGCGTCGTTGACGCCGTCGCCGACGACCGCGGTCGTCCGTCCGGCGGCCTTCAACTCGGCCACCACCTCGGCCTTGCGCTCCGGCGAGGCCGAGAAGTGCACCCGCTCGATGCCCAGTTCGGTTGCCACCGCGTGCGCCGCGCCCGGCCCGTCACCGGTCAGCAGGACCGGTTCCAGACCCATCCGGCGCAGCCGGTGCAGCGCGCGCCAGCTGCCCGAACGCAGGGTGTCGCCGACCGCGAGGACGGCCACCGCCCGCCCGTCCAGCTCCACGACCACCGGCGTCCGGCCGGCCGCCGCAGCCTCCTCCAGCGCGGTCACCAGCCCGGCCGGCAGCGGTCCGACCGCGTCGTCCGGGCGGACCACCCGGACCTGCCGCCCCTCCACCGTGCCGGCCACCCCCACCCCGGCAGTGGCCCTGAACTCGGCCACCGCCGGGAGGGGTTCGGAGCCACATCGCTCGCGGGCCGCCCCCACGACGGCCCGGCCGATCGGGTGCTCCGAACGGTGCTCGACGGCTCCTGCGAGCCGGAGCACCTGGTCCTCGTCGACCCCCGCGTCCGGGGCCACGGCCACCGCCGCGAGCTCCATCCGGCCGGTGGTCAGTGTCCCCGTCTTGTCCAGCACCACGGTGTCGATCCGCCGCAGGCTCTCCAGCACCTCCGGGCCGCGCACCAGCACGCCCAGTTCGGCGCCCCGGCCGGTCGCCGCCAGCAGCGCGGTCGGCGTGGCCAGGCCCAGCGCGCACGGGCAGGCCACCACCAGGACGGCGACGGCCGCCGTCACCGCCGCCTGCGGGTCGGCCCCGGCACCCAGCCAGAAGCCCAGCACGCAGACCGCGACCGTCAGCACGCACGGCACGAACACTCCGGCCACCGTGTCCGCCAGCCGCTGCGCCCGGGCCTTCCCGGCCTGGGCGTCCGCCACCAGGGCGGTGATCCGGGCGAGTTGGGTGTCCGCACCGACCGCCGTCGCCCGTACTACCAGGGCGCCGCCGACGTTCACCGTGGCGCCCGCCACCTGGTCGCCCGGACCGACCTCGACCGGCACCGACTCGCCGGTCAGCAGGCTCAGATCCAGGGCCGAGCTGCCCTCCACCACCACACCGTCGGTGGCCACCCGCTCGCCCGGCCGGACCACGAACTCCTGCCCGGGCAGCAGCTGTTCGATCGGCAGCAGCTGTTCCTCCCCGGTCTCCGGGTCGCGGACGCACACCTCCTTGGCGCCCAGCTCCGCCAGGGCCCGCAGCGCCGAACCGGTGCGCCGCCGCACCCGCCCCTCCAGCAGCCGCCCGGCGAGCACGAACAGCGGCACCCCGACGGCCGCCTCCAGGTAGACGTGCGCGGCGCCGCCGCCGTCCGCGGTCAGCGAGAACGGCATCCGCATGCCGATCTCGCCCGCCCCGCCGAACACCAGCGCGTACGCGGACCAGCCGAACGAGGCCACCACCCCGAGACTCACCAGGGTGTCCATGGTCGCCGCCGCGTGCCGCAGTCCCTGCCAGGCCCGCCGGTGGAACCCGGCCGAACCCCAGCTCACCACCGGCACCGACAGCGCGAAGCAGACCCACTGCCAGGCGTCGAACTGCAGCGACGGAACCATCGACAGGACCACCACCGGCACGGCCAGCAGGGCCGTCACCAGCAGCCGCCACCGGTCCGCGGACTCGTCCTGGTCCGGGCCCGCCGCCGACAGCCCGTCCGGGGCCTGCTCGGCGGTGTAGCCGGCCCGTTCGACCGCCGCCACCAGTTCCTCGACGCCCACCCCGGCCGGGTGCAGCACCCGCGCCCGCCCGGTGGCCAGATTGACCCCGGCGGTCACGCCCTCGATCCGGGCGAGCCGCTTCTCCACCCGGCTGACACAGGCCGCGCAGGTCATCCCGCCGACCACCAGATCGGTGCTGACCGGCGGCGGGCCGGTCTCCCCGCTCCCGGGGCTCTCCACCACGGCCCTCATCGGCCCGCCCCCATGTCATGCCCCATCCCGGGTTTACCCCCGCCGCCCCCGCCGGGCGTCAGCCCGGGCGTCACGGGCCCGGCTCCGCGCCCTACCGCGAAGGCCACTACGAACACCACCACCAGCATCAGGGCGAACCCCACCAGCACACTCAACGGCCGGGCACCCGGCGACATCCCACTCACCCCCCACCAGTCGTCCCCCCACCCCGATCAGTTCCCGTACACCCCTGATTGACCCGGATCATCCCTCCGGCGTCCCGGACCGGGAACGAATCCCGTCTCCGCACGGCGCTGCCCCGGCGCCGGGGGCGGGGCCGGGGCAGCGGGGTTCGGGGTGTCAGGGGAGGGGGATGCGGACGACCTGGGGGTCGTGGTCGCTGAGCTGGGTGGGGAACTCGCTGTTGAGGTGGACGATGTCGTAGCTGTAGGGCCTGGCCGCGAGGGCGGGGGAGATCAGGATGTGGTCGAGCACCTGGGAGTTGCCCTCGTAGACGTAGGTGTAGCGCTCGGCGAGGGGGAGGGTGCGGGGGAGGTCGACCAGGGAGCCGCCCGCGGTGAGGAGGTCGGCGGTCTGGGAGAACTCGAAGTCGTTGATGTCGCCGAGGACGATCACCGAGGCGCTCGGGTCGACGGCGAGGAGCTGGTCGGTGAAGGTCTTCACCACACCGGCCTGGGCGTGCCGCTGGGTCTCGGAGGGGCGGGCCGGCTGCTGGTAGCGGCCGAAGAGGGGCTGGTCGCCGCCCTTGGAGTTGAAGTGGTTGGCGATCACGAAGACCGGGCGGCCGTTCCAGCGGAACTCGCCGGCCAGCGGCTTGCGGCTGGCGCCGAACGCGGAGTTGCCCGGGTCGATCCGGCCGGGGGAGTAGGCGAGTGCCGGGGTGCCGCCGCTGTTGACGACCGAGTTGGCGGTGCTGGAGCCGGCGCCCGGGCGGTCGGTGAAGGTCAGACCCCGGTCCGTGCGGTAGAGGAAGACCTGGCGGATGTTGCCGCCGGGCTGGCCGCCGTCCTGGCCGTCCACCGGGTTGATCTGCCGGTAGGAGTAGGACGGGCCGCCGGCCGCGGTGATGGCGGCGGTCAGCCGGGCGAGGGTCTGGTCGGCGGCGACGGTGCCGTTGTCGGTGGCGCCGTTGTTGTCCTGGATCTCCTCCAGCGCGACCAGGTCGGGCGCGCGGAGGTTGGCGACCACGGCGGCGGCCAGGCCGTCGAACTTGCTCTGGGGGTCGTTCGGGGAGAGGTTCTCGACGTTGAACGTCGCCGTGGCCAGTTCGCCGGCGGCCGGCGCGGCCGTGGTCTCCGCGGCGAGTCCGCCGGAGGTGACCGTCGGGGTCGTGGTGGGGAGCAGCTTGAAGTTGCCGAAGGAGTAGTCGACGACGCCGACGGTGGCGCCGGTGAGGGTGTCGCCGACCTTGGCGGTCGGTACGGGGGCGAGCACGTCGTCGAGGACGATCCGTTCGGGGTTGCCGTCGCCGGCCCGGAGGAGGATGCCGCCGCGGGTGGTGCGGGTGGTGGAGCCCTGCGGGACGACCGGGATCTCGCCGAACGAGCTGGTCGGGCCGACCACGGCCGCGTCGTCGATCCTGACCCGCATGCCCTCCAGGGACTCCCAGAAGTCGAGGCCGTCGGTGGACGGCTGGAAGCCGGCCGCGGTCTCGACGTTGCCGCTGGTCACGCCGGAGATCACCGCGGCCGGCGGCACCCGGCCGCCGGCCCCGACCAGGGCGGGTGCGGGAAGCGGCGCGTTGTGGGTGAGGACGGTGACGCTCGGTGCGGTCAGTTCGGTGACGGTGAGGTTGGTGGTGCCGCCGGTGCCGCCCGGACGGAACTCGCTCACCGTGCCGCCGACCGTCACCGAGTCGCCGACGGCGACGCCCGGTGCGCCGGCCGTGTAGACGTAGACGGCCTCGCTGGTGGCCGGGTCGGCGTCGGGCTGCGGGTCCTGGAACCAGAAGCCGCTCGGGCCGGTGGCGGTGACGACGCCGGGGACGGCCGTGACGGTCTGTCCGGCCTTCGGCGAGGTGCGGGCGGCGCCCTGGACGTCACGTATCCGGGTGCCGCCGGTGCCGCCGCCGGAGGAGGAGTTGCGGGGGGCGGGCGCGGTGACGGCGAAGTCGGCCGCGTTGCTGTCGGTGTCGGTGGCCCCGCCGCCGGCCCGCAGCGCGGCCGTGGTGTTGGCGAGGTTGCCGGTCGGTGAGCCCTCGGCGGAACTGGCCGTCGACCCGTAGCCGACGAAGTCCTTCACGCCCGGCTGGGTGGCGCAGCCCGTGGCGCAGGTGAGCGCGGTTCCGTTGGTGACCAGCGCGACCTTGCCGGTGGTGGCGCTCAGGGCGAGCGTGCCGGTCGCGTCCGGCGTCGGCAGGGCGGCTCCGGAGCCGGCCCCCGCCGCCTGCTGGACGAGGTAGTACCTGCCGGGGGCGATGGTGCCCGACAGCGTGGTCCTCGCCCAGGAGGAGCCGCCCGCCGAGGCGTACTGGACGGTCCAGCCGGTGACCGGGACCGGCACGGTGCCCCGGTTGTAGAGCTCGACGTAGTCGTTGGCGTACTGGGCGCCGGAGTTGCCGCCACCGCCGTACACCTGGCTGATCACGATGTCCGCGGACACCGCCTGCGCGGTGCCGGCCGGCAGCGCGAGGAGCGCTCCCACGACGGCGGCGGCGGATGCCACCGCCGGTGTGCGGAGCCGGACTCGATCGGTTCGCCTCACGGGGGTCCTCCTGACGAGCGAGCGGGTGATGGTCGGCGCTGTGCGTTCAGGGGCGTGTCTGTCGGACAAGCCTTAGCAGCGTCACCCGTGCCGTACCGCGCGCTGTGGTGAACGGCCTGACGTACGAGGGGAGAACAGTTCCGGTCGGGCGGTACCCCCACCGGGCGGAATTGGGCGGGGAAGGAGGGCTTCGCCCCCTCTTGTTCGGTCGACAGCACTACTGGATAAGGTGAGCGTTACCTAAGTTCCGTCGGTCCTCGGTCGTCGGTCGTCGGTGCGCCTGGACTCCCTCGCGCCTCCGGCCTCGACGGGACGCCTGGCAGGCGGCCGTCCCGGCCGACCCGCCGGCGGGTCGGCCGACGTGCACGCAGTACGTGAGAGAAAGGAACGTCCGTGCCCCCTGGCACACGCCGTCGCTCCGGCGGCCCGCCCGACGGCGAGCACGAGGTCGCCGGGCGGCCCGGCGACGGTGCCGGGATGACCTACCTCGCCATGGGCGCGATTTCAGCGGAACGCCCCGCACTTTCCAAGGTGGCAGGGCTCCGGCGGCGGCGAATCCTCGGTCTGGGCGTGGTGGGAGCGGTCCTCGTCGCCGTTGCGGTGCTCTCGGTCGCCGTCGGTGCGCGGGCGTTGACTCCCGCCGAGGTGTGGCACGGGCTGTTCGCGGGGCCGGACCCCGACCAGAGGAGTACGGAGATCAGGCTCATCGTGCAGACCGTGCGGGTGCCCCGGACGGTGCTCGCGATCGTGGCGGGTGTCGCGCTGGGCGTCGGCGGGGCACTGATCCAGGGGTTCACCCGCAACCCCATCGCGGACACCGGCCTGCTGGGGGTGAACACCGGTGCCTCGTTCGCCGTGGTGGCGGCGATCTCCCTGTTCGGGTTCACCGACCCGTTCCAGTACGTGTGGTTCGCCTTCCTGGGGGCCGCGCTCGCGGGTGTCGTCGTGTTCGGGCTGTCGAGCATCGGGCGGGGCGCCGGCAATCCGCTGACCCTGGCTCTGGCGGGCCAGGGGGTCGCGGTGTTCCTCGCGGCGATGACGACGGCGATCGCCCTGTCGGACAAGGCGGCGCTGAACGCCCTGCGGTTCTGGAACGCCGGCTCGGTGGCCGGTGTGCCGTTCCGGGTGATCTGGCCGGTGACCGCCTTCGTCGTGGTCGGGCTGGTGCTGGCCCTGGTCACCCTGCCCTCGGTCAACCTGCTCAACCTGGGGGACGACGTGGCGCGGGGCCTGGGGGTGAACATCGCGCTGATCCGGACCGTCGGCATCGTCGCGATCACGCTCATGGCGGGCGCGGCGACGGCGGCGTGCGGTCCTGTCACGTTTCTCGGGCTCATGGTGGCGCACGTGGCCCGGTACCTGGCGGGGCCGGACTACCGCTGGCTGGTGCCGTACGCGGGCCTGCTCGGCGCGGTGGTCCTGCTGGTCTGCGACATCGTGGGGCGCGTGGTGGTCCGGCCGGGCGAGCTGGAGGCCGGCGTCCTCGTCGCCCTCCTCGGCGCCCCGTTCTTCGCGGGTCTGGTGTGGCGAGGGAAGTTCAAGAACGCATGAACGTGACCTTGGAGAAGCGGGTGGCGGCGCCGGGCGTGCGGTTCGGCGGCCTGTCCTTCGTGTGGCGGCCCAGGATCGTGCTGGTCACGCTGCTGCTGACGGCGGCGACCTTCCTGGGGTTCTGCCTGTCCATCGCGGTGGGGGACTTCCCCATCGGGCTGCCGCAGGTGGTGGCCACGCTCTTCGGCGGCGGCGAGCGGGTCGACGAGTTCGTGATCATGGACCTGCGCATGCCGCGGGCCCTGGCCGGTCTCGTCGTGGGGTTCGCGCTGGGGGTGTCCGGGGCGCTCACGCAGTCCATCGCCCGCAACCCGCTGGCGAGTCCGGACATCCTGGGGATCACCGGAGGGGCGAGCGCCGTCACGGTGTTCCTGGTGACGGTGTCGGGCGGGTCGGCCGCCGCGGTCGCCGGCGCCGTCGGCCTCTCCGGGGCGGCGCTGGTGGGCGGTCTCGGCACCGGCCTGCTGGTGTACTTCCTGGCGTGGCGACGGGGGGTCGACGGTTTCCGGCTCATCCTCATCGGCATCTCGGTGAGCGCCGTGATGGAGGCGGTCACGACCTGGCTGCTGGCCACCGCCGACATCAGGGACGTGGCCCGGGCCCAGGCGTGGCTGGTCGGCTCGCTGGACAACCGTTCCTGGGACGAGGTGTGGGTGGCGCTCTGGGGCACGCTGGCCGTCCTGGCCGTCGTGACCGGCGTCGCCTTCCAGTTCAAGCCGCTGCACTTCGGTGACGACGTGGCGGCCGGCCTGGGGGTGCGGTACGCGCTGGTGCGGGCGGTGCTGCTGCTCTGCGCGGTGCTCCTGGCCGGCTTCGCGGTGAGCGCGGCGGGGCCGGTGCCGTTCGTCGCCCTGGTGGCGCCGCAGGTGGCGATGCGTCTGACGAGGTGCCCGACACCGCCGGTGGTGGCCTCCGGCACGGTCGGAGCGCTGCTGCTGATCGGCTCGGACCTGGTCGCCCGGACGGCGCTGCCGATCACCCTGCCGGTCGGCGTGGTCACCGCCGCCATCGGTGGTCCCTTCCTCGTCCACCTCCTGGTGCGGGCGAACCGCCGCTAGGTGATAGAAAGGTTAGGCAAGCCTAAATAGAGGGGGCCCCATGGTCGCTGAGCACACCGGGACCGAGCCCGGGACCGAGTCCGGGATCAGGTCCGGGATCAGGTCCCGGACCGGTTCCGCCGCCGGGTCGGACGGCGTCCCGCGGCTGGCGGCCAGGGGTGTCACGGTCGGGTACGGCGACCGGACCGTCATCGACGCCCTGGACGTCACGATCCCGCCGGGGGTGGTGACCACGATCATCGGCCCCAACGGGTGCGGGAAGTCCACCCTGCTGCGGACCCTGTCACGGCTGCTCAGGCCGACCCGGGGGTCGGTGGTGCTGGACGGTGAGGACATCGTCAGGCTCAGGACCAGGGACGTGGCGAAGAAGCTCGGCCTGCTGCCGCAGTCGCCCGTCGCGCCGGAGGGCCTGACCGTGGCGGACCTCGTCGCCAGGGGCCGGCACCCGCACCAGAGCTGGCTGCGGCAGTGGTCCTCCGACGACGCCTCGGTGGTGGAGCGCGCGCTGGCCATGACCGGGGTGTCCGACCTGGCCGACCGCCCCGTCGACGCGCTGTCCGGGGGTCAGCGGCAGCGGGTCTGGATCTCCATGACGCTGGCCCAGGGCACCGATCTGCTGCTGCTCGACGAGCCCACCACCTACCTGGACCTCGCGCACGCGGTCGACGTGCTCGACCTGGTGGACGACCTCCACGAGTCGGGGTGCACCGTGGTCATGGTGCTGCACGACCTCAACCTGGCCGCCCGGTACAGCGACAACCTGATCGTGATGAAGGCGGGTTCGGTCCTGGCGCAGGGTCACCCGCGCGACGTGGTGACCCCGGAGCTGCTGCACGAGGCGTTCGGCCTGCGGGCCGAGGTGATCGACGACCCGGTGGGTGACCGGCCGCTCGTCGTGCCGATAGGCCGGACCCATGTCCGGGGACGGGGCGGGCGGGAAGCCGGAGCTTCAACTTAGGCTAGGCTCACCTCATCACCCCAAACCAAGGCTCACCTGCCGTCATGCGGGGTGTCGGACAGCACGACAGCAAGGGAATCCGGATGCTCCTCGACCGAACGACACGAACGAACGCCTGGCGGCGGCTGGCGGCGGGCGTGTCCGTCGCGGCCCTCGGCGTGGGTCTCCTCGCCGGCTGTGGTTCCGACGCGGGGGACAAGGGCGCGAACGACAGCGCCAACGCCCCGGCCGCCACCGGCGCGTTCCCCGTCACCGTCGAGCACGCCTTCGGGTCCACGAAGGTCGACAAGGCGCCCAAGCGTGTCGTGTCCGTCGGCTACACCGACGACCAGACGATCCTCGCGTTCGGCGTCAAGCCGGTCGGCATGGTCGACCAGTACCCGAACCCGGTGGGGCAGAGCCCCGACATCAACACGCAGTGGCCCTGGGTCAAGGACAAGTGGGGCGACGCGCGTCCCGAGGTGGTCCTGAACAACGGCGACGCCGGCCCCAACTTCGAGAAGATCGCCGCCCTGCGGCCCGACCTGATCGTCGCGGTCTACTCCGAGATCGACCAGGCCGCCTACGACAAGCTCTCCAAGATCGCCCCGACGGTCGGCCGTACGAAGGCCGAGAAGGAGCCGTTCAGCGCTCCGTGGCAGGACAACGCGCTCCACATCGCCAAGGCGCTCGGCAAGGCCGACGAGGGTAAGCAGATGGTCCAGGGCATCCAGGACAAGCTCGCCGCGGTCAAGACGGCCCACCCGGAGTTCGCCACCCAGACCGCCGTCGCGCTCTCCTGGTACAAGGACTCGGTCACGCCCTTCACCACCACCGACGTACGGGGTCAGCTCCTCGCCGGGATGGGCTTCAAGGGCCAGACCGAGATCGACAGGATCGCGGGGTCCGGGTTCTCCACGCAGCTCTCCCCGGAGCGCATGGACCTCGTCGACGTCGACCGCGTCTTCGTCATCAACGACAAGGTCGACACCGACGCGCTGAAGAAGTTCGACCTCTTCACCAACCTGAAGGTGTCCAAGGCCGGCAAGGTGTCGTACCTGCTGGACAGTGAGGGACCGGCGGTCGGCGCGGCGATGTCGCAGGCGACCCTGCTCTCCCTGCCGTTCGCCATCGACGAGCTCGCCAAGTCGGTCGGCTAGGGATCGTCGGACAGGCCCCGGGTTCGCTCCTCCGGATCACGTCGGAACAGCGGGTGGCGCGGCCGGCGGGATCCGACAGAGAGGACCTGGGTGTGAGCACCACGGGAACACCGGCCGCTCCGGCCACCCTGCGCACCACGGGCGGCCGTGAGGCAGCCCGATGGGTCGCCGCCCACTGCCGCGACACTCCGTGGCTGACGGCCGCCACCGCGGTCAGCACGGTGGCCGGGGCGGCGCTCCAGATGCTCCCGGTCCTCCTGCTCGGCCGCGTGGTCGACGGCGTGGTCCGGGGCGAGCCGGGCTCGTCCCTGCTCCCGATCGGCGCGCTGATGGTGGCCGCCGCGCTGCTCGGCGCGGCGGCCACCGCGGCGTCGACGTACCTGATCGGGAGGCTCGGCGCCGACCTGCTCGCGCACCTGCGGGAGGGCGCCGTCCGGGCCGTGCTGGGCATGCCGATCGCCCGGGTCGAGCAGGTGGGCCGCGGCGACGTCCTCTCCCGGGTCGGCGACGACGTCGCCGTCCTGTCCAGGGGCATCCGTTCGGCCGTCCCCACGGTGTTCTCCGCGGGCGTGCTGGTGGCCGTCGCCACGGTCGGCATGTTCGGGCTCGACTGGCGGCTCGGCCTCGCGGGAGCCTGCGCGCTGCCCGCGTACGGGCTGGCGCTGCGCTGGTACCTCCCCCGGTCCGCCCCGCTCTACCGCAAGCAGCGCGCCGCCCAGGCCGACCGCGCGCAGGCGCTGATCAGCGGTCTGAACGGCATCGACACCGTCCGGGCCTACCGCCTGGAGGAGAGGTTCCGGGAGAAGGTCGCCGACGACTCGCAGCGGGTGCGGGACCACGGCGTCGAGGTGTTCCGCTTCTTCGGCCGGTTCGTCGGCAGGGAGAACCGCGCGGAGTTCATCGGCCTCGTCCTGATCCTCGTGGTGGGCTACGTCCTGCTGGAGACCGGATCCGCCAGCCTCGGCGACGTGTCCGCGGCCCCCCTGGTGTTCCACCGCCTCTTCACGCCGCTGGGCGCCATCATGTTCACCTTCGACGAGGCGCAGAAGTCGGGCGCGAGCCTGACCCGGCTCGTCGGCGTGCTGACGGAGTCCGCGGCGGAGCGGCTGGTGGGCGACTCGGCCCCCGCGCCGCAGGACGGCACCCCGTACCCGGTGACGGTGGAGGGGCTGACGTTCGCGTACCCGGGCGCCGAGGAGCCGGTCCTGCGGGACGTCACCCTGACGGTCCCGGCCGGTGGCTCACTGGCCCTGGTGGGCGCCACGGGCGCCGGCAAGTCGACCCTGGCCGCCCTCGTCGCGGGCATCGAGACTCCGCAGACCGGGTCGGTCCGCGTCGGACCGATCGACCTCGCCGACCTGGACGAGGTCGGGGCGAGGGCGCTGGTGAGCGTCCTGACCCAGGAGACGCACGTGTTCTCCGGCCCGCTCGCCGACGACCTGCGGCTCGCCGCGCCGGAGTCGACCGACGCCGAACTGATGGACGCGCTGCGCACCGTGGGCGCCGAGGAGTGGGTGGAGGCACTGCCCGACGGGCTGTACACGGCGGTGGGCGAGGGCGGTGAACGGCTGGACGGCACCGCGGTCGCCCATGTCGCCCTGGCCCGCCTGGTGCTGGGACGGGCGCCGGTGGTGGTGCTCGACGAGTCGACCGCGGAGGCCGGCAGTGAGGGCGCCGCCGAACTGGAGCGGGCCGTTCGGGCCGCCTGCGCCGGCCGGACCACGCTGTTCGTGGCCCACCGGCTGACCCAGGCGATGGCGGCCGACCGGATCGCCGTGCTGGACGCGGGACGCGTCGTGGAGCAGGGCACGCACGGGGAGCTGGTGGCCCTGGGCGGCCGCTACGCGCAGCTCTGGCGGGCCTGGAGGGGCGAGAGCCGGGCGATTCCACGTCAGGTCGGTCCGGCCTGAGTTCCCCGGGGCGAGCGCGGTGGGCGACCTCCCGCCCCTCGGGAGACACTCCACGCCGGCCGTACGTCCGGTCGGACTCCTGCGCCGGGAGTTCGGCCCCCTGATCACGATCCGTGATCTGTTCACCCTGCGAACCCCGGAAGCGATTGCCCCGCATCGATGACAACTCCTGACGTCCAGCGATCCCGCCGCCCGGGATCCGACATACTCCGGACCGCGATCCGCCGCAACGCCGGTGCCATGGCCCGGGGCACCCTCCTCATGAGCCTCTACCAGGCCGGCGAGACCGCCTTCCCCATCGCGCTCGGTCTGATCGTCGAGCACACGATGCGCGAACGCAGCCCCGGATCACTCGCCCTGGCGGTCGCGGCCCTGGCCGTGATCACGACGACGGTGTCCCTGTCGTGGCGCTTCGGCATGCGCGTCCTGCAGAAGGCCAACACGACCGAGGCCCACCGCTGGAGGGTGCGGGTCGCGGCCTGCGGCCTCCAGCCGGTGGCCCGGGACACCGGCCTCAAGTCCGGCGAGGTGCTCACCATCGCCACCGAGGACGCCGACCAGACCGCCGACATCGTCGAGGTGGTGCCGATGCTGATCAGCTCCATGGTCGCGGTGCTGGTCGCGGCGGTGGCCCTGGGCACGGCGAGCCTGCGGCTCGGCCTGCTGGTCATGGTCGGGACCGTCGCCATCCTCTCGGTCCTCAGCGTGATGTCCCGGCGGATCGGCAGCAGCACCAAGGAACAGCAGGCGCGGGTGGCACGCGCGGGTGCGAAGGTCGCCGACCTGATCACGGGCCTGCGCCCGCTGCACGGTTTCGGCGGCAACCACGCGGCGTTCCGCTCCTACCGGAGGGTCAGCACGGAGGCGAAGGAGCAGGCGGTCACCGTCGCCCGGGTGAACGGCGCCTACGCGGGCGCCGCGCTGGCGCTGAACGCGACCCTCGCGGCCTCGGTGACCCTGACGGCCGGATGGCTGGCCTTCGACGGGCAGATCGGCATCGGGGCGCTCGTCATGGCCGTGGGCCTGGCGCAGTTCATCATGGAGCCGCTCCGGCTGTTCTCGGACATGCCGAAGTACGTGATGACGGCGCGTGCGTCGGCCGAGCGGATGGCCCTGGTGCTGTCCGCCCCGCCGGTGGCGGCCCCGGGGTCGGAGCAGCCGGCCCCGGGCGGGGACCTGGAGGTCGACTGCGTCCGGTACGGCTCCCTGCAGGGCGTGAAGTTCCACGTCCCGGCCGGAGAGTTCACGGCGATCGCGGCCTACCAGCCGCGGGCGGCGGCCGACCTCGCGTCCGTCTTCGCCGTGGCCGTCCCGCCGGACTCCTACGAGGGAGTGGTGCGGGTCGGCGGCC
Source organism: Streptomyces sp. BE303 (assembly GCF_036290945.1). Classification (NCBI taxonomy): domain Bacteria; kingdom Bacillati; phylum Actinomycetota; class Actinomycetes; order Kitasatosporales; family Streptomycetaceae; genus Streptomyces; species Streptomyces sp. BE303. The sequence goes on from NZ_JAQYWZ010000383.1 coordinate 46,387, forward strand.
GGGAGCTCGCGGAGCTGTCGGTCGAGTCGGTCCGTGAGCGGATCCTGGTCAACCCCCACGACGCGGAGATCTTCGCCGGCACGCTCCGCTCGAACATCGACCCGTCGGGGACGAGCCGGACGGTGCCCGAGGCGGTCGAGGCGTCCATGCTGACCGACGTGGTGGCCCTGCACCGGCAGAGGCTCGACTACGAGGTCCGTGACCGCGGCTCGAACCTCTCCGGGGGGCAGCGCCAGCGGCTGTCCCTGGCCCGGGCCCTGGCCGCCGACACCGAGGTGCTCGTCCTGCGTGACCCGACGACCGCCGTGGACGCCGTCACCGAGCAGCTCGTCGCACGCAACATCGCGACGCTGCGGCGGGGCCGTACCACCGTCGTGATCACCAGCAGTCCGGCGCTGCTGGACGCCGCGGACCGGGTCCTCGTCCTGGACGGCGGGGTCGTCACGGCCGAGGGCACCCACCGCAGGCTGCTGGACACCGATCCGGCGTACTGCCTGGCGGTGACCCGGTGACCGGGTCACCGGTGGCGGGGGCGGGCGTCGCTCCCGTCGGTGTCAGTCGGCGAGCGTGAGCCGGATGCCGACGGTGCCGCGGTTGCCGCGCCGCAACTGACTGCCGAGGAGGGTGACCACGCCGAGCAGGCCGTACTTCTGCCGCAGCAGCGTCCGGTAGGCGGCGGTGCGCCCGGGGTCGAGGATCTCGGCGGTGGCCGGGTACGACTCGCCGGTCGGGTTGCCCCGCAGGTCGCAGGGGCCGACCAGGACGTCGGCGCGGTTCCGGATCCGCTTGACCTTCCAGGAGTCCGCGACGGTCCAGACGCCGAGTGCCTCCCCGTCCCGCACCACCCAGACGGGGGTCGGCACGGTGGTGCCGTCCTTCTTGTACGTGGTGACCAGCAGGTAGCTGCCGGAGGCGAGGTGGACCAGGCGTTCGAGCCGCTGCTTCTGACGCTCGGCCGGGTCCTGAGGGTCCTGAGGGTCCTGAGGGTCCTGAGGGTCGTTCGGGCCGGAGGGCGGGGTGGGGGCGCTCATGGCGGGAATTCTAGGGCGCCGACCAGGGGGCTCTCGCGCGCCGGAGGCGGCACCGCGCACGCGGTGCCCCGCCGGTCCGGGGTGTCGGGAGGAGGAGCCCCGCCTCGGCCGGCGCCTCGGTGCCCGGGGGTCAGACCCGCCGCCCGGTCCGGCCCGTGGTGAGCCGGGTCCGGGCCGACACGGCCAGCCCCCGGGCCCGGCGGGCGAGCCGGCGGCGTCCGCGTCCGCCGACCGCCGTCGCGCCCGTGGCCCTGGCACCCACGGCCGTGGCACCCGCACAGGCCGCGCGCCCCGGCACGGCGGCGGGACGGAACCGGGGAGCGGCGTCGGGCCGGGCGGGGGCGCCCGGAGGGAACGCCGGGAGGGCGGGCGGGTGCGGAGCGGCGGGGGCGTCGGGCCCGGTGGGCGGTGCGACCGGGAAGGGGAACGCGCTCCACCGGGCGTATTCGGGGTACTGGGAGAACACCGTCGGGGCGGCGGTCGGCGCGGAGCCAGGAACCGGGCCCGGCAGGGCGGTGCTCGCGGCGGTCCTCGGGTGCAGACGCCGTCGGGTCCGGACCCGGGCCGCCGCCCAGAGCGCCAGCGCCCCGCACAGGGTGACCGCCGTCCAGCCGGCCGGCCCCAGTACGTGGTCGGCCTGCCGGATCGCGTGCGGCAGTACACCCGAGGCCGGTGCCTCGGCGGCCTCCGAGGCCGCGGCCGGGGCGGAGGCTCCCGCCTCCTCGACCAGGTGCCCGACCGGCTCGACCTTGCCCGCCGCCGCGAACCCCCAGTCCAGCAGCGCCGCCGCCTCGTCGTACACCTTGGTCTGCTGCTCCGGGTGCATGACCGTCACGATCAGGGTCCGCCCGCCGCGTTCTGCGGCGCCGGTGAAGGTGGCCCCGGCGTTGGTGGTGTAGCCGTTCTTCACCCCGATCAGGCCCGGGTACCTGCCGAGCAGGCGGTCGGTGTTGGCGATGTCGAACGAGGAGCGCAGGCCGGTCGCCTTGTCGACCCCGCCCGGGAAGCGGGCGGTGCGGGTCGAGCAGTACGCGCGGAAGTCAGGGTTGCGCAGCCCGGCCCGCGCGAAGAGCGTGAGGTCGTACGCCGAGGAGACCTGGCCGTCCTGGTCGTAGCCGTCCGGCGAGACGACCCGGGTGTCGCGGGCCTGGAGGGCGTCGGCCCGGCCCTGCATCTGTGCGACGGTCCTCGCGATCCCGCCGTTCATGTGGGCGAGCACGTGGACGGCGTCGTTGCCGGAGGCGAGGAAGACCCCCCGCCAGAGGTCCTCGACCCGGTACGGCAGGTTCTCCTTGATCCCGACCAGGCTGCTGCCCGCACCCAGCTCCGCCAGCTCGGCCGGCGTCACCCGGTGCTCCAGGGCGCGGTCGAACCGGGGCAGCACGGTGTTGGCGAAGAGCATCTTGAGCGTGCTGGCGGGCGGCAGCGGCAGGTGCGCGTTGCGGGCCGCGAGCACCTCGCCGGTGGCCGCGTCGGCGATCAGCCACGACCGCCCGGTCAGCGCGGCGGGGAGGTCGGGCGCACCGGCGCGGAGGGCCACCTGGACGGCCGGGCGGCCGAGCCGCTCGCCGCCGACCACGGCGGCGGCGTCCTGCGCGGCACCGGCGCCGGGGAGGGCGGTCCCGGACGCGGCTCCGGACGCTCGGGCGGTGGCGGTGGCGGTGGCGGTGGCGGTGGGCGCGGTGGCGGCGGTGGACGCCGGCGTGGTGGGCGCCGTCGGAGCGGCGGGCCGGGCGGACGCCCGTGTGGGTGTCGCCGTGGCAGCTGCCGTCGTACGGGCCGCGGCGGTGCGCGCCGCTGCCGTGGGCGTCGTCGTGGGCTTCGCCGTCGAGGACGCCGCGAAGGCGGCGGCCGAGCCGGCCGACGACCCGGCGGCGAGGACGAGCGCGGCGACGGCGCCCGCCGCCGGCCTACCGGCGCGGGCACGTCTGCTGACGTGGAGTGACCTCTGCTGCACACCGCGAACGTACCCGGGCGCCCGCCGCCCCGCCCTGCCCGCTGCTCCGTCCGGGCCCGTCCCCGGAGCCGCCGGGCGCCGCCCGGTGCCGTCCGTGGACCCGTGGCGGTGCGGCCGGGGCGCCCACCCGTGGGCCCGCCGGGGTGCGCGGGACGCAAGCCCGGGCGGTGCTGGTACGGTTCGGAACCATGTTCGCTCCTCGTGCGTGACCGACCCGCCACGACCGCGCCCGTTCGATCGGCGCGGCGCTCCGGTGTCCCCGTACGCACCCGGGCCGAGGGCCGTCACGCCCCGCCCGGTTCTCCCGAGGAACGATCCCGTGTCCACGCCTTCCCCCGCGCCCGCGCGCACCCCGTCCGACGGCGCCTCCCGCCGTCCCTCCTACCGCGCCGTGCTCGGTGCACCGCACGCCCGCCGCACCTTCGCCGCCGCCCTGCTCGGCCGCCTCTCCTACGGGACGGTCCCGCTGGCGCTGCTGCTCGCCGTCCGCGACGCCACCGGTTCGTACTCGGCGGCCGGCGTGGCCATGGCCCTGTTCGCGCTGGCCAGCGTGCTCCTCTCGCCGGCCAGGGCCGCCCTGGTCGACCGGTACGGACCCCGGCGCGCCCTGCCGCCGATGGCCGGCCTGTACGCCGCACTGCTCCTGGCCGTGGCCGGCGCCACCGCGAGGCCGGGGGTCGAGCCGCCGGCCGTCGGGATCCTGGTGGTCGCCGCCGGGGCCTGCACGCCGCCGCTCGGACCGGTCATGCGGACGCTCTGGCGCCGGCTGCTGCCCGATCCGGCACTGCTCCGCCGCGCCTACAGCCTGGACGGGGTGGCCGAGGAACTGCTCTTCGTCACCGGGCCGTTGCTGGTCGGCGTGCTGCTCCCGGTCGTCGGCCCGGCCGGTGCCGTGGCGGTGGGCGCGGCCCTGGTCCTCGCCGGGACGCTGCTGCTGGTCGCGGCTCCGGCCGCTGCCCGGGCACCCTCGGCCGACGTACCTGCGGTGGTCCCGCCCGTCCCCGCCCGGACCGCTCCCGCCGTACCGCCGGCCTCCGGGCAGGTGGCCGCCGGTGGGGCTCGGGGCGGGCGGCCCGGAGGCGGGGGAGAGCTGCGCCGCGCGGTGCTCGCGGCAGCCGTGACCGGTCTCGGGCTCGGCGCCCTCGACCTGATGGTGGTCGCCTCCGCCGAGCAGCAGGGCCGTCCGGGGGCGGTCGGCTGGGTGCTGGCCGCCCTCTCGGCGAGCAGTGCCGTCGGAGGTCTCGCCCTCGGTGCGATCGACCGGCCGATGCCCAACGCGGCCCGGTTGCCGCTGTTGACCGCCGGGCTGGGACTGTCGCTGGCCGTCGCGGGGCTCGCGCCGAACCTCCTCCTGCTCGGCGCCGGTGTTGCGCTCGCCGGACTCTTCGTCTCACCCGCCGTCACCACCGCCTACCTGGTGGCGGACGAAGCGGTCGCACCCGACGCCCGGACCCGGGCCGGGGCCTGGGTGAACACCGCGCTCAACGCCGGTTCGGCCGGCGGTGCCGCGACCGTCGGCCTGCTGGTCGGACATCTGCCGCTGTCCCTCTGCTTCGCCCTCGCCGCGGCCCCGGCCCTCCTCGCCGTGCCGCTGCTCTCCGCGCCGGCCTTCCGCGGGCGAGACTTTGGTGGCGGCCGCCCGCTCCGAAAGTCGGATTCGGGTGACGACCTGGCGCTCTAGCGTCCGGGGAATGAAGAACCTGCTCGGATTCGTGAGCTTCGTCCTCGTGGTCGGAGGCATCAGCGGTCTCGTCTCGGACCACCTGTGGGGCTTGCACGTCTTCGGCTCCCTGCGCTACCTGATCCCGGCCGGGTACGAGACGGTGGGCTACCCGGTGATGATCGTCCTGGGCGCGGTCCTCGGCGGGGTGGTGGCCCTCCTCGACCGTGCGGGGCGCAACGACTGACGCGGACTCTCCGGTTCCCCGTTGGGCGAGGGGAGTGAAATTCGTTCGTGGGCATCCGAGCCGACGGCCCCGCCTGAGGGCGACGGCGCGCTCTGCCGCGCACGATCGGGCGAGGATCTCATCGGACGAGGGGTAAATATGATCAAGAAGATCGTCGTCGTCGCCGCTGCCGGCGGCCTGGTGCTCGCGGGTGCGAGCGCGGCCGTCGCAGGCTCGGGAGCCCACCACGGGTATGGCGGCCACGACCGGAAGCCCGTCGCCGGCTGCGCCGTCGGCGGGGACGCGGGCGTGGCGAACATCTGCGGCAATACGAACGTCTACAGCCCCAACATTCTGGGCGGCCTTCTCAACCTGCTTCCCCTGCCGCCGGTCAACGGCGGCGGAGGCGGGGGCAACAACGGCGGTGGCAACAACGGCGGTGGCAACAACGGCGGGGGCAACAACTGACCCCGACCGGCGCCGTCCCGCGCGCCCCCGGCCCGGGTGACCGGGCCGGGGGCGCGTCGGGCGTCACGTCCCCGCGGGCCGGGCCCGGGCCGCCGTCGGCAGTCCGGGCCCGGCCGCGTCGTGCTCACGGCCCGGGCGGGCGGGCGGTGGAGACCGCCGTGATGCCGTCGAGCAGGAGATCGAGGCCGGTGCGGAAGGCCTCCCGGGTGCGGTCCGGGGTGGGGTCGCCGGTCGCGGACTCCGGGGCGTCGGCCTGCTGGAGCGCGGTCAGGAGGGGGAAGTGGGTGGCGAAGTGGGGTGCAAGGCCGACGAGTTCGGTGGACCGGTCCCGCCGGCACAGTTCGTCGGCCACGCCGGTGGCGGTCGCGAGGTGCGGGCGTCGGCGGTGACCTGGGCGCTGCCTCGGCGCGGCTACTGGCGGCACAGCCCGACCCAGGACGACGCGCCGACGGCTGAGGACCTGGCGGACGCCCGGGAGGCGGTGGCCCGCGCCACGGGCGGCTGACCCGGTCCCCGAGTGGGCGGGCCGGGGCGGGGGGTTCCCGGGGGACGTCGCTGGGCAGGGTGAGGGCGAACGGTCGGGCGCCGTCCGTTCGATCCGGTGGCGAGCCGCGACCAGGGAGGGCCGCATGACCTTGCAGGCGTACGGGCACATCGCACACCGTCGGGTCGAGGTGAACGGAGTCCGGCTGCACGTCGCGGAACAGGGGGAGGGGCCGCTCGTCCTGCTCCTGCACGGGTTCCCGGAGAGCTGGTACTCCTGGCGGCACCAGTTCGCCCCGCTCGCCGCGGCGGGCTACCACGTGGTCGCCGTCGACCAGCGCGGCTACGCCCGCAGCGAGCAGCCCGAGCCCGTCGACGCCTACACGCTGCTGCACCTGGTCGGCGACGTCGGCGCCCTGATCGGCGCCCTCGGCGAGGAGCGGGCCGTCCTGGTCGGCCACGACTGGGGCGCCCCCGTCGCCTGGACCACCGCCACCCTCCGCCCCGACCTGGTGCGCGCGGTCGCGGGGCTGAGCGTGCCGCCGCTGCCGACGCTCGGGCTGCCGCCGCTGGCGCAGCCCCGACAGCTGTACGGTGACGGCTTCTACCAGATCTACTTCCAGCGCCCCGGCGTCGCCGACGCCGAACTGGCGGAGGACCTGCACTCCACCTTCCGCCGCATGCTCGTCGGAGGATCCGGTGACCGCCCCGGCTCCGAGCGGCCGCAGGCCTGGACGGTGCCCGAAGGGCAGACCCTGCTCGACACCCTCCCCGATCCGGAGAAGCTGCCCGGCTGGCTCTCCGAGTCCGACATCGAGGCCTTCGTCGCCGACTACGCCGAGCACGGCGAGCGCGCCTTCACCGGAGGCCTCAACTGGTACCGCAACATCGACCGCAACAACGAGCTGCTCGCGGGACTCGTCGGCCGCCTGGTCGAGGTGCCGGCCCTCTACGTGGTCGGCGACCGGGACATGGTGTCGGCGATGATCCCCGAGGAGGCGCTGCGCCGGCTGCTCGCCACCATGGCGCCCAAGCTGTACCGCCACGTCACGCTCCCGGGGGCCGGGCACTGGACGCAGCAGGAGCGGCCGGCGGAGGTGACGGCGGCCCTGCTCGACTTCCTCCGGCACCTGGACGGCTGAGCGGATCGGCCCGTCGGACCGGCTCGTCGGACCGGCGGGCTCGTCAGACCGGTAGCAGGTGGGCGATGAAGTCGCCCAGGCGGCGGGAGTTGCGGCAGGAGTGCATCTCCACCACCTCGGCGTACACGCGGGCGGCGGAGTCGCCGGTACCCCAGAGGGAGCGCTGCTCGGGATTCAGCCAGTAGACGCGGCGGGCCCGGGCGGCAACCAGGCGGAGCGCGGGCACGTTGGGATCGCGGTGGTTGTTCCGGGCGTCGCCGAGGACCAGCACGCTGGTGCGCGGGCCGACGGCGTCCAGGTGGTCGTCGGCGAACTCGCCGAGCGCCGAGCCGTAGTCGCTGTTGCCGTGGTAGCCCGTCACCCGGGCCTCGGTGAGGATCCGGCGGGCCAGTGCGGCGGGGTCGGCGCCGCCCCGGGTGAGCAGCCCGGTCACCTCGGCGGTGCGGTTGACGAAGGCGAACACCCGGACCTTGCTGAACTGGTCGCGCATCGCCTGGACGAGCAGCATGGTGAAGTCGGCGAAGCCCGCGACCGAGCCGGAGACGTCGCAGAGCAGCACCAACTCCGGCCGGGCCGGCCGGCGCAGCCGGTACGCGGGGCGCAGTGGGACGCCGCCGGTGGAGAGCGAGCGGCGCAGGGTGCGGCGCAGGTCGATCCGGCCGCGCGCCGCCCGGCGTCGGCGCGCGGCCGTCCTGGTGGCCAGCTTCCGGGCCAACGGGTGGACGGTGCGCCGAAGTTCGGCGAGCTGGTCGCGGCCGGCGGCGAGGAAGTCGATCCGGTCGACGGTGGGCGCGACGGCCCGCGCGGCGACCTGTTCGGTGCCGCGGAGCTCGGCCGCCCGGCGGCGTGCCTCGGTGGCGACCATGGCGCGGAAACCCTGGATGCGGCGCCGGATCTCGTCGGGGAGGAGGTGGTCGGCGACGTCCGCGCCGTCCGGGCCGGTGCCGTCGGGGTCGCGGACGGTGCCCGCTCGCAGCGCCGCGAGGACGCGGGCCAGCAGGGTTTCGGGCGCGAGCCGGCCGAGCGCCTGGTAGGCGGACCAGCCGCTGGTGCCGGGCGTTGCGGATCCGCCGCCGCCGGTGCCGTACCGGCCGAACGCGGCCACCACCTCGCCCGCGAGGCGAGCCTGGGCGGCCCGGTCGTCGGCGGCGAGTGCGGCGGCCAGCCGGGCCCGGAGGTCCTCGCGGAGCGCGGCGTCCTCGGCGGAGGGGTTCGGGGCGGAGGGGTTCGGGCCGGGGGCGTCCGGGGCGTGCGGCGCGCCTTCGGTGTCCTGGGCGGCGTTCCGGCGTACGGCCTCCGGGGCGCCGACGCCGAGCGGGAAGAACAGGTCGAAGGCGGCGTCGAAGACCGGCCGTTGCCCGTCGGACCGCAGCAGGGCGGCGGCCAGGCCGGCCCGGACCTGCTCGCGTTCGGCGAGGCCGAGGACGTCGAGCACGGCTGCCGCGTCCACCGTCTCGGCCGGGCCGATCCGCAGGCCGTGGCCGCGCAGCGACCGGACGAAGCCGGTCAGCCGGGCGGCGAGGTCGGCGGCCGGCGTGGTGCCGGCGCCGGGGGTGGCGGTGGCGTCGGTGCGGTCCGGCGGGGGGCTCATGCCAGGGTGAGCTTCTGTGCGGCCTTCACCACATCGTCCTGGTGTTTGAGGATCACACCGAGGGTGGATCGGACGAGTGCCTCGTCAAGGGTGTCGGCGCCGAGCGCGAGCAGGGTGCGGGCCCAGTCGACGGTCTCCGCCACGGACGGCGCCTTGCGCAGTTCCATGGTCCGCAGTGCGCCGACCACCCGGACCAGCGAGTCGGCCAGCGCCGCGTCCAGTCCGGGCACCTTCAGCCGGACGATGCGGCGCTCCAACTCGGCCTCCGGGTAGTCGAGGTGGAGGAAGAGGCAGCGGCGGCGCAGGGCCTCGGAGAGCTCCCGGGTGGCGTTGGAGGTGAGCAGGACGAACGGCCGGCGGGTCGCGGTGATGGTGCCCAGCTCCGGGACGGTGACCTGGAAGTCGCTGAGCACTTCGAGCAGCAGCGCCTCCACCTCGACGTCGGCCTTGTCCATCTCGTCGATCAGCAGCACGGTCGGCTCGTCGCCGCGGATGGCGGTGAGCAGGGGGCGGGTGAGCAGGAACTCCTCGCCGAAGATGTCGGTGCGGGCCCCGTCCCAGCCCTCGTCCCGCCCGGCGGTGATCCGGAGCAGCTGTTTGGCGTGGTTCCACTCGTAGAGCGCGCGGGCCTCGTCGATGCCCTCGTAGCACTGGAGCCGGACCAGCCGGGCGCGGCCGATCGCGGCGACGGCCTTGGCGAGCTCGGTCTTGCCGACCCCGGCCGGGCCCTCCACCAGGAGGGGCTTGCCGAGCCGGTCGGCGAGGAAGACGGTGGTGGCGACCTCGATCGAGGCCAGGTAGCCCGCCTCGGCCAGCCGTGCGGCGGTGTCGGCCACCGACTCGAAGAACCCCGTGCCCTCGCCGCCCATGCGTGCTCCACTCCCGGTCGCTCACGGTGCCTGTCGCCAGCACCCTACCGGTGGGTCACTTCGCTGTCGCGTGCCGAACGGCGTGCGGCGACCGGAGTCGCCGCACGCCGCGCGCAGGTGCCGAGGGCCCTGCCGGGGGCGATCAGTTGATGTAGATGTGCGGGTTGCCGGGCACCGAGCTGTCGGTCACCGGCCCGTAGGTCGCGCTGAAGTACCCGGTCGCGAAACAGGTGCTCGGGCCGGAGACCTTCGGGAACGCCTGGGAGCTGAAGCCGATGGTCTGGCCGACGTTGCTGGTGGTGCCGGCGATGCTGCCCGGCGCGCGGTAGACGCAGGTGATGGTGCCGAGGACGGTCTTCAGCACCACCGTGGTCTGCAGCGGCCCGGCCGCGGTCGGGCTGAGGCTGACCGGGTTGCCGGCCGCGTCACTGACCGCGTTGGTGTACGGCAGGTTGTTGACCGTGATGCTCTGCACGCTGGTCACGCCGATCACGTTGGCGGTGCAGGAGCCGAAGGTGTGGCTGTTGAGCTGCTCGGTGGCCACGCCCGGGGCGGCCGGGTTGCTGGTCACGGTCGCGGAGAACGACGAGGTGGCGCACTTGATGCCGCTCGTCCCGGTCGCGCTGGAGTAGAAGGTGGCGTAGCTGCCCGCCACCAGGTTGGCGGTGAGGACGTCGCCGACGGCGACGTTCGGACCGCCGGGGGCGGTGTGGGTGAGCACGGCGGGGCCGGCGGCCTGGGCGGGGGTGACGGTGCCGGCGGCCAGCACCGCGGCGGCGGCGAGGGCGGCGGTACCGAGGGTTCGGCGGATGCGCATGAGGGTGTGCCTCTCTCCTGGCGGAGTCGGGTGGGGGGGAGCCCGTGAGGTCGCGTGGGGGTGGCGTGCGGCGGTGGCCGGCCGAGGAGCGACCGCGACGGGGTGGTGCGGGTGGTGGGGCACCGCGGACGGTGACTCGGCGGGCCCGGCGCCACGGGCCCGCCCGTACGGCGAGGCAGGTCGAGGTACGTGGCGGCACGGCGCCGTGGTACGGCGGGGAGCCGGGCGGTACGTCGACGTACGTCGGGTACGGCGGCAGTACGGCGAGGAGGGTGCGGGTGGTGCGGATGGCGCGCGAAGGGTACGGGTGGTGCGTGGGCACGCCGGGTGCACGTCGGCGGCTGCCACCGCCGGGCATGCGTTCGCCATACTGGACAGTCGGAACGCGTGCGGGTCTCCGGCGGCCTGGCCGCAGATTGGAAACCCGTCAGTGTTGTAAACCGGACGTCGCGTCAATGTCAAGACAAAACACAGGAGTTGGCGATGAAACCGGAGTCAGCTACTCGTCGTGCGGACGTACTCCTGCCCGGCGCGCGCACCGGCCGGGACCCGGCCCGATCGATCAAACGCGGTCCGAGCCGGCTGCCGCCCGACGTGGTCGCCGCCACCCAACGGGAGCGGCTGCTCGACGGGTTGGTGCACACGGTGGCGCAACACGGCTACCAGCGAGCCACGGTGAGCGACATCTGCCGCGCGGCGGGGGTGACCAGACCGGTCTTCTACGAGCTGTTCACCGGCAAGGAGGACGCCTTCCTGGCCGCTCACCGGCACGGGACGGGGGTCGTGATCCGCCGGATGGCGGCGGCCTTCGCGGTGGCGCCGGACTGGTGCACCGGGATCCGCGAGGCGCTTCGGGCGATGCTCGAACTGCTGGCCGGGGTACCGGCCTTCGCCACCATGGCGGTGATCGAACTGGACGCCGTGGGGCCGGCCGGGCGCCGCGAGCGGGACCAACTCCTCACCCGGTTCCGGGCCTTCTTCGCCGAGGTGCCGCAACTTCCTGACGGGGTGGCGGCGGAGGCGATGGTCGACGCGGTCGTCGGCGGCGTGTACAGCATGCTCCAGCGCTGCATCGACGCCGGGCGGACGGAGGAACTGCCGAGCTTGCTGCCGACGTTGAGCCTGTTCTGCCTGGCGCCGTTCCTCGGCCCGGAGGAGGCGGCGCGGCGCCTTGCGGCGGTTCCGGCGCCGCCGGAGCCCGGTGGGCCGGAGCCGTCGTCCCCGACCGGGTCGGGCCCGGTCGGGGGGTGCCCCGGACCGGGCCCGAGCGGTCGATGATCCTTCGCGCACCCGTATTGACCCCTTGAATACCGGGCAGTAGCTTCCCAGTTACCCACTGCGGATCCGACGGCCCGCCCCGCTGCCGAGAGACGGTCCACCCGGCCGGTCCGCAGAACGCTGTCCGCGCCAGGACAACGTGCCTGTGCCTGCCCGTCCACCGTTCGAGGGAGCACACATGGCCACGTCCGATGACGCAGCCCGCACCACCGAGACCACCGAGACCGCCGAGGCGCCCACCGGGTTCAGAGGACGGGTCCGGCTGAAGCGCACCGCGCTGATGGCCGTTCCCGCCGTCGCCGCCGGCGCCCTGCTGATGACCCTGACCGCGCAGGGCGTGCTCGCCGCCCAGTTCGCCATCTCCGGCATGCCGTTCACCGTCACGGCCGACAGCCTGGACGGCGTCGGCTTCGAGCAGTTCGGCAGCCTGGACCACATGATCGAGAACAGTCCCAACGAGGGGGACACCGGCGGGCAGGTGCTGGTCGCCGTCTCCGCGATCAAGGAGGCCTCGCTCACCAGGCTCTGCCAGAGCGTGGACCTGGGCGGCATCAACCTGCTGATCAAGGCCGGGGACGCCGGGACGCCCGTCACCGCCACCGACCTCACGACCGACTCCGACCTGCTCTCGGGCGACGCGGAGTTCAAGAACATCGAGATCGGCGGCGACGCGAGCACCTACACCAAGGCCGGCGTCAAGGGCCTGCCGGGCGTCTTCGGGCAGCAGGCCGACACCGTGAAGATCCGCAACCTGCGGCAGCACAACTACGCCACCACGGCCGGGGCCTTCAAACTGCCCAACCTCCGGCTGACCTTCAGCTCGGAGGGCTGCTGACGGTGGCCGAGCCCGAACCCGCCGCAGGACCCGCACCCGGGAACGCCTCCGCCGGGCAGGACGGCCGGCCGAGCAGCGACCAGGACGGCCGGCCGACCGCCGGGCAGGCCGTCGAGGAACGCCCCGCCCGGACCGGAGCCCGCCCCGGTCGGCGGGGCTGGCAGGGCCGACGGCCCTTCTGGGGCGGGCTGCTGGTCCTCCTGGGCGGCGCGGAGATCCTCTTCACCCTCCGGGCCCCGCTGCCCGTCGTCCTGCACATCGGGCTCCAGGGACTGGCCGGCTACCTCGTCCCGTCGGTGATGACGCTCTGCGGCCTGCTGATCCTCTTCAACCCGGCCCAGCGGCTGTTCTACTCGATCGTCGCCGTCCTGGCGTCGCTGGGCAGCTGGCTCACCTCCAACCTGGGCGGGTTCCTGATCGGCATGCTGCTCGGCGTGGTCGGCAGCTGCCTGACCTTCGGATGGCTGCCCGACCAGCCCCCGCGCCGCCGCTTGCTGCGCCGGGGCTCCGGCCGCCGCAAGGCGGCCCGCCCGGCCGGGGCGTGAGCCGGGCGGGCGCCGTACCTGCGCCCCGCCCCCGGTGATCGGAGAGCACCGGGGGCGGGGATCCGGGCGCCGACGGCGGCGCGTCCGTGCGCCGGACCGCGCCGTCGGACCGGGGCGGTCGGGCGGGGTGGGCGGGACGGTGACGGGGGACCGGGGAGGTCAGATCGTCGCGGTGTCGATCACGAAGCGGTACCGCACGTCACTCGCCAGCACCCGGTCGTACGCCTCGTTGATCTGCTCCGCCCGGATCAGCTCGATCTCCGCGCCGATGCCGTGCTCGGCGCAGAAGTCGAGCATCTCCTGCGTCTCCGGCAGGCCGCCGATCATCGAACCGGCCAGCGACCTGCGTCCGACGAGCAGCGCGTGCGCGTTGATCGAGACCGGCTTCTCCGGCGCCCCGACCTGGACCAGGGTGCCGTCGGTCCGCAGCAGCCCGAGGTAGCCGCTCAGATCGAGGTCGGCCGAGACGGTGTTGACGATCAGGTCGAAGGTGCCGGCCAGCTCGGTGAAGGTGGCCGGGTCGGAGGTGGCCCGGTAGTCGTGGGCGCCCAGCTCCAGCCCGTCCTCGCGCTTGCGCAGCGACTGGCTCAGCACGGTGACCTCCGCCCCCTTGGCACGGGCGATCTTCACCCCCAGGTGGCCGAGGCCGCCCAGACCGACGATCGCGACCTTGCGGCCGGGACCGGCGCCCCAGCGCGTCAACGGGGAGTACAGGGTGATGCCCGCGCAGAGCAGCGGCGCGGCGACGTCCAGCGGCAGCGCCCCGGGGATGCGCAGCGCGTAGTTCTCGTCGACCACCAGCTGCCTGGCGTAGCCGCCGTAGGTGGGCGCGCCGTCCCGGCCGACCGCGTTGTAGGTGAAGACCGCGCCGCTCCCACCGGTGCAGTACTGCTGGAGTCCGGCCCGGCAGCTGTCGCACTCCCGGCAGGAGTCGACGAAGCAGCCGACCCCGACCCGGTCGCCGACCGCCCAGCGGGTGACCTCCGGGCCGACCTCGCCGACCACGCCGGCGATCTCGTGGCCGGGGACCATGGGGAAGATCCCCGGACCCCAGTCCTCGGCGACCTGGTGGATGTCCGAGTGGCAGATACCGGCGTAGGCGATGTCGATCAGGATGTCGTGGGCACCGAGCGCCCGGCGGGGGACGGTGGTCCGCTCCAGGGGGGCCTTCGGGGCCGGGGCGGCGTACGCGGCGACGGTGCTGCCGCCCGCCTCGGTGCGGGGGGCCTCGACGTCGCCGGCCTCGGCGTTCGTGTGGATGGTGTCCGTGACCGTGGTGTTCGTCATGCCTCAAGGCTCGGCCCGGCGGCCCGGGGTAGACAGACCAGTGCCTAACGTAGGCACGGCCTTCCTACCACCGGCAGTATCACCCTCCAGCACTCGCCGGGAGCCCGGTCGCACGCATACTGCAGACGTGGACCAGCGCACCGAACTCAGCGAATTCCTCCGGTCCCGGCGTGCCCGGCTCCAGCCGTCCGACGTCGGCCTGCCCGACTACGGCGGCCGGCGACGGGTCCCCGGGCTGCGCCGGGAGGAGCTGGCCCAGCTGGCGGGCGTGAGCACGGCGTACTACGTCCGGCTGGAGCAGGGCCACGGGGAGAACGTCTCGGCCGCCGTCCTGGACGCGATCGCCCGCGCCCTGCGGCTCTCCTCCGCCGAGCGCGAGCACCTGCGCCGCATCACCAAGCCCGCGCGCCGCCGCCCCGGTCGCGGCCGTTCCACCCGCCCGCAGCAGATCCGCCCCGAGTTCCAGCAGCTGCTGGACGCGATGGAGAGCGTCCCGGCCTACGTGCTCGGGCGGCGCCTCGACGTGATCGCGTGGAACCCGCTCGGCAACGCGCTGGCGGGGGACTTCGCGGCGCTCCCGCCGGAGCACCGGAACATGGCCTGGCAGGTCTTCCTCGATCCGGCCGCCCGCGAGCTCTACCTGGACTGGGAGACCAAGGCCGCCGACGTGGTCGGCATTCTCCGGCTGGACGCGGGCCGCGACCCGGACGACCCGAGGCTGACCTCGCTGATCGGCGAACTCTCCCTCAAGAGCGGCGAGTTCCGTCGTCTCTGGGCCGCGCACGACATCCGGGACAAGGGCCACGGCACCAAGGAACTGCACCACCCGGTGGTGGGCCGGCTCACGCTGCGCTACGAGACGCTGCGCCCGGCGGAGGAGGCGGACCAGGTGCTCGTCGCCTATCACGCCGACCCGGGCTCGCCGTCGGCCGAGTCGCTCCGGCTGCTGGCCAGCTGGACCGCGACCGGGCCGGCACGGCCGTCCTCGCCGGCCGTCCGGCCGGACGGTGCGCCGCCGCCGGACGCCTCGCCGGTGCACGGGGACGCGGGACGGCCCCCGACCCCGCCGGTGTAGTTCTCCGGGGAGTCCGGCGGCCCTGCCGGCAGCGCCCGCCCGGCCTGGCAGGCGTCGCCGCCCCCGCGTCCGGGCGTTGCCGGCGGCCGGGGCCCGTCGGGACGGCCGGTCCTCCCGGAAGGGTGCCGTCATGGCGGCACCCCGGTAGCCGCGCGGCCGTGGCCGTGGCGGCGATGGGTCGGGAGTCCTCTTTGTGGCGGGGTCGTTGGTCCGGTGGTCCCGGGAGGGCCGGGACCACCGGCCCTTTCCCGGTGGCGCGTCCTGCCGTCTACTGGACCGGGAGCCACCCCCGGGCCGCCGCCTGCCCGAAACCCGGTCGGGGCGGGTCCGTTGCCGGTCGACGGCATGAACGGTCCTGTCCTGTCATGTAACTGATGGGTAGTTAGGCTGCCGGTCATGGAGATCAGCAGCACCACCACCGAGTACGACCGCCTGATCGCGCGGCACCATGCCATGCGCCTTCGCCGGCAGATCCTCACGCCGGCGTCGTCCCCGCTGGACTCCTTCCCCGACGCCCGTCCCGGCTCGCGCCCCGGCGGCCTCGGCCCCGGTGCCCTCGACGCCGGTACGGGCGGGGCCCTCGACGCCGGGGACTTCGACGCCGCCGCCGACCAGCGGCTGATCATGGGCGCCCTCGGCCTGGTCGCCCCGTTCGCCGACCTGATCGACCACCTCTACGCGTGCATGTTCCGCCGCCGCCCGTACCTCCGGGCGCTCTTCCCGGACTCGATGGAGTTCCAGCAGGCCCACCTGGAGCGGATGTTCGACTACCTGGTCGAGAACCTGCACCGGCCCGCCCAGCTGTCCGCCACGCTCGCCCAACTCGGCCGCGACCACCGGAAGCTCGGGGTCCGGCCGGTTCACTACCGGGCCTTCGAGGAGGCCCTCTGCGAGGCGATCCGGCACCGGGCCGGATCCCGGTGGAGCGCCGGACTGGAGGACGCCTGGGTGCGGATGCTGCGGTTCGCGGTCGAGGCGATGGTGGCCGGCGCCGAGTCGGCGCTCACCGAACCCCCGTACTGGCACGCGGTGGTGGTCGGCCACGAGCGCCGCCGACCCGATATCGCCGTGCTGCAGGTCCGCACCGGCGAGCCCTACCCGTACCGGGCCGGCCAGTACGGGACGGTGGAGCACCCGCGGCTGCCGCACACCTGGCGGCAGTACTCGATGGGCTGTGCGCCGCGCGCCGACAACGAGCTGGAGTTCCACGTGCGCCGCACCGGCCCGGGCGGCGTCAGCGAGGCGCTGGTGGAGCACACGGCCGTCGGCGACCGGCTTCGGCTCGGGCCGCCGCGCGGCACGCTGATGCCGGACGACGACAGCCGGGACCTGCTGCTGGTGGCCGGCGGCACCGGACTCGCCCCGATGAAGGCGATCGTCGAGCAGCTGGTCGAGCACCGCCCGCGCGGTCGCCGGGTCCACCTCTTCGTCGGCGCCCGGGCCCGGGCCGACCTCTACGACTGGCCGTCGCTCGCCGAACTCGGCGGCTGTAAGCCCTGGTTGGAACTGGTGCCGGTGGCCGACGACGCGGCCGGCGGGCGACCGGGCGCCGGCCCGGGCCGCCGGCTCGCCGAGGCGGTCGGCCGGGCCGGCGACTGGTCCGAGCACCTGGTCTGCGTCAGCGGCCCGGCCGGCCTGGTGACCGAGGTCCGGACCAGGCTGGCCGCCGACGGCCTGCCGGCGAGCCGGATCCACCACGACCCGGTGCTCGGCCGGGTCTGACCGCCGCCGGCGGCCAGGGCGACCGGCGGCGGGCCCTTCGGCACTGCCGCCGGAGGGCCCGCCAACGGCCGCGACACCCCTGCTCGGGGACCGCGAGCGGGACCGCGGCCAGTGACGGGGACCGCAACCGCGACGGGGACCGCGACCGCACGGGACTACCGGTAGCAGTACGAGTCCGAGGAGGCGTCCCCGCCCGCCAGGTGGGTCTGGTGCACGCGCAGCCCGCGGAACTCCTCGCCGTGCGGGAAGAAGCGCCGGTCCACGGTCAGCCCGCCCGCCTCCGGGTCGGCGTCCAGCTTGACGATCCACGGCTCGATCCCGTCGGGGTAGAACTGGTCGTCCCACGCCCCGTACAGCGAGTTGGTGACGTAGAGCCGCCGACCGTCCCGGCTGATCTCGACCATCTGCGGCGCCCCGCTCAGCGGTCGGCCGGGCTGGGCCGGGTGCGGCGTGCGGGCCGCGACCCCGCCGAGCCGCACCGAGGCCGTGAGCCGCGGGTGGAACGGGTCCGACACGTCGTACTGGAACAGCTCGCCGGTGCCCCAGGCCGAGACGTACAGCCAGCGGTCGTCGACCGACAGGTTGATGTCCGTGATCAGCGGCGGCACCGCGCCGAACGGCTGGAGGGCCGGCGGCAGGTCCTCGGCCTTGGCCTCCTCGGCGGGTATCTCGATCACCTTCCGCGCCGTGAACGCCTCGCCCTGCCGGTACCAGAGCCAGACCGACGCGGAGAGGTCCTCCACGTTGGTGACCACCCCGGCGAACCCCCACTCCGCCTGCGGATCGTGCGCCGGGCGCAGCTCCAGCACCATCTGGTACTGGTCGCCGAGGTCGATCCGCTGAAGGTGCCGGCCCGAGTCGAGCTCCCAGAAGTGCAGCGCGTGCCCGTACTTGCGACCCAGCAGCAGCTCCGGGACGACGCCGTCCTCGACCATCCACGGGGTGCCCCACTCGCTGGTGACACCCACGTTGGTCCCGAGGTGCCACCACACGTCGTAGGCGAAGTTCTGCGGTCCGCGCTCGGTTTCCCAGGGGCGCAGCACCTCGAAGGTGGTGTGGTCGAGCAGCGCCACCCCGCCGGGCCCGTCCGCGCCCTCCGCCGCGCCGAGGCAGGAGAGGAACACGCCGTCCGGTCCGCAGTGCAGCGTGTGCGGCCGTGAGTAGCCCGCTCTCTTCGCGAGCTCCTCCGCCTCGACGGTCTTCACCAGCCGTGGCCGCACCGGATCCGGTCGGGTGTCCAGCACGTGCAGCTTCGACGACCGCAGCCCGGGCAGCAGCAGGTACCGCCGCTCCGGGTTGTCGTGGCAGGCGTGCGCGAGCGCGCTGGAGCAGGCGTTCCACCCGAAGTGGTGCAGCTCGTCACCGACCCCCGGCATGGCGGTGAAGTTGAGGACCCGCCCGTAGCTCGGCGACTCCGGGTCGGCGTCGACGGTGATCAGCGCGTCCGGCTGCTGCGCCGACCGGTCGAACCCGGCGACGTACGCGAGCTTCTCCGGCGGCGCGGCGATCGCCTCGGCGGGCGTGCGGTAGAGGGAGGGGTCGCTGTGTCCGTCCTGGTGGTCGTCGTGCGGGCCGTGTCCGTGCGGCATGCTGGCTCCTCAACTCGCCTTCTCGGCAAGGGAAGTGACAGGGGCCCGGGTAGCCTTCCACAGATTCACGGGCGCACAGCAGGCGCACGGGGGAGCGGGCGGGGGGTATTCCCGTGGCACGGGCTCCGCCATCCGGACGGTCGCGGTCCGCCCGGCCCGCCGCACGCCGGTGCGGCCGGCCCCACGGTCGGCCCTGCGGCCGGGACCGCGGGGGCCGCGCCCGCGCAGACGACTCCGCCGGCACCCGGGCGGGTGCCGGCGGAGGGGGAGGCGCGGAGGCGAACGGGTCACGCGTCCTCGGGCCGCGGGCCGTCGGAGCACGGGGGCCGTCGGAGCGCGAGGGCCGGTGTGCGGCGAGGGATCAGTGCACGGCGAGGGGGAAGTAGGCGTCGAGCCAGCGGTCGAGTTCGGCGAAGACCTGGGTGCGGGCCTTCTCGCCGGAGAGGACGAGGTCGTGCATGCCGCCCTCGATGCGCACGATGGTGACGTGGCGGCCCAGGTGGGGCCCGGCGGCGGCGATGTCGTCGGCGCGCAGGATGGCGTCCGCGTGGTGGAGGGCGTTGTGCCAGCGGGTGGTGGAGATCGAGGCGGTGGAGGCCATCAGCAGGATGGGGACCTCGACGCCGAGGCCGCGCCGCACCTCGCGGTGGCCGCGCTGGACGGCGGCGAGCCAGCCGGCGAACAGCGGGACGCCCTCCGCCGGCTTGAGACGCAGGTCGAAGTCCCACGCGCCGCGGTGGTCCTGGTGCAGGCTGTGCACGTAGTGCGGGTTGAGGGCCGACGGCAGCACGCGGGTCGGGGCGAAGCGGCCGAGGGCGTCCAGGGCGGGGGCGCCGAGGGTGCGGACGGCGGGGGCGGCCGGCATGGAGAGGAAGGGGCTGTTGAGGAAGAGCGCGTCGACCAGCCCGCGCCCGGCGCGGCGGCCGGCCCAGAGGGCGGCGATCAGGCCGCCGGTGGAGTGGCCGTTGATCAGCAGCCGGGTGTGCCCGTCCAGCTCCCGGACGACCCGGACCGCCTCGTCGAGCTCCTCGTCGTAGGCGGCGAGGTCGCGGACGAAGTTCGGGGACTGGTGCGGTCGCAGCGAACGGCCGTACTTGCGCAGGTCGAGCGCGTAGAAGGAGAAGCCGGCGGCGGCGTAGTGGTCGGCCAGGTGGGTCTGGAACCAGTAGTCGTTGTAGCCGTGGATGTAGAGGACGGCCCGGTCCGAACCGGGGACCAGCCGCCGGACGAGCGTGGCGGAGACCTCGCCCTCCTCGTCCGGGCGGAGCGGCAGTTCGACCGCCTCGTAGGGGGCACCCAGGATGTCTTCGCGGAACTCCATGTCCAGTCGCACCCAATCTCTGCTCGGTATCGCTGCCTCGGGAGCCCCGACGATACCGGCCGGTAGCCTCGGGCGTGACGGCGACTCGGGCGAGCCGCCTATGCTGCCGTCATGCCCGAGATGCCCGACACGCCCAGACCGTCCGTGGACGACGACCCCGTACCGGTCGTGCGGCGGACGGACCTCGGGCAGGCCAAGCTGCTGCCCGACATCGACCACGACGGCGGCTGGCTGCTCACCCTGGACGACACCCCGCAGTCCTACGTCGACCTCGGGGACCCGACCCACCTGGAGTTCGAGTACACGCAGCGGTTCGGCCACCTGGTCGACGCGCTCGCCCCGGCCGGGCAGCCGCTGGACGCGCTCCACCTGGGCGGTGGCGCGCTGACCGTCCCCCGCTACCTGGCCGCCACCCGTCCGGGCTCCCGCCAGCGGGTGGTGGAGGTCGACGGCCCGCTGCTCTCGCTGGTGGCGGAGCACCTTCCCTGGCACGGGCCGGGCGCCGACATCACGGCCGTGGTCGGTGACGCCCGGGCGGCGCTCGCGGAGGCCGCACCCGGCTCGCTGGACCTCGTCGTCGCCGACGTCTTCCACGGTTCGCGGACGCCCGCGCACCTGACCTCGGTGGAGTTCCTCCGGCTGGCGTCGGCCGCGTTGCGCCCCGGCGGCTGCTACGCCGCCAACCTCGCGGACGGTCCGCCGCTCGCCTTCGCCCGCGCGCAGGCGGCGACGGTGCGGGCCGTCTTCCCGGAGGCCTGCCTGATCGCGGAGCCGCCGGTGCTGCGCGGGCGGCGGTACGGCAACATCCTGCTCGTCGGCTCGACCGGTCCGCTGCCGGTCGCCGACCTGGTCCGGCGGCTGGCCGGCGACATCTTCCCGGCCCGGCTGACCGACGGCGCCGACCTCGCGGCCTTCGTCGCCCGGACGGAGCCGGTGACGGACGCCACCGCCACCGACTCCCCGCCCCCGCCGGAAGGGGCGTTCAGCGTCGGCTGACCGTGCGCGCGTCCCGGGTACGGTGCGCACGGTCGCGCGGGGCGGCGCGCCGGGGCTTCGCGCGCTCTGTTCACGCCCCCGGCAGTGTCAGAATCGGCGGGTCCGTCCCGGGGTCCGAGGATGCAGAGGAACGACCGAGTGATGAACAGCATGGAACGGCCGGATCTGACGGCGGTCCCCGAGACGGCACTGTGGACGCTCTACCAGCGCTCCGTCGAGGCGCGCAGGCCGGACACGGTGCTGCACGACCCGAAGGCGGTCGAGCTGGTGGACCGGATCGACTACCCGTTCGCCGAGCGCTTCGGAACCAGCGGCGTCCAGGCCCAGCTGCAGGCGCTGCGGGCGGCCTGCTTCGACCGCGAGGTGGCGGACTTCCTGGCCCGGGAGCCGCGCGGCACCGTGGTCTGCCTGGGGGAGGGCCTGGAGACCCAGTACTGGCGTGTCGACAACGGCCGTGCCCGGTGGATCGGGGTGGACCTGCCCGAGTCGGTCGCCCTGCGGGAGCAACTGCTGCCGCCCGGGCCGCGCCGGCGCTCCGTGGCCGCCGACGTCACCGACCTCGGCTGGGCCGAGGAGGTGGACCGGAGCCGGGCGGTGCTGATCACCGCGCAGGGTCTGCTGATGTACCTGCGGCCGGCCCAGGTGCGGGCCCTGATCGCGGGCTGTGCCGAGCGGTTCCCGGGCGGTTCGCTGGTCCTGGACGCGGTACCGCGCTGGTTCGGCCGGCTCACCCTGAGCGGCAGGGTGCGGACCCGGGGCTACGAGGCGCCCCCGATGCCGTGGGCGATGGACGCGGGCGAGCGGGCCAAGCTGCGCAGCGCCGGTCCTGCGGTGGCCGCGGTGCGGGACGTCCGGCCGACCGGCGGACGCGGACTCGTCGGCGCCCTGCTCCCGATCGCCCTCGCCGTTCCCCCGCTGGCGGACCGCCGCCCCTCGGTCACCGTCGTGGACTTCGCGGACCGCCCCGTGCAGCCGTAGCCGACCGGGCCGTGGGGCCGGGGCCCCCGGCCGGTGCCGGGTCGGGGGCGGCTGCACGGGGCCGGCGAGGGTCCCCGGGCGGAGGCGCGGTGGGCGGCCCGGTTCCCGGGCACGCCGGAACCGCCGCAGGCCGCCACGCGTCGTAACCAGGGGTGATCGGCCAGGGGGACGGGCCGCCCGGCACGTTAGGCTGCCTTCTCGGGGAGCGGCCTGGTGCCGCCATTCGGACGACGTCGAGACCGGCGCGCGGGCTGCGGATACCTGACCGGGCCTGCCGTGGGTCTCGTCCTGCCACGGAGGTACTGGCCTTGCTGCACATCGACGCCTGGATCGAGGGCGTGCCACCGGGCGCGGTGTATGCCCTTGTAGGTCTGATCATCGGACTGGAGTCGCTGGGCATTCCGCTCCCCGGCGAGATCGCCCTGGTGTCCTCGGCGCTGCTGGCCGCGCGCGGCGTGGTCAGCCCGGTCTGGGTGGCGGTCTTCGCGATCCTCGGTGCGATCATCGGCGACTCGATCGGCTACTCGATCGGACGCAAGGGCGGCAAGCCGCTCTTCGAGAAGCTGGGGCGACGGTTCCCCAAGCACTTCGGCCCGGACCACCTGGCCAGCGCCGAGCGCTCGTTCCAGAAGTGGGGCATGTGGGCCGTCTTCTTCGGCCGCTTCATCGCCCTGCTGCGCATCTTCGCCGGGCCGCTCGCCGGCGCGCTCAAGATGCCGTACTGGAAGTTCCTGATCGCCAACGTCCTCGGCGGCATCGTCTGGGCCGGCGGGACGACCCTGCTCGTCTACCAGGTCGGCAAGGTCGCCGAGCAGTGGCTGTCGAAGTTCTCCTGGATCGGCCTGCTCCTGGCCGCCCTCGGCGGCGCCTTCTCGGCCTGGCTGATGAAGCGCCGCGCCGCCAAGTCCGCCCGGGCCCGCGAGGCGGAGGACGCGGCGGCGGAGGCGGCCTCGGCCGCCGAGGCCCCGATCGGAGCACCGTCGGCGACTGCCGCCGCCACCACGGCCACCACCACGGTCACCACCACCACGGTCACCACCACCACGGCCACTGCCGCCGCCACGGCGACGGCGACCGCACCGGGTGCCGGCGCGCAGACCGCCGCAGCACCCGCCGGGCCCGTCGCGGACTGACCCGCCGGCCAGGGCCGCCGTCGCCCCGGGGGAGCGACGGCGGCCTTCGTGCGACCGGGCGCGGTACCCACCGGGCACGGATCCGACCGGGCGGCGGAGTACGGTCGAGCACCATGGCGGTACGGCACAGCACGGCAGCACACGAGATCGACATCGACGCACGACCGAACACCCGCGCACGACCGAGGAGCGAGACCACCATGCGGATCGGACTGCTGGGCACCGGCCCCTGGGCGGAGCGGGTGCACGCACCCGTCCTGGCGGAGCACCCCGCCTTCGAGTTCGCGGGAGTCTGGGGCCGCCGCCCCGAGGCCGCCGCAGCGCTCGGCGCGCAGCACGGCGTCCCCGGCCACGCCGACCTCGACCGGCTGCTCGCCGAGGTCGACGCCGTCTCCATCGCACTGCCGCCGACCGTCCAGGCGGACCTCGCCGTACGGGCCGCCGAGGCGGGCTGCCACCTGCTGCTCGACAAGCCCGTCGCGCTGACCGTCCCCGACGCCCGCCGGGTGGTCGAGGCGACCGGACGCAACGGCGTCGCCTCGGTGGTGTTCTTCACCGTCCGCTTCGGCGGCGACCAGATCCCGTGGATCGAGGCGCAGGCCGCCGCCGGCGGCTGGTTCACCGGCCGCTCCGACTGGCTCGGCTCGGTCTTCGCCCCGGACTCCACCAGCCCGTACGCGGCCTCCGCCTGGCGCAAGGACAAGGGCGCGCTCTGGGACGTCGGCCCGCACGCCCTCTCCGTGCTGCTCCCGATCCTCGGCGACGTCACCTCCCTGACGGCCGTGGCCGGCCCGCTGGACACCGTCCACCTCGTGCTGCGCCACGTCGGCGGCGCGTCCAGCACCCTGGCGCTCAGCCTCACCGTCCCCGTGGCGGGCGGCGGCACCGGGATGGAGCTGCGCGGCGAGGCCGGCACCGTCCACCTGCCCGAACGCGGCGAGGGCCCGATCGCGGCCCTGCACCGCGCCCTCGACGCGCTCGACGAGTCCGTCCGCACCGGTGAGCCGCACCCCTGCTCCGCCGCCTTCGGCCTGCGGACCGTGGAGATCCTCGCCGCCGCCGAACGCTCCCTCGCCGCGGGCACCACGGTCGCCGTCTGACCACTGGTCCCGGATCCCTCCCGCCGCCGCGTGCGCCGGACCCGCAGCAGCGGTCCGGCGCACGCGGCACCGCTGCTCATGTCGCCGTGATCGCCGAAGCAGCCGGTCCGGGGAAGGGCGGACGCCCCGTCGCGGCCGGGGCGTCAGATGACGTCCGGGCGGCGGTCGGTGGGGCGGGCCGGGGGCACGGTCGGCGCCCGGAAGTCGCGGGGGCCGGTCCAGAGGGCGGGGACGGCGTCGCTGCGGCGGGCGAGCTCGTGGGCGAGGTGCTCGTAGTTGACCCGCCAGCCGCGGAAGTGCGGCCAGGCCTCGGCGGCGGGCCGTTCGTGCGGGAACCCGGCGGCGGCGATCAGGGCGACGGCGGCGTCGAACTCGGTGTAGCCGAGGCGGATCGGCGCCTCGGGGGACGGGTCGGGGTCGAAGTCGACGCGCAGCGAGCGGCCGATGTCGCGCAGCGCGGTGAAGCCGGCCCGCAGGACGAGGCGGGCCTCGGGCGGGGCGGTGCGCGGGGCGATCGCGAGGTGGAGGGCGGCGGCGTCCATGACGGCGGTCAGGCCGACCACCCAGCTGCGCTCGGGCTGCGGGGAGCGGAACGAGATGAGAACGGGGTAGTTGGAGTGGCTCTCGCCGAGGTCGGCGGCGAGCCGTTCCCAGTCGCGGTACAGCTGGGGGAGGGCGGTCTCGGTGTCGACCAGCGCCTGCCGGGCGAGCAGTTCGGGACCCCAGGCGGGTTCGCCGGCCCGGGACTGCAGGAGCGTCACCTCCAGTTCGCGGCGGTTGTAGGCGGCGTAGAGGGTGGGGAGGTACGCGATCTGCAGGGCGATCACGAGGGGGCCGCTGGCGGCGGCGAGGAAGTCGATGACGGAGAGGTGGAGCCGGTCGCCGCTGGCGAAGCCGAGGGTCAGCAGGCTGGAGCCGGCCTCGCGGAAGGAGACCGACCAGTCCAGTCGCGAGGTGCCGTGCAGTATCAGCGTGTAGGCGGTCAGCATGGCGCCGAGCCAGACCCCCAGCATGCCGAGCAGCATCAGCGGGGCCAGCCAGGTCTGCGCCCGGTCCTGCGCCCGGTAGGTGCCGAACGGGGCGGCGGTCAGCCGCAGGACGGACCGCAGTGCCCGCCACAGGCCGTGCACCAGGGAGGAGTACAGGCCGCGCGGCACGACCAGCGTGCGCAGGATGCTGCCGATGGTGAGCAGCAGGAGCAGCACGCCGGCCACGGTGTGGATCAACCTCATGGGCACATTGTGGCGGGCGGGTGGGATTGACAGGTGAACGCGGTCGGCTGAATGCTAAGCAAGCGCTTAGTCAGTGGATCGCCAACAGGCCAACAGGCCGACCGACCAAGGAGCCGACGGGCCGCCAAGGGCCGCCGACGGCCGACGAGGAGAGAGCCCGTGCCGGAGAACCACCCCGCCGATCCGCCCGGGCTCGACCTGGGCCGGCTCCGCGCCCACCTCGACCGGGTGCTTCCGGGCACGGTGAACGGCCCGCTGCGGGCCGAGCTGATCGAGGGCGGCCGTTCCAACCTCACCTACCGGCTCACCGACGGCCGCTCCCGCTGGGTGCTGCGCAGGCCGCCGCTCGGGCACGTCCTCGCCACCGCGCACGACATGGGCCGTGAGCACCGGGTGATGACTGCCCTGCACGGCACCGGCGTGCCGGTGCCCGCCACGCTCCACCTCGACCCCGGTACGGAGGTGCTCGGCGCGCCCTGGTACCTGATGGCGTACGTGCCCGGCACCGCGCACCGGGACGCGGCGCCGCTCGCGGCACTCGGCGAGGGGCGCGTCCACGCCATCGGCCTGTCGCTGGTGGAGACCCTCGCCGCGCTGCACCGGATCGATCCGGCGGAGGCCGGGCTCGCCGACTTCGGGCGCCCGGAGGGCTACCTGGAGCGGCAACTGCGCCGCTGGTCCACCCAGCTGGACGCCTCGCGCAGCCGCGACCTGCCCGGCATCGACCGGCTGCACGAGCTGCTCGTCGCCCGCCGGACGGTCTCGCCGGCCCCGGCGCTGGTCCACGGGGACTACCGGCTCGACAACGTGCTGATCGACGACGGGGACCGGATCGCGGCCGTCCTGGACTGGGAGATGTCCACCCTCGGCGACCCGCTCACGGACGTCGGCCTGCTGGTGATGTACACCCAGCTCGCCGGTGCCGGCGGTGGCCTGATCCCCGGCGCCGCCACCGCCCCGGGCTTCCCGCCGGCCGGTGACCTGGCCGCCCGGTACGCCGGGGCGACCGGACGGGACGCCGCCGACCTCGACTGGTACGTCGCCTTCGCCTCGTACAAGCTCGCCGTCGTCGCGGAGGGCATCCACTACCGGTCCCGGCAGGGCAGCACCCTCGGGGCCGGGTTCGAGCGGGCCGGCACCATGGCGCCCGTCCTCGTCGAGCACGGCCTCACCACCCTCGAAGCACCCCGGGAGCGCTGAACGATGGACTTCGCCCACGATGACCGGACCCTCGAACTCGTCGACCGGCTGACGGAGTTCATGGACCGCCAGGTGTACCCGGCCGAGTCCGTGCTGGCCGCCCAGCTGGCCGACCCGGACCGTCCCGCCTGGGCGGTGCCCCCGGTCGTCGCCGGCCTGCGGGCGGAGGCCAGGAAGCAGGGCCTGTGGAACCTCTTCCTCCCCGGCGAGCACGGCGCCGGCCTCACCAACCTCCAGTACGCCCCGCTCGCCGAGATCACCGGGCGCAGCCCCCAGCTGGCCCCGCCCGCCCTCAACTGCGCCGCGCCCGACACCGGGAACATGGAACTGCTGGCCCAGTTCGGCACCGCCGAGCAGCGCGAGCGGTGGCTCGAACCGCTGCTCGACGCCGAGATCCGCTCCGCCTTCGCGATGACCGAGCCCGACGTCGCCTCCTCCGACGCCGCCAACATCGCCACCCGGATCGAACGCGACGGCGACGACTACGTGGTCAACGGCCGCAAGTGGTACATCAGCGGAGCGATGAACCCCGAGTGCCGGATCCTCGTCGTGATGGGCAGGACCGACCCGGAGGCCGAACCGCACCGCAGGCAGAGCATGATCCTCGTGCCCCGGGACACCCCGGGCGTGACCGTCCGGCGCGGCATGACCGTCTTCGGCTACGACGACGCCGAGCACGGCGGGCACGCCGAGATCGACTTCGAGGACGTCCGGGTCCCCGTCGGCAACCTGATCGGGGAAGAGGGCTCCGGCTTCGCGATCGCCCAGGCGAGGCTCGGGTCCGGCCGGATCCACCACTGCATGCGGGCGATCGGCACCGCCGAGCGCGCCGTCGAGCTGATGTGCCGCCGCACCCTCGACCGGGTGGCCTTCGGTCGTCCGCTCGCCGAGCAGGGCGTGATCCAGGACTGGATCGCGGAGTCCCGGGTCCGGATCGAGCAGTTGAGGCTGCTGGTGCTCAAGACCGCCTGGCTGATGGACACCGTCGGCAACCGCGGCGCGCACACCGAGATCCAGGCCATCAAGATCGCCACGCCGCGCACCGTCGAGTGGATCCTGGACAAGGCCGTCCAGGCGCACGGCGCGGCCGGGGTCGGCCAGGACACCCCGCTCGCGCAGCTGTGGGCCGGCAACCGCACCCTCCGTCTGGCGGACGGGCCGGACGAGGTGCACAAGCGCTCGCTGGCCCGGCGGGAGCTGAAGCGGTACCGGTGAGCCCCGGCCGGAGGAGCGGGCGCAGGCACGCACCGGTGCCCGGCTGCGCCGTCCGGGTGCCGTGCGCCGCGCGTCCGCGCAGGTCATCGGATGTCATACCCGGGTAGCACCCGGCGGGTTGGCTCCGCGGTATGACGCCCCCCGCGCCGCCCGGCCCGTACTGTCGCGGTACGGGCCGGCCGGTCGGCGGCGGTCCCACGGAACGGGGAGCGGGGAGACATGCGCAAGCGGGGACACGGAGGGGGCGTGCGGACGGGGATCGCCGCCGTACTGGTGGCCGCGACGGCGACGGCCGTCCTGGGCACGGGGGCGGTGGCCGCGGCGGCGGCGCCGTCCGCCGCGGAACGCCAGGCACGGGCCTGGCTGCCCCGGCCCGTCGGGCCGTACGCCGTCGGGACCACCTCGCTGCGACTCACCGACGCCGGGCGGCAGGACCCGTGGCAGCCGGACCGCGCCCGCGAGCTGATGATCAGCCTCTGGTACCCGGCCACCCGTCCGGTGTTCGGGAACGAGCAGCCGGCCCGCTACATGGTGCCGCGTGCGGCCGAGCACTTCGGGGGTACGGGCGGCGCGTCCGTCTTCAACTACGGTACGGAGCCCGGCCGCACCGACTGGTCGGGGGTCCGCACGCACGCCCGGCAGGACGCGCCCGCGTTGCCCGGAGCCGGCCCGCGCCCGGTGGTGCTGTACTCGGCCGGGCTCGGCGACCCCCGGACGTGGGGCACCGGCCTGGTCGAGGACCTCGCCTCGCGCGGCTACGTCGTCGTCACCGTCGACCACACCTACGAAGCCTCCGAAGTGGCCTTCCCCGGGGGCGCCCTGGCCACCTCGGTGCTCCCGGCGATGGTGGGCCGACCCGGTCTGGACATCGGCGCGCTGCTCCGCAAGGCCCTGCAGACGCGGGTCGACGACACCCGCTTCGTCCTGGACGAGCTGGGCGCGCTGCGGACCGACGGGCGGCTGCCGGCGGCCCTCGCGGGCTCGCTGGACCTGGGCCGGGTGGGCATGGTCGGCCACTCGGCCGGAGGGTTCACCGCGGCCCAGAGCATGCACGACGACCCGCGGATCAAGGCCGGCGTGAACATGGACGGTCAGCTGCACTTCCCCGGCCCGGACGGGACGGGGGTGCACCTGAGCAGCGTGGCCGAGGACGGCCTCGACCGCCCGTTCCTGCTGATGGGCACGGGCAGCCCGGACTCCGGCGACTACCGGAACCAGCCCGGCTGGGCCTCGTTCTGGCAGCACACCCGGGGCTGGAAGGCCGACGTCACCCTGACCGGATCCCGGCACGGCTCCTACACCGACGCCCAGTCCCTGCTGCCCCAGCTCGCCCGGCAGGGCGCCGTCTCCGCGGAGGCCCTGCGCGGAGACGTGGGCGAGGTCCGCCCCGACCGCGCGGTGCTCGCCACCCGGTCCTACGTCGCCTCGTTCCTCGATCGCTGGTTGCGCGGACACGACGACCACCTGCTGGACGGGCCGTCGCCGAGGTTCCCGGAGATGGAGTACGCGAGCTGACCCTCCGCGCGTACCGCGGCCGGGCCAGGGGGGCGGGCCGGGCGGGGCGGACGGGGCGACCGCCGTCCGGCCTCGTGCGCCGTTGCGGTCCCGTCCGGCCTCGCGCGGTGCTCCCTGCGGGCTACCGGATGTCCGAGTCCGGGTTGGCGGCGTCCCAGTCCTGCCGTGACGCGAGGATCGAGTCGTGGTGGTCGTAGGACCAGTCCACCATGGCGCGGACCAGGTGGGTCAGGCTGTGGCCGACGGGCGTCAGCTCGTAGTCCACCTGCGGGGGGACGGTCGGGTGGACCGTCCTCGACACCAGGCCGTCCCGTTCCAGCCGGCGGACCGTCAGCGTCAGCATCCGCTGCGAGATCCCCGGAACGGCGCGCTGGAGTTCGCGGAACCGCCGTACGCCCCGGGCGAGTTCGACGACCACCAGGACGGACCACTTGTCGCCGAGCCGGTCCAGCAGACCGCGGATGCCGCAGTCCACGCCGTCCTCGCACCAGACCACCGGACGGGCGGTGGCCGGGGTGGTTATGCCGGTGTGCCCTACTGACATGCAAGTGCCTCCTTACGCCGAACGCCCAGGTTATCGAGGATGGACGCAGTGCAGGGCGCGGCGGGGACCGCCGGCCCGGGGCGGACCGTCGGCGTCCGCCGACCGCTTCTCGATCACGGAGGAACCATGCTTCTCGTCACCGGCGTCAACGGCGGTCTGGGCGCCCTGGTACTGGAGCGGCTGGCCCGGCTGTCGGCCGGTGGGCCGGACAACGGCCCGGGCGGTGTGGTGGCCGGGACCCGGAACCCGGAGCGGGTGACCGTGCCGGGCGTCCCGGTCCGGGCCGTGGACTTCGACCGGCCGGAGACCCTGGACGAGGCCTTCGACGGCGTGCGGACGCTGCTGCTGATCTCGGCCGGCTACGGGGAGGACGACGTGGTGATCGCCCGCCACCGGGCGGCCGTCGAGGCGGCCGAGCGGGCCGGGGTCGAGCACGTCGTGTACACCAGCCTCTCCGGTGACGGCGACCACCTCGCCTACGCGCTGGCCCACCGCTGGACCGAGCGCCGGCTGCGCGCGTCGGCGACGCTGCGCTGGACGATCCTGCGCAACGGCCTCTACGCCGAGTTGCTGGGCGCCCTGGCCACTCCGGACCGGCACGGTGTGATCACCGCACCGCTCGGCGACGGACGGCTGGCGGCGGTCGCACGGGAGGACCTGGCCGAGGTGGCCGTGACGGTGGCGCTGGCGCCGGCCCGGCACGCGGGGCGGGTCTACGAACTGGTCGGCGAGGAGGCGGTGGGCGGCGCGGACGTCGCGGCGGCGCTGAGCCGGGCCGGGGAACGGCCGGTCGAGTACCGGCCCGGGTCCCTCGCCGAACTGCGGGCGGCCGTCGTGGCCTCCGGTGCGGAGTCCTTCCAGGTGCCGATGACGGCCGGCACGTACTCGGCCGTCGCGCACGGCTTCCTCGCAGGGCCGGGCGGGCCGGGGGACCTCGCGGCGCTGCTCGGCCGCCGCCCCCGTCCGGTCCTGGAGGTGATCGCCGCCGGCGCGGCGGGCCGGGGCGCCGACGGCTGAGCCGGTCGGCGGGGCGCCGACGGGCGGTGACGGCCGGGGCGGCGGAGTCCCGGCCGCCCCGCGCCGTCAGGGCAGCACCACCAGCCGTCCGGTGGTGGTGCCGTCGGCGACCCGCTGGACGGCGTCGGCCGCCTCCGTGAGCGGCAGGCGGGCGGTGACCACGGGGCGGACCACGCCCCCGGCGGCGAGTGCGGTGAGCTCCTCGTGGGCGGTGCGGACCGCCTGCGGGTCACGGGTGGCGTAGAGGCCCCAGTGCAGGCCGAGGACGGTGTAGTTCTTCACGAGCACATGGCTGAGCGGGGGCTCCGGGATCCGCCCGGAGGCGAAGCCGACCACCACGATCCGGCCCTCGAACGCGACGCACCGGGTGGAGCCGGTGTACGCCTCGCCGCCGACCGGGTCGAAGACGACGTCGGCGCCCCGGCCGTCGGTGGCCTCCCGGACGGCCGCGACGAAGTCCGTGGCCGTCCGGTCCACCACCAGGTCGGCGCCCGACTCCCGGGCGGCGGCGGCCTTTCCGGGCCCGCCGACCACCGCGATCACCCGCGCGCCGGCCGCCCGGCCGAGCTGGACGGCGGCGCTGCCGACCCCGCCGGCCGCGGCGTGCACCAGCAGCGTCTCGCCGGGGCGCAGCGCCGCCCGGCGGTGGAGGGCGAACCAGGCGGTCTGGTGGCCGATGTGCAGCGCGGCGGCCTCGGCGTCGTCCAGCGCCGCGGGAGCGGGGAAGGCGGCGGTCGCGTCCAGCAGGGCGTACTCGGCGAAGGCGCCGTGCGGCAGCAACGGGGTGCCGATGACCCGGTCGCCCGGACGCCACGTTCCGTCGGCGCCGACGACCTCGCCGCACAGTTCCACGCCGGGTGTGAACGGCAGCGGAGGGCGCACCTGGTACTGGCCGCGTGCCATCAGCGCGTCCGGGAAGTTGACGGCGGCGGCCCGGACCCGGACCAGCAGCTGTCCCGGTCCGGGGACCGGCCTCGGGACGCCCCCGGCGAGTCGCAGCACCTCACGCGGTTCGCCCAACTCCCTGACCTGTCAGGCCCTCACAGTGCTCCGCTCCTCTCCAGTCCCTGTTGCAGCCGGTTCATCCCGGCCAGCCAGCGGTCCGGGTCGCCCGCCCGGACGGCGGTGTACTCCGCGACCTCGGGGTGCGGCAGGACGAGGAAGCGGTCGGCCGCCAGCCCGTCCAGCAGCGCCTCGGCGACGTCGTCGGCGTCCAGTGCGGTGGGTGCGAGCAGGGCCGCGCCGACCGGGCCGGTGCCGTCCAGCATCGCGGTGCGCACGCCCTGCGGGCAGAGCGCGTGCACCCGGAGGCCGCGGTGCCGGTAGGTGGCGGCCAGCCATTCGGCGAAGGCGAGGGCGCCGTGCTTGGAGACGGCGTACGGGGCCGAGCCCAGCATGGTGAGCAGCCCGGCGGCCGAGACGGTGGCGACGAAGCGCCCGGTGCCGCGCTCCAGCCAGCGGGGGAGGAGGAGCTCGGCGGCCCGGACGTGGGCCAGCACGTTGACCTCCCACGCGGCGGCCCACGCGGCGGGCGGTGCGTCGGCGCCGCCGGTCGGGGCGACGCCCGCGTTGGCGCACCAGACGTCGATCTCGGCACCGTGCTCGGCAAGCGCCGTCCGGGCGGCGCCGACGAGGGCGGCCAGCCCCTCGGCGGAGGCGGCGTCGCCGGGGACGGCGGTGCCGGCGCAGTCGGCGGCGACCGCGCGGGCGGCCCCGGCGTCGAGGTCGTTGACCACGACGTGGGCGCCGGCGGCGGCGAAGGCACGGGCCACGGCGGCGCCGATGCCCCGCCCGGCGCCGGTGACCACCACGCCCTGGCCGGCGTACGGGGGCGCGGCGGCGTGCGGCGAGGGGTCGGTGGCCGGGTGCCGGCCCGGGTCGGGGCTCACAGGCCGCCGCCGAGCGTGACGCCGCCGTCCACGACGAGCGTCTGGCCGGTGATCCAGGCCGCGTCCGGGGAGAGCAGGAAGGCGACGGCGCCCGCGACGTCCTCCGGGACCCCGAGCCGGCCCAGCGGGTAGGCGGCGGCGACCTCGTCCTCGCGGCCCTCGTACAGGGCCTCGGCGAACCTGGTCTTGACGACGGCCGGCGCGACCGCGTTGACCCGGATGCCCTGCTCGCCGAGTTCGGCGGCGAGTTCGGCGGTGAGCCGGATCAGAGCGGCCTTGGAGACGCCGTACATGCCGATGCCGAGGGAGGCACGGATGCCGGCCACGGAGGCGACGTTGACCACCGAGCCGCCGTGCTCGCCCATCCAGGCGGCGTGCGCGCGGCGGGTCCAGGCGAGCGGGGCCAGCACGTTGACGGCGAGGATCTTGGCGGCGGCGGCCTCGTCGGTGGCCAGCACCGGGCCGTGGACCGGGTTGATGCCGGTGTTGTTGACCAGGCAGTCGAGCCTGCCGAAGGCCTCCAGGGTGCGGGTGACGGCCTCCTCCTGGTGGGCCGGGTCGTCGGCCTTGCCGGGGACGCCGACGGCGACCTCGGGACCGCCCAGGTCGCGGACCGCCTCGGCGAGCGGTCCGGGGGTGCGGGCGGTCAGGCAGACCCGGGCCCCCCGGGCGACCAGCTCGCGTGCGATGCCGAGGCCGATGCCCCGGCTCGCTCCGGTGACGACGGCCACCTGGCCCTTGAAGGAGTGCACCACGGGGTCCTCTCGGCGGGGGTCGGCCCTGTGCGCGGCTCGGCACGGCCGTGACTAAGCGCTTGCTTAGCATGGTGTCGGCGGGTGACCCTGTCAACAGCCGTCGGGCCGGGGCGGCCGCCGGTCCCGGGCCGCTCCGTCCGCCGGTCCCGGGCCGCCGGTCCGTCCCGCCCGAGCCGGCCCTCGTGGGCTCTCGCGGGCTCCTGCGGGCTCCTGCGGGGCGAATGTCCGTACGACCGATCTGCGAGGATGGCGCCATGACCAGCACGCCCATCGCCGAGCTCTGGCCCACGCTGCCCGGCGGCGCCGACACCCGCCCCGAGGCGGCGCACCGGCTGCTCCGGGCCGCCGTGGAGTCCTTCGCCGAGCGCGGCTTCCACGCGACCACGACCCGGGACATCGCCACCGGTGCCGGGATGAGCCCGGCCGCGCTGTACATCCACTACCCGTCCAAGGCCGCGCTGCTGGCCGAGATCAGCCGGGTCGGCCACGCCGCCACCCTCGCGCTGGTCCGGACGGCGGTGGCCGGCGAGGGTGACCCGGTGACGCGGATGCGGCGGCTGGTCGAGGAGTTCACCGCCTGGCACGCCCGGGCCCGGACGGTCGGCCGGGTGGTCAACTACGAGCTGCACGCGCTCCCCGAGGACGCCTACGCGGTGGTCGCGGCACTCCGCCTGGACATCGAGCGCGAGGTCACCCGGCTGATCGAGGCGGGCCTGGCGGCGGGCGTCTTCGAGGTCGGCGAGGTGCGGACGGCCGCCCGCGCGGTCACCTCGCTGGGCATCGACGTGTCCCGCTGGTACACCGACCGAAGCAGTGAGACGCCCGAGGAACTGGGCCGCCGGTACGGTGAGTTGGTGCTCAGAATGCTGGGCGCGCAGCTGCCGGGGGCCGGTCCGTCGAAGCCGGGGCCGTGAACCGGCTCACGGCTTGACGGCGGTGTGTACCAGCCAGGCGATGTGGTCCCGGAGCGCGTACATCTCCACCGTCGACCGCAGCGCCAGCCACTGTTCGGTCGCCCCGAACCGCCGCAGCACCGCGTACGGGATCCGGAAGTAGGCGTACAGCGCCTCCGTGGTGGGCCGGTAGTAGGAGCTGGCGTCCAGCTCCTCCTCGATCCGGAAGCCGGCGTCGGTGATCAGCCCGCCGAGCGAGCGGGTGTCGTAGCGCTTCGCGCCCACCATCGTCATCGCGTCCAGGTACGGCTCCAGTAATGCCCGCTTGTCCGCCGGGACTTCCGCCGCGGGAAACCCGACGGGGCCGAGCAGGACCAGCCGCCCGCCCGGGCGCAGCAGCCGGTGGAACTCCGCCAGCGCCCGGGCCGGGTCGTAGGAGTGGCAGAGCGTCTCCATCGAGTAGATGCCGTCGAACGAGCCGTCCGGGTAGTCGAGTTCGTGGAAGTCGCCCCAGCTGAACGTGGTGCGTTCCTCCAGCGCGGCCAGGGCGCTCAGCCGGCGTGCCTCGCGGACGTGGAAGTCCAGGACGTCGACGCCGGTGATCCGCAGGCCGAGGCGGCCGGCGAGCCGGCGCGCGACCACGCCGGAGCCGGCTCCGGCGTCCAGGACGCGCGAGCCGGGCGGCAGCGCGAGTTTGCGGCCCAGGACGGCCTCCAGCTGGCGCTGTGCCTGCCAGCAGCGCCACTTGGACTGGCCGGGTTCGGTCCAGCCCCAGTGCCGGGCGTTGCGGCAGACGAGCGCGTAGAAGAGCCGGTGGCCGGGCCGCCCGTAGACGCGTCGCAGCCCGGTGAGATCGAGTTCGCCGCCGATGTCGCTGACCATCGCTCCCGCCCGCCTTCCGCTGCTCGCTGCCCTTGCCGTCCCGGCCACGCTACCGACGGGTGGGGGCGGTCGCCGGTCCGGTGCGGCCGGACGGGCGACGGGCGCGAGGGGTGCGGGCGGTGGGAGTGCGGACGGCGGGAGCGCGGGCGGGAGGGGTGCGGAGGGTGGGCGACGGGCGGGCCGTCGACGGGGACGACGGCCCGCCCGCGCTCCGCCGCCCCCGGTGCGAGCGGGGGCGGCGGGGCCCCGGGTACGGGGGCCCCGGGGCCGTTCAGGGGCGGGGGGCGATCCCTGCCGGTCAGGGGCTGTCCGGGGTCCAGTCGGCGACGAGTCCGAGGAGCCCGGGGAATCGGGCGTCCAGGTCGTCGATCCGGACGTGGCTGCGCCGCTCCAGGCCGTACTGGCGCTGGCGGATGACGCCCGCCTGGCGCAGCGCCTTGAAGTGGTGGGTCAGCGAGGACTTGGGCCGGTCCAGCCCGAACCAGCCGCAGGGGTGGTCGAACCGCTCCCGTTCCAGGAGGAGCTTGCGGACGATGGTGAGCCGCAGCGGGTCGCTCAGGGCCCCGAGTACGAGCTCCAGCCTGAGCTCCTCGACGGCCGGCTCGGGAAGCGCCTCGGGCAGGTCGGCCGGTTCCGGCAGGACGACGAAGGGCGGGGCCTGGCGCAGCGTCGAAGGCATGGGCGACTCCTCGTGGGCCGAAAGGATTTCGGACTCTCCTGTACGAGTCTCATCGTACTGCATGCTATGTTCGAGTTAACTCGTACTACGTCTGGCGGAGGGAGCGACCATGTCGGAGAGTCGGACGGTGTCGGTGCAGGGGGTCGCCGAGGCGGACCTGCCGACGCCCGGGAGGGAGCAGGGGGCGGCCGTGGGGACGCCCACCTGGTGGGTGTGGCTGGCCGCGTGGCCGGTGACCGCGGTGTTCGTCCTGTCCAACGCGGCGACCCCGCTGTACGTGGTCTGGCAGCGGGACATCGGGTTCTCCAAGGGCACCCTGACCGTCGTGTTCGCGTTCTACATCGTCGGGCTGCTGGGCTCGCTGCTGGTCTCCGGCGTGGTCTCCGACCGGCTCGGCCGCAAGCCGGTGCTGCTGCCCGCGCTGGGTCTGGCGGTGGCCGCCTGCGCGATCTTCGCCACCGCCTCGTCGGTCGCCGCGCTGATCGTGGCCCGGCTGTTCACCGGCATCGCGGTCGGCGCCGTGGTCTCGGCCGGCATGGCGGCCGTGACCGACGTGGCGGGCCCGGCCCGCAAGCGCCTCGCCGCCCTGCTCGCCTCCTGCGCGATGGTCTTCGGCGCGGGCCTCGGCCCGCTGCTCGCCGGGGTGCTCTCCGAGACGGCGCCCGGCCCGACCGTGACCGTCTTCGTGGTCGAGGCGGTGCTGCTGGCCACCGCGGTCTTCGCGGTGCTGCGGATGCCGGTCCGCCGGCCTGCCGCGCCGGCGAAGGGCGCCTGGATCCGGGTGCCCGGGGTCCCGCGCGGCAACGGCCTGCAACTCGCCCTCGGCATCGCGGTGTTCGCGCCCGGCATCACCGCGACCTCGTTCGTGCTCTCGCTCGGCCCGTCGCTGCTCTCCGGCCTGCTCGGCACCACCAGCCGGATCGTGGCCGGCGCGATGGCGTTCGTGATGTTCCTGACCGCCACCGCCGTGCAGTTCGCCGTCCAGAAGCTGCGCCGGCGCACCATCCTGATGGCCGGCGCGGTCTCCACCACGCTGGCCATGGTGACGCTGATCGCCGCCGTCCACGCCTCCTCCGTTCCCGTGCTGGTCGCCTCGGCCCTGCTCGCCGGGGCCGGCCAGGGCATGGGCCAGCTCGGCGGTCTCTCGCTGCTGAACTCCGCCGTCCCGCCGCGGCGCCTGGCCGAGGCCAACGCCGCGCTCAACGTGGGCGGTTACGTGCCGGCCGGGCTGCTCCCGGTGTCGGCCGGCTACCTCAGCGACTCCGTCGGGCTCACCGACGGGGCGACGGTCTTCGGTGTCGTCCTGCTGGTGCTGGCCGTCGCCGGCGGCCTGATCGTGGCCGGCAGCCGGGGCCGGCTGCCGGAGACCACCTGACCGGTTCGGCCTCCCCGACCGGCCCCCGTCCGGCCGGGTCGACCGGACCCGGGGTCCGACGGACCCCCGGTGAAGCGCACCGCGGCGATGCCCGCGGTGCGCTTCCGCGTGCGCCGGCCGCGCCCGCCGGGCCGGCCCGCCCGGGGTGCTACCTCGCGCTGATCGCGCGGAACAGCAATTCGGCGGTCTCGGACCAGCGTTCCACCACGTCGGCCCGCTCGTGGAGCACGTCCGAGATGTGCTGGGTGCCGAAGAACGCGGCCACCAGCGACCGCGCCGCCGCGTGCGGCGAGACCCCCTCCCGCAGCTCGCCCGCCGTCCGGGCGCTGATCAGCAGCGCGGTCAGCAGCTCGGTCCAGTCCACGTACGGGGTGGGCAGCTCGGCGTCTATCTGCGGCCGTTCGATCTGCAGCCGGGCGCCCGCCTGGACGACGATGTCGTCCCGGAACGCCGCCGCCGCACCCGCCAGCAGCCGTGCGGCCGTCTCCAGCGGCCCGCGCCCCTCGGCGGTGACCTCCTCCAGGAGCATCGGCCACCGGGCGTAGTGCTGTTCCACCACCGCGATGGCCAGCGCCTCCTTCGTCGGGTAGTGGAAGTAGACGGCGCCCTTGGTCATCTCGACCCGGTCCGCCACGTCCTTGACCGAGGTGTGGCGGAAGCCCTGTGTCGAGAAGAGTTCGGCGGCGGCGGTCAGCACCAGCAGTTTGGTGCGGGCCGCCCGGTCCTGTTTGGGGTCGGGGCCCCGCCGGGTGGTGATTCTGCGCACAGGGAACGGGGAGGTGGTCTGCGGCTCGGGCATGGACGGCTCCTGTGATGGTGGGGTCAACGGTGGTGCCGGATCGTCAGGGCGGGGGCGATTTGGACAGAGTGGCGCAAAATTTCGCCTCGACGGTAAACCTTCCAGAAGGTATGTTCCTGAGCTGTCGCTCCGGTAGGCACCGAAAGATAGCGGGCCTGCTCCCGTCGCCGCGACATGGGGGAGGAAGAATTCATGAACGTCCTGTCATCTCAGGTGCCCGGGCAGCGCCGTCCGCTGCTCCGGGAGGGCTGGAACGGCCTGCGTTTCGACCGGCACCTGCCGCGGGAGGCGGTCCACAAGCACGCCGACCCCGAGGTGCTCCTGACGGACGCCGTGCGGCTGGAGGAGGAACGGTTCGCGGTCGCCGCGCGCTGGCTCCGCGACCACCACCTCGGTCACCGGCGGGGAGCGGCGTCCGACCCGATGATGCTGGCCGAGACGGTCCGCCAGACCGCGATCCACCTGGCCCACCGGTTCCACGGCAGCACCTACGGCCACCCGTTCGTGCTGAACGAGCTCACCGTCGACCTCGACGAGGCCCTGCCGCCGACCGGCCCGGACGGCCTGGACGTCGGCCTCGACCTGCGCTGCCCGCCCGCCGCTCCCCGGCCCGGCCGGGAGCGGTTCGCGCTGGAGGGCCTGGCCTGGGCCGGCCACCGGCCGGTGGGGCGGGTCCGGATGCGCTGGGAGGTGCTGGAACCCGGCCGCTACGCGTCCCTCCGGCGGCGGTCGGCCGACGCGGCGGGGGAGCCCGGGACCGCCCCGACCGCGCCCGTGCCGCCGGAGCCCCGGCGGGTCGGGCAGATGACCGACCGTGACGTGGTGATCGCCGCCGACCCGGCCCGCCCCGACCGCTGGTGGCTGCGGCCCTTCGAGGACCACCCGGTCCTGTTCGACCACCCGGTGGACCACGTACCCGGCATGGTCCTGATGGAAGCCTTCCGGCAGGCGGCCGCCGCCGCGTACGGGGCCGGTGACGCGGTCCGCGAACTGCGGGAAATCGCCACCGTGTTCACCGCCTTCGGCGAACTCACGACGCCGGTCGCGATCGTCGCCGAGCCGGCGGACGGCGGCCCGGCCGGGGCGCTGCGCCTGACGGCGGTGCAGGACGGCCGGCCGATCGCCGCCGCCCGGGTGCGCCGGACGGCGGCACCGGGCCCGGCCGGTGCGGGCCCGGTGGGTGGGGGAGCGGCGGCAACGGGCCCGGTGGGCGCGGGTGCGGACGCGGCGGCCGGGCCGGCCGGGGCGGAGGGCACGGCATGCTGAGCGATGTCCGGGCCGAGGGGCTCGACGCCGGGGTGCTCGACGTCCGGGTGCTCGGCGAGCTGGCCGGGACCGCCCGCCGGGACGCCGGGCGGGCCGAGGAACTGCGCCGGCTGACCGGCGAGGTCGCCGACGGGATCACCCGGGCCGGCTTCCCGCGCCACTTCGTCCCGCGCCGGTGGGGCGGCACCGCCGGGGAGTTCGGGGCGCTGGCGACCGGGGCGTCGACGCTGGCCGAGTCCTGCGCGGGCGCCGCCTGGTGCGCCGCCCTGTACGCGGCGCACGGCCGGCTGGCCGCCTACCTTCCGACGGAGGGGCAGCGCGACCTCTGGGGCGGCGGTCCCGACGTCCGGATCGCGGCCGCTGTCGTCCCGCCGCAGGGCCGGGCCGAGCGGGTGGGGGACGGCTGGCGCCTCGACGGCGAGTGGCGGCCGGCCAGCGGCGCGGACCACGCGGAGTGGATCCTGCTCGCCTCCTGGACCGAGGGTCCCGCAGGCCGCGAGCACCGGGTCCTCGCCGTGCCCCGTTCGGAGTTGACGGTGCTGGACACCTGGCACTCGGCCGGGCTGCGCGGCAGCGGCAGCACGTCCGTGGCCGCCGACGGGGTCCGCGTCCCGGACCACCGCACGCTCACGCTGGACGCGCTGCTCGTCCCGCAGCAGGACGCCGCCCGCTGCCACACCGTGCCGTACCCGATGGTCGCGGCCCTGGTGTTCGCCACGCCGCTGCTGGGCATCGCCCGGGCCGCCCTGCGCGAATGGACTGCCGGC
Source organism: Streptomyces sp. BE303 (assembly GCF_036290945.1). Lineage (NCBI taxonomy): Bacteria > Bacillati > Actinomycetota > Actinomycetes > Kitasatosporales > Streptomycetaceae > Streptomyces > Streptomyces sp. BE303. The sequence continues at coordinate 86,518 of NZ_JAQYWZ010000383.1, forward strand.
GCCCGGCGCGCGGTCGACCCGCACCCGGCCGCGCACACCGTGCTGACGCACGCCTCGGCCAGGATCCACACGGCGGGGCTGCTGCTCGACGGCGCCGCCGCCCGGGCCGACCGGGGGGAGATCACCGCGCTCGCGGTGGCCGAGAACCGTCGTGACGCGGCGACCGCCGCCGTGCTCTGCCGTGAGGCGGTGGACGCGCTGTTCCTCGCGGCCGGTGTCGGGGCGCAGGCCCCGGGCTCGGTCCTGCAACGCGCCTGGCGGGACGCGGCGGCGGTGGCGGTGCACCGCACCCTCGACCCGGACGCGGCGGCCCGGGGCTACGCGGAGGCGGTCCTCGGCGCCGGCGGCGGTGCGGCGTGAGCGGTACGGCGCCCGCCCCGATCGCCTTCTTTGACGTCGACGAGACGCTGATCGCGGCCAAGGGGATGCTCGCGTTCTGGGACTTCTGGACGGCGGACCCGGCCCGCACGGACCCCGCGCACACGGACCCCGCCCGTACGGACCCCGGCACCGCCGGGCCCGCCCCGACCGGGCCGGCGCGGCGACCCGGGGCGACGCCGCCCGGGGCACCGGACCTCCGGGCGGCGATGGCCGCGGGCGTGCCCCGCGAGGAGCTGAACCGGATGTACTACCGCCGGTTCGCCGGCGTGCCCGCCACCGCGCTGCGGTCGGCGGCACGCCGGTGGTACGAGGAGTACCGCCGGGGCGCCGCGGCCTTCGTCACGGCGAGCCTCGACGCGTTGGCCCGCCACCGGGACCTCGGGCACGAGGTGGTCCTGGTGTCCGGGTCGCTGCGCCCGCTGCTGGAGGCGGTGGCGGAGGACTTCGGCGCCGCCGCGGTGCGCTGCACCGAGCAGCTGGCGGCGGGGGGAGTGCTGACCGGGGAGGCGGACCGGCCGATGATCGGGCAGGCCAAGGCGGACGCGGTGGCGGCGCTGGTCCGGGCGCGGGGCGTCCGGCCGGCCGACTGTTTCGCGTACGGCGACCACGAGAGCGATCTCGCGATGCTCCGCACGGTCGGGCACCCGGTGGTGGTGAACGGCTCGGCGGAACTGCTGGCGGAGGCCGGGCGCGCGGGCTGGCCGGTGCTCGACGGGCGGCGCGGTCCGCGCCGCCCGCCGGGGCCGCCGGCCCGTCCGGCCGTCGCACACCGATCGGTTTCCGTCTGATGTGCGGACAGCCGGGCGGGCGCGCCCCCTGTCCTGAGAACATTCCTTTAGGAAGGTATGTTCTTGACCAGGAGGGCGCCCGCATGATCAAACAGGAGCGAGCACGGCGTACGCGGGAGAAGGTGCTGGACGCCGCCGCAGAGGAGTTCTCCGCCCAGGGGTACAGCAGGGCCACCCTCAACGCGGTGGCGCAGCGGACCGGCATGACGAAGGGGGCCCTGTACGGGCACTTCGCCTCCAAGCGGCTGCTGGCCGGGGCGTTGCTGCTGCAGTCCCGCAAGGTCTGGGAGGAGATGCGCCAGGCCCGGGACGTCCCGGGTGCCGCGGCCGGCGCGGTGCTGGAGTCGCTCGTCCTGGACCTGGCGCACCGGCTGAAGGAGGACGTCAGGCTGCGGGCGGCGCTCCGGCTGGCGACCGACTGCCCGGCGCTGGCCCAGATGGTGCCGGACATCTTCGAGGACGTGCAGCGGGGCCTGGCGAACCTGATCCGTCGGGCCCAGGGGGAGGGGAGCATGGCGCCCCGGCCGCCCGAACTCGTCGCCCAGCTGCTCCTGGCCGTGATGCACGGCGCGCCGCACGTGTCGTTCGGGCCGCCGGGCGCCTGCGGTTCGGCCAGCGCCTACGAGGCGGCGTGGCGGTTACTGCTGGAGGCGCTCGCCGGCCCGGCCGCCGGGACCGCCGGGGCCCCGGTTCCGGAGGGCGGGACTCCGGCGGGGTGCAGCCTGTGCCCGGATCCACGGGTCGTATGAGGGTTCCGTTACGGAACCGTTGAAAATACCCTCGTGAAGGTATTTTTAGGGAGAACGTGGCTGCCCCGGACCTCCGGGGCAGCCCACCGCCCGGCGGCGGACAGGCCGGTCGCGGGTCGCGAACCGAGACGATGTGACGGAGGGGTGTCATGAGTGTGCTGCACGAAAGGATCGGATCGTCCGCCCTGTACCAAACGGAATCCGGTCACGCCCCGGAGGATTCGGCGCGGGTCGCCGCCCGGCGCGCGGCGGGTCATGCCGAGCACGTCGACGACTTCGACATGCGGCACCTCCGGTATTTCCTCACAGTGGTCCGGGCGGGGACCGTTTCGGCGGCTGCCCAGGAACTCCGGATATCCCAGCCGAGCCTCAGCCAGCAGATCAAGAGACTGGAAAGCCGGGTCGGTGCCTCGCTCTTCATCAGGAGTTCACGCGGTGTCGAACTGACGGCGAGCGGGCGGGCATTCCTGCGGGAAATCCAGTCCATTCCCGGGCAGCTCCGATCGGCGATCGCCGCGGCTGCCCCGACCCCCCGGGTCTGGCCGGTCGGGGTCTGCGGCGGGGTGCCGACCGAGGTCCTCGCCGAGGTGCAGAACGGACTGGCCGGTGAGCAGGCCGACGGGGCCGCCCGGGCGGGCACAGAGCTGCGCATGCGGCACGTGGGTGCGGCCGACCAGCCGGAGCTGCTGCACCACGGCGAGCTGGCGTTCGGCATCGTCCGGCTTCCGGTCACCACACCCGGTCTGGTCGGCGCGGTGGTCTGGGACGAACCGCTCGGGGTGGTCATGCGCCCCGACCACCGGTTGGCCGCCCGACCCGGCCTGACCTGGGACGATCTCGCCACCCAGCGGTTGCTCTGGTACGACGAGGGGTGTGCGCCGGGCTACGCCGAGACGATCCCGGCCCAGCTCGCCGCACTCGGCTGGCGGGCCGAGCTGCACCCCGTCGACGACCAGCAGGCGCTCTTCGTGCACACCCTGCAGACCGCCTGCGACCTGGTGGCGCTGCGTCCGCGGCTCGCCGTGCAGGGCGAGACGCAACTCCACTGGCGCCCGCTGCCCACCAGTGCGGCGCCGCGTGAACGGCTGGCGGTCACCGCGCTGGCCGGCGGCCGGGCCGCCCGGGTGCTCGCCCAAGTGGCCGAGCGGCAGGGCTGGCCCTTCCTCGCCTGAGGAGTTCATCTTCCGCCGGTCCGCTGCCGTCCCACCCTCACCTCCCACCGCTGTCGCCACCTCTGCCCCCACCCGTACGCCCGGCCCGGAGAATGTTTTCTCCGGGCCGGGCGATTTTTTGCCCCGGGGTCATGGAAGGTTCACTTCCGGTGCCCGGGCGACTCCTTGCGGTCCCCCTCGTAGGGTCGGCCCATAGGACCGGTCCTATGGCTTCCACGCATTTTCTGTCTTGGCCCTCGGAACGCCGTTCGAACTATGGTTTGAGTGCGAAAGCGGGCAGGCCGGAACCGGGAACGGAAAACCCCGGAGGCCGTGCCGGTGACCCGCCGCCCGAGGAATTCCGGGCAGGGCGCCGGACGGTATTCACCGGCCGATCCACTGGCCGATCCACCAGTCGATCCGTCGTCGTCCATGTCGTTCCCGACGACGTTCAGGCCGCCGTTCCGTCCGCCACACCGACATTCGAGCTGGGAGCCGGGGAAGTCGTGATCTCGACCAAGTTGACAGAATTGCTGGGAATCGACCATCCGATCGTCAGCGCACCGATGGGCGGCGTCTCCGGCGGCCGGCTGGCCGCCGCCGTCACCCGCGCCGGGGGGCTGGGGCTCGTCGGCGTCAGCTACGGCGACGCCGCGTTCATCGACGAGCACCTCCCGCAGGCCGCCGAGGGCGGCGGCGTCTGGGGCGCCGGCTGCGTGATGTTCACCTTCGACGAGCGCCCCGGACTCTGGGACAAGGTGCTCGGCTACGCGCCGCCCGTCATCGCCCTCTCCTTCGGCGACGCCGAGCAGGTGGGCCGCTACGTCTCCTCCGCCGCCGGGAGCGGTGCCCGGGTCGTGGTGCAGGTGCACGACACCGAGCAGGCCGTCGTGGCGCTGCAGGCCGGCGCGTCGGTGCTGGTGGTCCAGGGCGCCGAGGCCGGCGGCCACCACAAGACCCGGGCCACCCTCCCGCTCGTCCCGGCCGTGCTGGACCTCGTCCGGGGCGCCGTCCCGGTGGTCGCGGCCGGCGGGTTCGCGGACGGCCGGGGCCTGGCCGCGGCGCTGGCGCTCGGCGCCGACGGCGTGATGATGGGGACCCGCTTCGCGCTCACCGTCGAGTCGATCGCGACCGCCGGCTTCAAGACCTCGCTGACCGCCGCGGGCACCACCGACACCGTCAACACCCGGTCCTTCGACGTGCTCCGCGGCATCCCGTGGGACGAGGTCTACCAGGCGCGCTCGGTGAGCAACGCCTTCACCCGCGAGTGGACCGGCCGCGACGACGACCTCGCCGCCCGGCGCGCCGACGTCGAGCCCGGCTGGACGGCCGCCGTCGCCCGCGACGACGTCAGCCAGCGCGCCCTGTTCGCCGGCGAGGTCCTCGACCTGGTCAAGGACGTCCGGACCGCCGCCGCGATCGTCGAGGACACCGTCTCCGAGGCGGAGACCGTCCTGCGCGGCCTGGCGACGCGCATCGGCCGCTGACACCGGCTCCGCAACCGGCTCCGAACCGGCGCGGGCTCCGAACCGGCGCGGGCGCCGGCCGGCCCCTCCCCGCGTCCCTCCTCCCCGTGTTCGCCCTCTCACCGTCCGTCCTCCCACCGCACCGGAGAACACCGTGATCCACGTCCTCACCCTCACCTACCTGAAGCCCCGTGAGACCGTCACCGCCCACCTGCCGGAGCACAGGGCCTGGCTGCGCGAGCACGCCGACCGCGGTCGCATCCTGCTCAGCGGCCCCCGGCCGGACGGCGGCGCCGTCATCGTCACCGCCGACCTCGACGACGCCACCGTCACCGAGCTGATCGAGAGCGACCCCTGGCACACGCTCGGCATCGCCTCCTACGAGCGGACCCCGTTCACCGCGGGCTTCGCCAGCCCCGGCGTGGTCACCACCCCCGAGCCCGGCGACGGCGTGCTGCTCATCAACGTGGCCACCACCGAGTCCGCGCCCGCCACCGTGGCCGCCCTCGCCTCCGCCGTCGAGCACGTCGCCGCCACCGCCGAGGGCTTCCGCGGCTCCCGGCTGCTGACCAGCGTCGAGGGCGACGCGGTGGTGAACCTCGCCGCCTGGTCCGACGAGAAGAGCTTCGACGCGATCTTCGACGACCCCGAGTTCACCCGCCGCTACCAGCGGTTCGCGACCACCACGACGGGTGCCAAGTACCGCCTGTACCGGACCAGCCGGGTCATCACCCCCAACCGCTGACCCGGCGTCCCGGCCGGGAGGCACACCCCCGCGCATCGCCCGACACCCGCCCACACCCCTCACACCGCGTAGGAGAACCATGTCAGGCACGTCCACCCCGGCCCCCGCGTACGACCTGATCGTCGTCGGCTTCGGCGCCGCCGGCCTCTCGGCCGCGCTGTCCTTCGCCGAGGCCACCGACGGCCGCGACCGGCCGGCCAGGATCGCGATCCTGGAGCGCTCCGGCAAGGAGGACCGCGGCGGCGCCACCCGCTGGACGGGCGCCTTCCTGCGGATCGACCAGCAGCGCCGGCTCGACTCCGACTGGGCCGAGCACGTCCACCGGGTCTCCGGCGGCCTGGCCGACCTCGACTACTGCCGCACCGTCGAGCGCGACACCCCCGGCACCCTCGCGTTCGTCGAGAAGCACGGCGTCGAGATCGCCTTCCAGGACTTCCCGCTGCCGCACACCTTCGCCGCCGGCGTCCCGTCCATGGTCCCGCCGGCCAGCCCGCGAGGTGGCGGCGCCGCCATCGTCGAACACCTCGGCGCCGCCCTGGAGGCGGACCCCCGGGTCGACATCCGCTACCTGACCGAGGCCCTGCGCCTCTCCACCGACGAGGACGGCGCCGTCGACGGCGTCGTCGTCCGCGGCCCCGACGGCCTCACCCGCACGCTGGCCGGCCGCGCGGTCGTGCTCGCCTGCGGCGGCTTCGAGGGCAACCCCGAGATGCTCACCCGGTACGTCGGGCAGAACGCCTGCGACCTCCCGCTGATCGCCCCCGGCATCGCCGCCAACCGCGGCGACGCGCTGCGGATGGCGCTGGAGCTCGGCGCCGACACCGCCGGCCAGTTCGACGGCATCCACGCCGAGCCGGTCGACACCCGCACCGACAAGGCCGACGCGGTCCTCTACGGCTTCGCCGCCGGAATCTTCGTCAACGGGCGCCTGGAGCGGTTCTTCGACGAGGGCCGCGACACCTGGGACAACACCTTCGAGCACGTCGGCTACGAGATCTGGAAGAACCAGGACCAGGAGGCGTACTGGATCGCCGACGCCAAGACCCTGGCCATCCCCGGCATCGCCGGTTCGCTGCTCACCGACGTGCCCCCGGAACAGGCCGACACCCTGGCCGGGCTCGCCGCCAAGCTCGGCATCGACGCCGAGGGCCTGGAGAAGACCGTCGCCGGGTTCAACGCGGCCGTCTCCCCGGGCGAGTTCGACCCCACCCGGCTGGACGGCAAGCACACCGTCGGCCTCACCCCGGCCAAGTCCAACTGGGCCACGCCGCTGGACACCGCGCCGTTCATCGGCATCCCGGTGACCGCCGCGATCTGCTTCACCTACGGCGGCGTCCGCACCGACCTCGACGGCCGGGTCGTCACCCCGTCCGGCACCGCCATCCCCGGCCTGTACGCGGCGGGCGAGGCCACCGGCCTCTTCTACCACGCCTACCCGCCGGCCACCTCGGTGCTGCGCTCGCTGGTCTTCGGCCGCCGTGCCGCGCACCACGTGGCCGCCGGCCAGTCCGCCTGACGCGCACCCGACGTGTCCGCCGGACCCTTCCCGATCCAACCCGCACGTCCGCTTTCTGGAGGAGCCATGAGGATCACCAACATCGACGTCACTCTCCGGGACGGGGGGTACCGCACGGGATTCCACTTCCCGCTCTCCTACGCCCTGGAGCACGCCCGGCTGAGCGTCGAGGCCGGCTTCGACTGGGTCGAGATCGCCTACCGCAAGGGCTCGTTCGCCCCGATCCCCGACCTGGGCCTCACCGGCATCGGCGGCGACGACTTCATCGCCGCCACCGCCCGCGAGATCGGCCCCCACCGGGTCGCGATGATCCTGCACCCGAAGAACATCACCCGCGACGACCTGCCCGCCATGTACGCGGCCGGTGCCCGTCTCGTCCGCATCATCCTGCCCGCCAAGGGCTACGAACCCGGCCTGGAGTACATCCGCCAGGCCCGCGACCTCGGCTTCACCGTCGGCGTCAACTTCGCCCGGATCAGCCAGTGGCCGGCCCGCGAGGTGGTCGAGGTGGCGACCGCCGCCACCGACGCCGGCGCCGAGGTCGTCTACCTGGCCGACTCCAACGGCAGCCTCTCCCCGCTGGACACCACCGACCTGACCACCCTGACCCGCTCGGTCACCGGCGGCGCGGTCGGCCTGCACGCCCACAACAACCTCGGCCTCGCGCTGGCCAACGCCATCAGCGCCGTCGCGGCCGGTGCGACCTGGATGGACTCCTCGATCCAGGGCATGGGCAAGGGCCCCGGCAACCTCATCGCCGAGCAGTGGCTGGCGCACCTCGACCGCACCGACCCGGAGAAGGCCGGCCACATCGACCTCGCCCCCGTCCTGCGGCTGGCCGAACTGCTGCTGGCCACCGTCCCCGAGGGCCGGCCGTCCCTGCCGCTGCCCGACCTCGTGCTCGGCCGCTACGACCTCTCGGTCGAGCACCGCAAGGAACTGCTCGGCGAGCACGGCGAGGCCATCGCCACCGCGCGCACCCTCGCCGGCGTCCGGTGACCACCCGGTGACCACCCACGCCGGACCGGTCGTGCCGACGGCGGTCTTCTTCCCCCGGACCGCCGTCGGCACGGCGCACGCCCTGGTCCTCGCCCCGGTGACCCCGGGCTGGGACGGCGGCGCCTTCTTCACCCCGGTCGTCCGCACCCTGGTCGGGGCCGGACTGCGGGTCACCGTCGCCGACACCCTCGCCCTCTGGGGCGAGGAGGTGACCAGCCTGGCCGGTCTGGCCGCACGCTGGCGCGAGGTGCTGCCGACCTTCGGGCCCGTCGACGTGCTCTGCGGCAACGCCCTGGGCGGCGCCGTCGCCCAGGCGCTGCTCCCTGACATCGACCCCGCCACCGCCGCGCTGTTGGTCTCCGGACCCGCGCGCAGCGACACCGCCCTCGCCGAGCGGCTCGGCGCGATCGCGGACCTGGCCGCCGCCGGCCGGCCCGCCGCCGCCCTCGACCTGCTGTCCCGCCGGATCCTGCCGCAGGGCCGGACACCGGACACCGGGGGCGTCCCGGCGCCGGCCACGGAGCCGGACCCCAGGACGGCTCCCGCGACGGAGACCGACGCGGACCCCGCGACGGACACCGAGGCCGGGCGGCGGCTCGCCGGCGGCCTGCGGCTGCTCCGCGACATCGACCTCACCGACGCCGTCCGCGCCCACCCCGGCCCGCTGCTCCAGATCGTCGGCGGCCGGTCCCAGCTCGTCACCCGGCGGCACACCGCCGCCGCTCCCCACCACGTGGTGCACGTCGTCCCCCGAGCCGGCATGCGCCCCCACTTCGACCAGCCCGCAGAGGTCTCCGCACGCGTCGAGGCACTCCTGCGCGAGAAGGGACTCCGGTAATGCCCGCCGCACCCGCCGCACCCGCCACCAGGAGCATCGCCGTCCTGCCCGGCGACGGCATCGGACCGGAGGTCGTCGAAGCGGCCCTCGCCGCCGTCGAACGCCTGGGCCTCCCGCTCGACCTGCGCTTCGGCGACATCGGCTGGGAGTGCTGGCAACAGGAGGGCGACCCGGTGCCCGCGCGCACCTGGAAGCTCCTGGAGGAGACCGACACCTGCCTGCTCGGCGCCATCACCAGCAAGCCGCTGCGCGAGACCGAGGCCGAACTCGTCCCCGAACTGCGCGGCACCGGCCTCGGCTACGTCTCGCCCGTCGTCCAGCTCCGCCAGCGCCTCGGCCTCTACGCCAACATCCGGCCCGTCACCGACCTCGACCACGGCCGCTTCGACTTCACCGTCATCCGGGAGAACACCGAGGGCCTCTACGCCGGGCTCGACCTGCACGGCCTCGACGGGGCGCTCTGGGACGCGGTGCGCCACCACCCGAACGCCGCCGCCTCCGGCCCCGAGCACACCAGCGTCACCCTGCGCCTCCAGACCCGGTTCGGCATCGACCGGCTGCTGCGCTTCGGCCTCGAACACGCCCGGGCCCGCGGCAAGCGCCTGCTCACCCTCGTCGACAAGCCGATGGTCCTCCGCAACAGCAGCAACCACCTGCGCGAACGGCTCGAACTGATCGCGGGCGAGTACCCCGGGATCGAGACCGAGATCCTCAACGTGGACGCCGTCGCGCTCTGGATGGTCCGCCGGCCGGAGCGGTTCGGCGTGCTCGTCGCCGAGAACATGTTCGGCGACATCCTCTCCGACCTCGGCGCCGGGGTCATGGGCGGCCTCGGCCTCGCCCCCAGCGGCAACATCGGCGACCAGGGCAGCTACTTCGAGCCCGTGCACGGCTCCGCCCCCGCGATGGCGGGCCGCGGCCGGGCGAACCCGATGGCGATGCTGCTGACCGTCGCCCAGATGCTCGACCACCTCGGGCTGACGGTGCCCGGCGAGGAACTGCGCGCCGCCGTGCGCGGCGTCGCCCGCGCCCGGACCACCGTCACCTACGACCTCGGCGGGACGGCGGGCACCCGCGAGGTGGCCGAGGCCGTGGCCGGAGCCCTGGACGCCGCGGCCTCCCGGCCCGCCGCCGGGGCCTCCGCCGGGGCCGCTGTACGGCGGCCGGGCGCCGGTGATCCACCGTCGGAGACCGACGAGGTCGTCGACCGGCTGGCCCGCCTCGACACCGCCTCGGTCTCCGACGCGCTGGACAGCCTCGGCCTCCCGGGCGTCCTCGCCGGTCTGGCCGCCCGCGTCCCCGGGGCCCGCACTGCCGGACGCGCCTACACCGTCACCTACCGGCCCGTCGGCGACACCCGGGGCGGCTTCCGCAACGCGGCCAACTACCTCGACGAGGTACCCGCCGGCTCCTTCGTCGTCGTCGACAACGGCGGCAGCACCGCCTGCACCAACTGGGGCTCGCTGCTCACCGCACTCGCCCGGAGCCGGGGCGCGCGCGGCACCGCCGTGTACGGGTCGGCCCGCGACGTCGCCGAGATCCGGGCCGCCGGGTACCCGCTGTTCAGCACCGGCGTCACCATGGTCAGCGGCAAGAACCGCGTCGAACTCGACGCCACCGGACGGGACGTCACCATCGGCGAGGTCACCGTCCGCCCGGGTGACGTGATCGTCGCCGACGACAACGGAGTCCTCGTCGTGCCCGCCGGACAGGCCGTCGAGGTGGCCGACCGGGCCGAACGCGTCGAAGCCACCGAGGCCGCCATCGCCGAGGCGGTGGCCGGCGGGCTGCGCCTCGACGAGGCCCGCCGGACGTTCGGCTACGCCGAGCCGTGGGAGGGGCCGGCGCGCAGGACCGGCGATGCCTGACGGCCCCCGGCCCCCGGCGGTCCGGTCGGTGGCCGGGCCGGCACCCCGGTCGGCCGGGCCGGTGATCGGGCCGGCGGGGCCGCCGCCCTCCGAGGGGGCCGCGGCGGGGGAGCGGTCCCGGACCGGGGAGCGTCCCCCGGCCGACCGGCAGGTGGTGGACGTCCACTACCACGCCGGACCGGACCTCTACCGGCGCCGGCTGACCGCCGCCGGCGCCGGGCGGGCCTACGCCGGGATCGACGGCTGGGTCGCGGTCAAGAGCCACCTCGGCTCCACCGCCGCGTCCGCCTGGGAGGCCCGCCAGGAGGGACTTCCGGTCTCCGGCGCCGTCGTCCTCAACGAGCTCGCCGGCGGCGTCCGGACCAGGGTCGTCGAGCAGGCCGTCTACGCCCACGGCCCCGACAGCCCCGCCCGGCTGCTCGTCCACCTGCCCACCCACATCGGCCCCGCCCACCCGTCCCCCCTCCACCGCGCCCCCTTCCACCCGCTGCTCGACCTCGAACGGTGGCGCGGCCCACGGATCCTCGACGGCACCGGCCGGCTCGCCCGGCCGGTGCGCGAGGTGCTCCGCGCCGCCCGGGACCTGCCGGTCGTCCTGGCCACCGGTCACTGCGACCGGGAGGAGACCCTCCGGGTGGCCGACGAGGCCGCCCGGCTCGACGTGCCCCGGCTGCTGCTGACCCACGCCACCCACCCGATGTCCGGCCTCACCCCCGCCGACCTCGCCGGCCTGGCCGACCTGCCCGGCCTCTACGTCGAACTCACCGCCCTGATGCTGCTGCTGGGCCACCGGAGCCCGGGCCACCTGGCCGAACTGGTCCGCGCCCACCCCCGGATCGTCTTCAGCTCCGACCTGGGCCAGCCCGACCAGCCGGACCCCGCCGGCTGGCTGGTCCGCAACGCGGAGTGGTTCCGCGCCGCCGGCCTCACCGGAACGCAGGTCCGCGCCGTCACCCGGCTGAACCCGGCCGCGCTGTTGGCGCCCTGAACCCCGGGCCCCCAACCCGCCCCGCCCGTTGCCCTGTCGATGGGCCTGCCTGTCTGCCGGACGGCCCGCCTGCCGGACGGCGCGCCTGCCCGTCGGCCCTGGGCCGACCCGAAACCGCCCCACCAGGGAGAACCCATGAACGCCCCGATCGCGAACGCGGCCCTGCGCGCCGACATCCGGCGCCTGGGCGACCTCCTGGGCGAGACGCTGGTCCGCCAGGAGGGCGCCCACCTGCTCGGTCTGGTCGAACAGGTGCGCCTGCTCAGCCGCACCGACGGTGAGGCCACCGCCGAACTCCTCGCCGGCGTCGACCTGGAGACCGCCGTCGAGCTGGTCCGTGCCTTCTCCACCTACTTCCACCTCGCCAACGTCACCGAACAGGTCCACCGGGGGCGCGAGTTGAGAGCGGCCCGGGAGCGCAGGGAGTCCCCGCTCGGCCGCGTCGTCCGGGAGGCGGCGGAACGCTCGCCGGAACTCCTCGCCGACGCCGTCGCCAGCCTCAACGTCCGCCCCGTCTTCACCGCCCACCCCACCGAGGCCGCGCGCCGCAGCGTCCTGCACAAGCTCCGCCGGATCGCCGCCCTGCTCGACACCGCCGGCACCCCGTCCCACGAGGCCGACCGCCGCCGCCTCGACACCCGGCTCGCGGAGCACATCGACCTCGTCTGGCAGACCGACGAACTGCGCGTCGCCCGCCCCGAACCCGCCGACGAGGCCCGCAACGCGGTCTACTACCTCGACGAACTCCACGCCGGCGCCGTCGGCGACCTCCTGGAGGACCTCGCCGCCGACCTCGACCAGGCCGGTGTCCGCCTGCCCGACGACACCCGCCCGCTCACCTTCGGCACCTGGATCGGCGGCGACCGGGACGGCAACCCCAACGTCACCCCCGACGTCACCTGGGAGGTCCTCCTCCTCCAGCACGAGCACGGCATCGACGCCGCCCTCCGGACCGTCGACGAACTGCGCGGCCTGCTCTCCCACTCCGTCCGGCACACCGGCGTCACCGAGGAACTCCTCGCCTCGCTCCGCACCGACCTGGCCGACCTCCCCGAACTCAGCCCCCGCTACCGGCGCCTCAACGCCGAGGAGCCCTACCGCCTCAAGGCCACCTGCGTCCGCCAGAAGCTGGAGAACACCAAGCGGCGCCTCGCCGAGGGCACCCCGCACACCGAGGGCCGCGACTACCTCGGCACCGCGGGCCTCCTCGCCGACCTCCGCCTCGTCCAGGACTCGCTGCGCGAACACCGCGGCGGCCTGCTCGCCGACGGACGGCTCGCCCGCACCGTCCGCACCCTCGCCGCGTTCGGCCTCCAGCTCGCCACCATGGACGTCCGCGAGCACGCCGACGCCCACCACCACGCCGTCGGCCTCCTCGTCGACCGCCTCGACGAGGAGTCGTGGCGCTACGCGGACATGCCCCGCGACTACCGGCAGCGCCTGCTCGCCAAGGAGCTGACCTCCCGCCGGCTGCTGGGTCCGGCTCCCCTCGACCCGGCCGCCGCCCGCACCCTGGACGTCTTCCACACCGTCCGGCGTGCCCTGGACACCTTCGGCCCCGAGGTCGTCGAGTCCTACGTCGTCTCGATGTGCCGCGGCGCCGACGACGTCCTCGCGGCCACCGTGCTCGCCCGCGAGGCCGGCCTGATCGACCTGCACGCCGGGACCGCCCGGATCGGCCTGGTGCCGCTGCTGGAGACCACCGACGAACTGCGGGCCGCCGGTCACATCCTGGAGGACCTGCTCGCCGACCCCTCCTACCGCCGGCTGGTCACCCTGCGCGGCGACGTCCAGGAGGTCATGCTCGGCTACTCCGACTCCTCCAAGTTCGGCGGCATCACCACCTCCCAGTGGGAGATCCACCGCGCCCAACGGCGGCTGCGCGACGTAGCGCACCGGTACGGCGTCCGGCTGCGCCTCTTCCACGGCCGCGGGGGCACCGTCGGCCGCGGCGGCGGCCCCTCGCACGACGCGATCCTCGCCCAGCCGTGGGGCACCCTGGAGGGCGAGATCAAGGTCACCGAGCAGGGCGAGGCGATATCCGACAAGTACCTGCTGCCCTCGCTCGCCCGCGAGAACCTCGAACTCGCCGTCGCCGCAAGCCTCCAGGCCACCGCCCTGCACACCGCGCCCCGGCAGTCCGCCGAACAGCTGGCCCGCTGGGACGCCGCCATGGAGGTCGTCTCCGCCGCCGCCCACACCGCCTACCGCCGGTTCGTCGACCACCCCGACCTGCCCGCCTACTTCTTCGCGGCCACCCCGGTCGACCAGCTCGCCGAACTCCACCTGGGCTCCCGTCCGTCCCGCCGCCCCGACTCGGGCGCCGGCCTGGACGGCCTGCGCGCCATCCCGTGGGTGTTCGGCTGGACCCAGTCCCGCCAGATCGTCCCCGGCTGGTACGGCGTCGGCGCCGGCCTCGCCGCCGCCCGCGAGGCCGGTCTCGGCGACGTGCTCGACGAGATGTACGGC
>NZ_JAQYWZ010000384.1:0-276 GCF_036290945.1 Streptomyces sp. BE303
CGCTGCCACTACATGCGGCGCGGCCACTCGTGGGTGGGACAGCCACGCCAAAACCACCCCACCCACGCCGCAGCCTCGCTAAACTCCCCGTCCCCAGGCCGCTGACCAGGCCCGATGGAGAACTCTCACTGGAGTACTAGTAGTACTTCGTTAACTTGTATTGATCTTGGTCGGCCTGTCGGGCATCCTGGTCGGCGTGAACTTGGGGGAGATTGAGCAACTCCGTGGCGAGTTGGCCGCGTTCGTGGCTGAGGTGTTCGCATCGGTGCCGCGGAA
>NZ_JAQYWZ010000385.1:0-398 GCF_036290945.1 Streptomyces sp. BE303
CCCGCCGTCGGGGCGGCGGACGGCGCGCCCGCGAGGCGGTCAGGGGGGCGCGGGGCGGGGGGGGGGCGGGCGGGGGGGTACCGGGGGCGCGGTGGGGGCGGGGGGGGGGGGCGGGGGGGGGGGGGGCCGGGCCCGGGCCGGGTGCCGGGGTGCCGGGCGGGGGCGGGCGTCCGGCGGGTGGCCCCCCCGCCCCCCCCCCCCCCACCCCCCCCCCCCCACGCCCACCACAAAAACAAACCAACCACCCACACACACACACCCCCCCCCCCCCCCCCCCCCCCCCCCCCCCCCCCCCCCCCACACACAAACCACCCCCCACCCCCCCACCACCCCCCCCCCCCACCAACAACCACCAAAACACCACACCCCAAAAAACACAACACACCCCCCAACCCAAA
>NZ_JAQYWZ010000386.1:0-346 GCF_036290945.1 Streptomyces sp. BE303
GCTGCGCCCGAGCGCCAGCGCCGCCCCGATCCCCCGCGTGTTGGGGAGAGCCGCGGGGGGGGGCAGAGTGTAAATCGCGGGGGAGTTCGCGGGGGGCGCCGCAGCAACGCGCCCTGGATCCTGGAGTCCGCGCCGCCGGAGGCCGGCCCCGGACGTGTCGCGCCGTCCGGGAGGCCGGCGGGCTGGCGGCTGACGGCGCGGACCCCGGAGGCGCTGCTGGCCCAGGCGGCCCGGCTTTTCGAGCACCTGTCCGCCGCGCCGCCGGTCGACCCGCACGCGGTCGGGCGGGCGCTGGCGCTCGGGCGCAGCCTGTTCGCCGAGCGGGCGGTGCTGGTCGGCGAGGGGA
>NZ_JAQYWZ010000387.1:0-4603 GCF_036290945.1 Streptomyces sp. BE303
CACCATCACCGGCACCGGCGGCATGGTCTCCCTCACCCACCCCCTCGACCACACCCACCAACTCATCGCCCCCTGGCACGACCGCATCTCCGTCGCCGCCGTCAACGGCCCCACCGCCGTCGTCGTCAGCGGCGACAACGAGGCCCTGGCGGAGCTGGTCGCGGTCTGCGAGCGCGAGGGCGTCCGGGCCCGGGTGATCCCGGTGGACTACGCCTCGCACTCGGCGCAGGTCGAGCGGATCCGCGAGCGGCTCGCCGGGCTGCTGGCCGGGGTGCGGCCGACGGCGAGCAGGGTGCCGCTCTTCTCGACGGTGACCGGCGACTGGCTGGACACCACCCTGATGACCGGCGACTACTGGTACACCAACCTGCGGCGGACCGTGCTCTTCGAGACCGGGGTGCGCGCGCTCGCCGACCAGCGGTACCAGGTCTTCCTGGAGGTCTCGCCGCACCCGGTGCTGACCCTGCCGGTCCTGGACGGCGCGGCGGCGGCCGGCGTGCCCGACGTGCTGGCCACCGGCACCCTGCGGCGCGACGAGGGCGGCCTCCCCCGGCTGCTCACGACGGCGGCCGAGCTGTGGGTGCGCGGAGTGCCGGTCGACTGGAGCGCGGTGTACTCGGGCGGCGGCGGGCGGCGGATCGAGCTGCCGACCCACCCCTTCCGGCGGCAGCGCTACTGGTTGAGCGCCGACGCTCCCGCCGGCACCGGCGCCGAGGGCGACGACGGCGCGTTCTGGCGGCTGGTCGCGGACGCGGACCTGGCCGCGACGGCCCGCACCCTGGCGGTGGACGCCGGGTCGCTGGGCGAGGTGCTGCCGGCGCTGAACGCCTGGCACCGCCGGCAGCAGGAGAGTTCGGCGCTGGAGTCCTGGCGCTACCGCGTCCAGTGGCAGCAGCTGCCCACCCCCGCGCACGACGCGTTCGGCGGCCGCTGGCTGCTCGTGGTGCCCGCCGGGCACCCGGCGGACGACGTGGCGGCGCTGGTCGGGGCACTGGGCCGGGACGGCGCCGAGGTGCGCACCGTCGAGCTGGGCGAGCGGGAGGTGGAGCGCTCCGCCGCGGCCGAGCGGCTGGCCGCCGCGACGGCCGAAACCGACGGCGGCACCGAGGGCCTCACCGGCATCCTGTCGCTGCTCGCGTCGGCCGGTGAACCGCACCCGGCCCACCCGGCGCTGCCCACCGGCGCCGCGCTCACCCTGGCGCTGATCCAGGCGCTGGGCGACCTGGGGATGGACGCGCCGCTCTGGTGCGCCACCCGGGGCGCGGTGTCGGTCGGCGTCGGCGACCCGCTGACCGCACCGGACCAGGCCCTGGTCTGGGGCACCGGCATGGTCGCCGGGCTGGAGCACTCCGCGCGCTGGGCCGGTCTGGTCGACCTACCGCCGGTGCTCGACTCGCGCGCCCTGGACGCCGTGCGGGCGGCGCTGACCGGCGCGACCGGCGAGGACCAGCTCGCGGTCCGCCCGGCCGGTCTGTACGCCCGCCGGCTGGTCCGCGCCCCGCGCCCCACCGTGCCGCGCCGCGCCTGGCGACCGCGCGGGACCGTCCTGGTCACCGGCGGCACCGGCGCGCTCGGCCCGCACCTCGCCCGGTGGCTGGCCAGGGGCGGCGCCGAGCACCTGGTGCTGCCCGGCCGGCGCGGCGCGGACGTCCCCGGAGCGGCCGAGCTGACGGCCGAACTCGCCGAACTGGGCACCCGGCTGAGCCTGCCGCGGTGCGACGTGGCCGACCGCGAGGAGGTCGCCCGCCTGCTGTCCGACCTGGAGGAGCGGGGCGAGCCGGTCACCGCCGTCTTCCACGCCGCCGCCTACATCGAGCTGGCGCCGCTGGACGTCGTCCCGGTCGACTCCTTCGAGCGGGTGGTCGCCGCGAAGGCCGCCGGTGCCAAGCACCTGGACGAGCTGCTGGACCGCGAGCTGGACGCGTTCGTGCTGTTCTCCTCGATCGCGGGCGTCTGGGGCAGCAGCAACCACGCCGCCTACTCGGCGGGCAACGCCTACCTGGACGCGCTCGCCGAGGCCCGCCGCGCCCGCGGACTGACCGCCACCACCGTCGACTGGGGCGTGTGGAAGGCGGCCAACCCGTGGGCCGAGCGGGAGACCCTCGACGAGGCCGACTTCCACCGGGTGCAGCGCCAGGGCCTGCCGCTGATCGACCCCGAGCCGGCGGTCACCGCGCTGCAGCACGCGCTGGACGACGACGAGACGGTCATCGCCCTGGCCGAGGTGGACTGGGCGCAGTTCTCGGCGGTCTTCACCTCGGTGCGGCCCAGCCGCCTGCTGACCGGGGTGCCGGAGGTCCGCGCGCTCGGCGGGACGACGGCGGCGCCGGCCGCCACCCCGGCCGCCTCGGTGCTGCGCGAGCGGCTGGCCGGACTGCCGGAGGCCGAGCAGACCCGGGTCGTCCTCAACCTGGTGCGCGGCCACGCGGCCGAGGTGCTGGGGCACGGATCGGCGGAGGCCGTGCCCGCCGGCCGGGCCTTCCAGGAGCTGGGCTTCGACTCGCTGACCGCCGTCGAGCTGCGCAACCGGCTCAACGCGGCCACCGGTCTGCGGCTGCCCGCCACCCTGGTCTTCGACTACCCGTCGGCCGGGGTGCTGGCCGAGCTGATCCGCTCCTCCCTGCTCGGTGAGCGCTCCGACGCGGCCGACGACCCGGGCGTGCGGGCCGCCGAACCCGACGAACCGATCGCGATCGTCGCGATGGGCTGCCGGCTGCCGGGCGGGATCAGCACGCCGGATCAGCTGTGGCAGCTGCTGGTGGAGGGCGGTGACGTGGTGTCCGAGTTCCCGGTCAACCGCGGCTGGCCGCTGGACACCCTGTTCGACCCCGACCCGGACCGGCCGGGCACCTCCACCACCCGCCACGGCGGCTTCCTGCACGACGCGGGCGACTTCGACGCCGAGTTCTTCGGCATCTCGCCGCGCGAGGCGCTCGCCATGGACCCGCAGCAGCGGCTGCTGCTGGAGACCTCCTGGGAGGCGCTCGAACGGGCCGGCATCGACCCGGTGGCGCTGCGCGGCAGCAGCACCGGGGTGTTCACCGGCGTCAACTACCAGGACTACGCCGCCGCGGTGGCCCAGTCCGCGGAGAACGAGGGCCACCTGCTGACCGGCAGCGCGGCCAGTGTGGTCTCCGGCCGGGTGGCCTACACGCTCGGCCTCGAAGGCCCGGCGATCACCGTCGACACCGCGTGCTCGGCCTCACTGGTCGCGCTGCACCTGGCCGCCCGGGCGCTGCGCGCCGGCGACTGCTCGCTCGCACTGGTCGGCGGCGTGGCGGTGATGTCCACGCCGGGCGCGATCCTCAGCTTCTCCCGCCAGCGCGGGCTCGCCGCGGACGGCCGCTGCAAGGCCTTCGCGGACGCCGCGGACGGGATGGGCATGTCCGAGGGCGCCGGCGTGCTGCTGGTCGAGCGGCTCTCCGACGCGCGGCGCAACGGGCACCCGGTGCTGGCGGTGCTGCGCGGCTCGGCGGTCAACCAGGACGGCGCCAGCAACGGCCTGGCCGCCCCCAACGGGCCCTCGCAGCAGCGGGTGATCCGCGCGGCGCTGGCCGACGCCGGCCTGCGGGCCGCCGAGGTCGACGTGGTCGAGGCGCACGGCACCGGCACCACGCTGGGCGACCCGATCGAGGCCCAGGCCCTGCTGGCCACCTACGGGCAGCAGCGGCCGGCCGAACTCCCCCTGCTGGTGGGCTCGGTGAAGTCCAACGTCGGGCACACCCAGGCCGCCGCCGGGGTCACCGGGGTGATGAAGGCGGTGCTGGCGATCCAGCACCGCCTGGTGCCCGCGACCCTGCACGTCGACCGGCCCTCCGGCAAGGTCGACTGGTCGGCCGGCGCACTGTCGCTCGTCACCGAGGCGGTGCCGTGGCCGCAGGCGGACCGCCCGGCCCGCGCGGGGGTGTCCTCGTTCGGCATGAGCGGCACCAACGCGCACGTGATCCTGGAGGAGGCCCCGGCCGCCGACGCCGCGCCGGTGACGCGGGACGCTCCGGACGAGCCGGTCGCCTGGCTGCTCTCCGGCCGCACCGAGCAGGCCGTGGACGACCAGTTCGACCGGCTGGCCGAACGGCTGGCCGACCGGGACGCCGCCCCGTCGGCCGTCGCCCGGACGCTGGCCGGACGGACCGCCTTCGAGCACCGCGCGGTGCTGGTCGGCGACCGCGCACAGCTGCGGACCGGCCTCGCGGGCGGGGCCGCGCACCTGGTGCGCGGCCGGGACGCCTCGGACGGGCGCACGGTCTTCGTCTTCCCCGGCCAGGGTTCGCAGTGGGCCGGCATGGCCGCCGCGCTGCTGGACACCGAGCCCGCGTTCGCCGAGCGGATCGCGCAGTGCGAGCAGGCGCTCGCGCCGCACGTCGACTGGTCACTCACCCGGCTGCTGCGCGACGCCGAGCCGCTGGAGCGGGTCGACGTCGTCCAGCCCGCCCTGTGGGCGGTGATGGTCTCCCTCGCCGCGCTCTGGCAGCACCACGGCGTCCACCCCGACGCCGTCCTCGGCCACTCGCAGGGCGAGATCGCCGCCGCGGTGGTGGCCGGCGCGCTGAGCCTGGAGGACGGCGCCCGGGTCTCCGCCCTGCGCAGCCGGGCCCTCGACGCC